>CAVYXS010000284.1:0-16623 GCA_963772205.1 uncultured cyanobacterium
CAATGTATTGCTTACCCCGCAGATTGACTGTTGCAGGGGTAGAAGATTTCCCGGCAATCAGCGCCCTTGATATTATTAGCGATCGCTGCTGTGCAACCTGAGCGGTAGCAGGCTGTGGATTCGCCCCAGCGATCGCACAATCTCCCGGTGCAATGGGGAGCGCGTCAAGTGTTACCTCCTGATAGTATTTTTCCATACGAAACAGTTTCGTTCCTTGTAAAGATACAGTAAACAAAACAGTTTAGTCTTGTCAAGAGGGTATGATGGAAATCAGTCAATAGTATTAGTGGATTCCCAGCAAACGGGGAAAATTGACTGATGAGTAATCGTTAAGAGTGTTGAGCGGGAGTTATCCCCCGAAAAAACTGAAGCGATCCTGCGTGGAGCGATGCAGGAGTTTTTGGAGCATGGCTATGCTGGAGCCAGGATCGATAAAATTGTGGCAGCCGCAGGAGTCTCTAAAGCCACTGTCTACCGACACTTTGCCGATAAGGAGGCATTATTTACCGCTCTGATTCAGCGAATGGCAGAGAAAGTCAACTTTTTTCAGCAACAGGATGTTCCACTCATGCCAAGAGGAACCCGTTGTATTCTTGAAACATTATGCTACTAAAATGCTGAACATGTTGCCCAAAACCCGCAAGAGCTAGCATTTTTTAGAATCATCCTTGGTGAGTCAGGGCGATTTCCAGAACTGGGACGAGCATTTGTCCAAAATGTTGAAAAACCAAATCTTGACTTTCTCACACAATACTTTGCGACTCATCCTCAACTTCAGCTTCTTATCCGGAAGTTGCCGCACGAACGTTTATAGGAACCATGCTCCATTTTATGATTATGCGATATCTGCTACATGGTGGAGATATTGTGCCAATAAAGTGCGATCGCTTTATAGATAGCCTGATTGCTATAATTATTCACAAATAATTACACATCTATAAATACCAAATTATATCGTCGCCTGTGGGGGCACGGCACTGCCGTGCCCCTACAAAGGTATTGGAGTTAAAAAGGCGATCGCCCTCATAATGATTAAAAATTAAATTTGCAATAAAAAACCAAACTATGTAACGAAAAGTAAAATCTCTGTATTTGGCTTGTAGTTGCGCTTGGCTTTCGCCACGCTGCGCGAATAGCGCTAAAGCGCAACTACAAACCAGTGATAATTATTTGCGCCGACTTACTGATCATGGTTGCATAACCTGCATAAATAAAACTTATATATTATACATCCGCCATAAAATATGGTATGGTAGTCTCAGCAATAAAAATATCTAAAAAACTCTCTGCGTCGGTCAGTGAGAATAGTCGTTCGCGAATCGTGTCCAAGATAAGTGCTGCGCCTCTGGGTGATACTAATTCCTATTACTCAGCAACGCCTAAAGATATATCAAACGGCATAATAGTGGGTGACGAGGGATTTGAACCCGCAACCAATAGATTAAGAGTCTACTGCTCTACCGTTGAGCTAGTCACCCACAAGAATTCTATCATAACAAACTTCTAACTAATTTACTAGCTCAAAAATTAAATTGGCAATGCGACAATGAAGGTGGTTTGACCAACTGCACTCTCTACATCGATTGAACCCCCTAAATGTTTGACCATTTTCTGGACTAACGCTAGTTCCAGTCCAGTACCGCTGGACTTCCAGGGGTCATTTTTGGCAAGGTGATAAAATGGCTCAAAAATGCGTGATAGTTGATTGGCGGGAATTTCTAATCCCGAATTGCGGAAACTAATCTGCACGTTCTCTGCTGTATGGTAGGCTGAAACTGTGATTGATTCGCCGACTGGTGTATATTTGCAGACATGGCTTAAAAGTTCTGTCACCACCCGCTCTAAATCGGTGATGTCTGTCTCTAAAGCCGGGAGTGCTGTTTCAATTTTGAGGGTTAATTGCTGTCGCTGACAAGCAGTGACTTCCCGAAACGACTCAACGATAGGGGGTAGCCAAGTTTGTAAGTCAATAACGATTAATGTCTGGGGGTCTGGTTTAGTTTCTAGCTGTGTGAGTGCGAGCAAATCGTGAATTAATTTGCTTTCTCGTCCACATTCGGTTTGCAGAATTTGCAAAAGTTGGGGAACTAGTTCTCTATCTAATGCTTTATTGGCTGTGAGCAAACTTTCTAGGGTTTGGGCTGCGAGGCTAATGCTAGTTATGGGTGTCCGTAGTTCGTGGGACAGGGTGCGGAGAAATTCGTTTTTAATCTGTTGAACTGTTTCCAGTTCTCTGGTCTGTGCTTGGGTGGTGTCGTTAAGTTTACCACGACGAATGGCGATCGCACATTGATTTGCTACCTGCTGCAATAACCCAATTTCAATTTCGTCAAAGGCTTCTTGTGTCGGTCTAATTAGCCAAAGATTGCCAAGTATTCCTTGAGCATCGAAAATAGGACAAGCAATCTGGGTGACAACCAATAACTTTGGGTGCCATCCGGGAACGATTTCTACTGTTTGCAGAGGTTGTTTTTGCAACAGTGGCTGATAAATTTCGGGAAAGTCTGCTACCTGTCGCCCCCAGCCTGGGGATAGGGGTAGACTAGCGGTGTATTCATAGGCGACTGTTGCTAAGGTGCCGTTATTGCTATATAATTCAATTTGGCAACTTTCCAGTTTGAGTAACTTTGCCAATTCCTGAATGACTGTTTCCAAAATCTGAGTTGTATCCAGATGATCACGGATTTCTTGTGTTATCCGCTGCACAAGTGATTGAAAGTCACGTGCCTGCTGCATCTGGGTTTTGAGGTGTTGTACTTGATGATGCAGCTCTGCTTGGTGGACAGCAATTCCGAGTTGGATAGCTAATTGCTTGAGCAGGTCAATTTCCCGCTGTGACCATTGGCGTGGTTCATGACAATGTTGAGCAATTAACAGCCCCCACAAATTTTGCTGTAACAAAATTGGCACGGCTAAATTAGCTCTCACCTGCAAGGAGGCGAGAAAATCTCTTTGACAAGGATGTAACCCGACTGCATAAATATCTTCAACTACTTGAATTCCACCACGTGTATAGCGTTCTTGATG
Organism: uncultured cyanobacterium; assembly: GCA_963772205.1. GTDB lineage: Bacteria > Cyanobacteriota > Cyanobacteriia > Cyanobacteriales > Nostocaceae > Gloeotrichia. The sequence goes on from CAVYXS010000284.1 coordinate 3,028, forward strand.
TTGCTTAGTGAAACACGGATCATAGATGTTTTTTCCCTGTAGAGAGCCACTTGCAGTTATAGTTGATTCGGCAATTACTACCCCAGTACCATGAGATTGAAACTGGTAAATCAGGACGCGATCGCATTCCAAAATCCGCCTAACTTGTTTGACAGTCTGTGGTAGAATCTTGTCTAAATCTTGTGATTGGTGAATCCGCTGGGCGATCGCTTCTAACAGTTGCTCTCGTTGCGCCTGTACTCTCCCACCTCGTTCTGCCTGCTTGGCGGGTGTAATATTGCTACTAGTACCAATCAGGCGGTAAATTCTAGCGTGACTATCCCGTAGTGGGGTTAGAGTCGTACTCCACCAAGTCGGCTTCCCCTGAAATTGCAAGCATTGTTCGTAGGAAATGGTTTTGCCAAAGCGCACGCAATCAGTATAATGCTGACGCACCTTAGCCGCATCGATTGGTGAGAGAATATCCTCTGGTTTTTTTCCTTTGAGATCCTCGGAACTGATACCTATCCATCTTTCATGAGTTGGATTCAGCGCCACATACTCAAAATCCCCATTTTCTAGAACATCTACCACAAAAATCGATGCCTGCACAGAATCGTAGATACTCAGTAGAAACTGCTCGCTACTACTTTTCTCATCTACGTCTGTGCCGAAGAGAAAATAAGGAGGGGATAATTTTGTCAACTCTACAGTTGATTCCGATTGATTGATATTCATGCGAGAGTCCCTATCTGGTATTACTGACTCATTTAGGCGCTCTCTCTAGCAGTTATGCTGATAACAAATTTTCCTTAGCGCCTAAAGCAAAGGATTGTCAGCCCTTATTCATCCATATTTGTGTCTTTCTCTACTTCTTTTTCAGAATACTAGGAAAGTTGATAGAAGTAAGCTTATAGAAGTAAGCTTAACAAATCCTGGTCATTGAAAGTTCAAATGCATTAGCTGGTGGCAGTTACTGTCACCAGATGCTAATAATGCCTTCAGATTTTTGCATATACTTAAGTATGCTTGCCCCCTAGATTAAAAATTTGTCATAAATCTTAATATTATTATCGTTGAGTATTCACAACAGACGGAAGCAAAGCATCCGCCTCATATCAAACACTACCAGCCCGCAAAAGACGAGTAGTAGTCACTTAAGTAACTTATAAGCATTGATGCCTGTGAGGATAGCAACCACCAGCCAAGTGATAACTAATCCGACAACTTCGCCTAAAAATAACTGTGTGAAGTGGTGCAAAATAGATCCCACGGCAGAACCTACAGGAACAGCGACAAACCAACTGGCTGCACTGATAAATATCCATCGCCACGCTGAGGGCATTTGCTGGTAAATTGCTAGCCATTGGGCAAATCCGATGCCAAAGCCCGCAATTGCGCCATCAAAAGCACCCCAGAGGAGTCTAACAGGCCAAACCTGAGTTGTGGATATAATCCAACCAACTGCACCAATACCAGTAGCTGTGATAATAGCCCAACCCAAAAGACTTGACAACACCCATTGGTAAGAAAATATTGGTTGTCTGAGAATCAAGCTTTGAGAAAGTGCGATCGCCAATCCACCAAAAGCAGCCTGAAACACGCTAATATCTTGCTTTTCGCCAATTTCAATCACAAATAAACTCAGCAAAAAACCGCTCAAAGTGGCGATAGTCCATCGCCATATAAATCTTAATTCCGTTTTAATCGGCGCTAATAGCATCAAACTTTTTCTGGTACTACTGGAATTACCGCCTTGACATCAAACATCTCCAGAAACGCCTTGCGCCGCTGTTGGGGTGATTCTGGCGCGATGTAACCCCATAAACTCTCCCAGTAAAAAAACGAGATACCGGGAAAATTGCGATCGCGCACAGCCTCAACCTGTTCTTGAATTTGAGCAATGTTTACAGGATCGCTTAAAGTTCCCGTTGATATCCCAACACCTACGGGAATTTGACTACGAGCAAATTCCACAGATGGTTGTTCCAGTTGGGCGATAAAACTGCTTTTATCATCTCGATAAACCTGCAAAATCAACTCATCAACCAAACCTTTTTTGATCCAATCTTCCCAATTTTGGAGATAGTATTTGTAAGCAAAAGCTTGAGAATTAGGAGACAAAGATATTTTGGCATAGGGTTTAACGGCTTTGACAGCTTGATAAATTTCTGCCATAAAATCAGTAATTTTATCGGATCGCCAATGCATCCATTCTGAGTTAAAACAATTAGTTGGTGGGCTTTTGCCTTGATGTTCTTGCTGATAGAGTTGGATAGTGAAGGAATCATAACCAAACTGTACAGGCATACCAAAATGGTCATCTAGCTGAATACCATCTACATCGTAATTGCTAACAACTTCGACAATTAGCGCTTTGATAAAGTCCTGAACTTGCGGATGTAGAGGATTTAGCCAAGCCAACTTATGAACAAAGTTATTATGAATTTCCTCTGGTGGAGTTTCCTTAATAGAGTTTATCCCAAGTTGTCCACTTGTCAACCACTCAGGATACCGCTTTGCTAACTCAGAATTGTGCGGTGTCATCAAGCCGTATTCAAACCAAGGAATGATACTTAAACCTTTGGGTTTAGCCAGTTCAATTAATTTTGCTAAAAAATCTCGTCCACCGTGCATAAATTTCAGCAAAGGTTGAGTATCTGAACCTGTAAACTTTTGCGCTACAGCACTTTGATAAAAAGTATATCCTCTATTCCAAACAACAGGATAAACCGTATTAAAATTGAGTGCTGATAGCTGATTTAAAGCCCGGTTAATACCCCAAGGAACAAATAATACACCACTGGCAACATTAGTGAGCCAAACGCCACGAATTTCTGTTGTCCTTGGATTACTTGTTTGTTGGTGATCAACTGAAGATGAAGGGAATGAAAATGTCATTAGACATAGTATTAATTCCAAACACACCAAGTAAAAAAAACAACGGCTTATAAACCGATTCATCTGTGGCTTTGACTTCGTTTTGAAAGAATATGTAGCGCTTCTCACTTGAGTGTATACACTCAAGTGAGGAAAAGGGAATAGTGGCTAGAATGGTGTATGCCATCCACATAAAAACCGCTATCTATATATAACTACAAAATAAATTCTACTCCTCCGGATAGAGATAATTATTTTATTTTATGCCAAGACGCAAAGCAGCAAATAAACGCTTTGCGACTTGGCGCGAAATTCAAATTAAAATCTTTCCATATTTTCAAACTGCTTAACACTTGTAGCATTTGCCGCTTCACCACAACTTCGCGGCGTCGGAAATATCTTACCAGGATTCGCTAAACCTTGGGGATTAAAAACTTGCCTTACCCATTGCATAGACTCTAAATCAGCCGCGCTAAACATATCTGGCATATAACATTTTTTATCAGCACCGATACCATGTTCACCAGAAATGCTACCACCAACTCTGACACAAAGTTTGAGAATTTCTCCGCCTAATTCTTCCACTTGTTCTAATGCACCAGGCACAGAATTATTATAAAGAATTAGTGGGTGAAGATTACCATCACCAGCATGAAAAACATTGGCAACAGGATAACCAAATTTTTGACTTAATAGCTTCAATTTCTTGCAGCACATAGGGTAACTGAGTCCGAGGAATTACTCCATCTTGCACATAATAATCTGGACTCATATTTCCAGCAGCGGCAAAAGCGGCTTTCCGCCCTTTCCACAATTTTAATCGCGTTTCTGGCTCACTAGCAGATGTGACATACCGCGCACCATTCTTTTGACAAATTTCCTTAACTCGCTGTTTATTTCCGGTAACTTCCACATCCAAACCATCAATTTCTATTAATAAAATCGCCGCTGCATCGCGGGGGTAACAATTCGTTGCAACTACATCTTCCACAGCATTGATACTGAAATTATCCATCATTTCCATACCACCAGGAATAATCCCAGCGCTGATGATATCAGAAACAGTCGCCGCCGCTGCTTCTACGCTGCTAAAATCTGCTAACAGCACACAAATTGATTCTGCAGTTTTGAGGATTCGTAAAGTAATTTCTGTAGCTATTCCCAAAGTACCTTCTGAACCAACAAATACACCAGTTAAATCATACCCAGGCATTTCCGGAACTTGTCCACCTAAATCAACAATTTCCCCCTCAGGCGTGACAATTTTTAATCCTAAAACATGGTTAGTGGTGACACCATATTTTAGACAATGTACCCCACCAGAATTTTCGGCAATATTGCCCCCAATTGAACAGATAATTTGGCTAGAAGGATCAGGAGCATAGTAAAATCCAGCACCACTAACAGCTTGTGTCACCCAACTGTTAATGACTCCTGGTTGGACAATAACCCGCTGATTATCTAAATCTATTTTAAGTATTTGCCGCATTAAAGAAGTAACAATCAAAACAGAATCTTCCAGGGGTAAAGCGCCCCCAGATAGACCAGTACCCGAACCTCTGGCGATAAAGGGAACAGAATACTGGTTACATATTTTTACCACCGCCGCAACTTGTTCTGTAGTTCTCGGTAGCACAGCCACCGCTGGACGTTGACGATAGGCGGCGAGTCCATCGCATTCATAGGTAATAAGTTCCTCACGGCGCTTGACTACGCCATTTTTGCCCAGCACAGCCTCGAATTTTTTGATAATGGGTTTCCAGTTACGTTGTTCTTTCTCTTGGGTAAGCATAGTTTTTGATAGTTAATGGTAGATGTTTACAGGCTATTTAAATTTGAAATCACTTCCTCAGACAGTGTTAAAGCTGTGAGTGTAATACCCGATAAACCAGGGAATTTATCAACATAATCTGCTTGTCTACGATATGCTCGTAATCGTTTCAAGTTATTCGCAATTAATTGACGTTGTGGATCAGGATTAAGCTGAAATTGTTCCCAAACATATCTTTGAGCATCACTGGTTTTGGGAATTGAAATTCCTTCGTGATCACGCAAATAGTTCCGCGCCAAAATAAAAGCTGCATAGTATGCTCGACTTATAGCATCACGTAGTTTAGCTTCCTGATTTGCAGGAATAGTAGATTGACCTGTGAGTTCTTTGGCTAGATTAAGATACTGTGACCAATCAAAACTCATCTGGGTATTCGAGAATAGTCAAAAATTGCTGATGCACTTGGTGTGAAAAACCTCTTGAGAAATTCTCATCCAACTGATGGAGCCTTTTAACCGCTTCATGCGGATCAAGCTTCATCAGAATAGATAATACCAACTGCACATAGTCAATAATTTCTGGATCTGGGACAACTTCCAAAAATAGGTGGGAGTCGGGGAAATAGCGGCGAATTTTCTCCGGTGCTTCTAGCAGCACTGGTATGAGAAAGGGATAGTGATCCAGAAACTGTAAAACCTCGGTTCGCCCTCGAAAGCTGTATAACTGCTCAAGGGTAGCGAGATCGACATGAGGGATGCTAACTGCTGCGTCTGTCATGGGATTTTGCAGGCTTGGTTGCATGGATATCTTCTATTGTTGCAAGAATTGTGACTTAGATCGAGTCAGGTGATGTTTAACAGGATAGATCCCTTAATTATTTACGCCCACTTACTTACTCGCCGCCAAACCTGCTCTAATAAATCAGGATTATCCGCATCAAACCACTCAATTTGGGGATATGCTCTAAACCAAGTACGTTGTCGCTTGGCAAATTGTCGCGTATGCAAAACTATTAATTCCTTCGCAGTTTCTAAAGACAATTCCCCAGCCAAATATTGTTTAATTTCTTGATAACCTAAAGTATTTAACAACGACAAATCAGCCCCATATTTCTGACACAGATACTCTACCTCAGCAACCAAACCATCTGCTATCATCTGCTCAGTACGCCTTTGAATGCGACCTTCTAAGCGTTCAGCATCGCAATCTAAGCCAATTTGCAAAATCGGATAATCCGGCGGATTTTCCCCTTGCTGCGCGGAAATTGGACGGCCAGTGATATAATATACCTCTAATGCTCTTAAAGTCCGAACTAGATCATGAGAATGAATTTTTTGTGCAGCAACCGGATCAACTTGTTGCAACATCAGATAAAGTTGGGTTTGACCAAGAGATTCGAGTTGCGATCGCAATTCTTTTTGTGGTCCTACCCTCGGAATCTTCATCCCTTGGACAATGGAGCGGATATATAAACCAGTCCCCCCAACTAATATCAATGGCTCAGTAGAAATTGAACCAATAAAGGCTTGTGCTTTCTCCTGGTAATCTGCTACTGTCATCGTGGTTGTCGGAGCGCAGATATCAATTAAATAGTGTGGCACTAATTTTTGTTCTGCCACAGTTGGTTTAGCCGTACCAATATCAAACTCACGATATACTTGTCGAGAATCTGCACTCAGAATTACAGAACCCAACCTCATAGCCAAAGCCAATCCCAAACCAGACTTACCCGTCGCCGTAGCCCCACAAATCACAATTAATTTAGTCATTAGTTCAGTTGTCAGTTGTCATTTGTCCCCTAGTCCCCCCTTCTCCCCCTCTCCCCATCCCATCTAGCAGAGGGTTGCAGACCCTATATAAACTTCTCATAAAATCCCGCTACAGACGCCACTAAGGCTTTTGTGTTAGAATCTTGGAGTGTTTTGACTTTCTATAGCCTTTGGGCGACTTCAACCCCACGCATCAGGAGAATTTTCATGACGAGCAGTTACAGTGCCGATCAGATTCAAGTTCTGGAAGGTCTGGAAGCCGTCCGCAAACGACCAGGAATGTACATCGGTACCACAGGTCCGCGAGGTCCTCCATCATTTAGTTTACGAGGTGGTTGATAACTCTGTTGATGAGGCTTTGGCTGGTTATTGCACCCATGTGGAGGTGGATCTCAACGCCGATGGATCTGTAACTGTAACAGATGATGGTCGCGGCATTCCTACTGATATTCACCCAAAAACAGGGAAATCGGCTTTGGAGACAGTGTTAACTGTACTACACGCTGGTGGGAAGTTTGGCGGTGGCGGCTACAAAGTTTCTGGAGGATTACACGGGGTTGGCATTTCTGTTGTTAACGCCCTGTCTGAGTTTGTTGAGGTGACAGTCTGGCGGGATAAAAAGGCACATCTCCAGCGCTATGAACGGGGTACTCCAGTTACTGAGTTGCAAGTCAAGCCTGATAAAGAAGTTAGAACCGGAACTTCTACTACTTTTAAGCCAGATATCCAAATCTTCAGCACTGGCATTGAGTTTGATTACATCACTTTATCAGGTCGCTTACGAGAGTTGGCGTATCTAAATGCGGGTGTCAAAATTACCTTTACTGATAATCGGCTGGAACTGCTGAAAAGCGATACACCAAAGGTAGAAACTTACGAATATAAGGGCGGTATTAAAGAATATATTGCCTACATGAACCGCGAGAAGCAACCGCTACATGAAGAAATTATCTATGTACAGGGGGAACGGAACAATGTCCAAATAGAAGTGGCTTTGCAGTGGTGTACTGATGCTTATACGGATAATGTACTGGGTTTTGCCAATAATATTCGCACAGTCGATGGTGGTACTCACCTCGAAGGCTTGAAGGCGGTTCTCACTCGCACATTAAATGCGATCGCCCGCAAACGGAATAAAATTAAAGAAGGTGAATCTAACCTCAGTGGCGAACACGTCCGCGAAGGTTTAACAGCCGTTATTTCCGTCAAAGTCCCTGATCCGGAATTTGAAGGACAAACCAAAACCAAACTTGGTAACACCGAAGTCCGGGGTATTGTTGATTCTCTAGTCGGCGAAGTTCTCACCGAGTACCTAGAATTTCACCCTAATATTGCTGATGCAGTCTTAGATAAAGCCATCCAAGCCTTTAAAGCCGCCGAAGCCGCCCGTCATGCGCGGGAATTAGTTAGGCGCAAATCCGTACTAGAATCTTCTCCATTACCAGGTAAATTGGCTGATTGCAGTTCTCGCGATCCTAGCGAATCGGAGATATTCATCGTCGAAGGCGATTCAGCGGGTGGTAGCGCCAAACAAGGACGCGATCGCCGTACCCAAGCTATCCTCCCTCTACGTGGTAAAATCCTCAATATCGAGAAAACTGACGACGCCAAGATTTATAAAAATAACGAAGTGCAATCGTTAATTACAGCACTTGGCTTGGGCGTCAAAGGAGATGAATTCGATTCCACCCAACTACGCTATCATCGCATCGTCATCATGACAGACGCTGACGTGGATGGAGCGCATATCCGTACATTGTTGTTAACTTTCTTCTATCGGTATCAGCGAGCGCTCATCGAACAGGGCTTTATTTATATTGCTTGTCCCCCACTATATAAAGTAGAGCGGGGACGCAATTATCAATATTGTTATAGCGATCGCGAATTGCAACAGTACCTTGCCACCTTGCCTAGCAACGCCAACTATACCATCCAACGCTTCAAAGGTTTGGGCGAAATGATGCCAGAACAACTCTGGACAACTACCATGAACCCAGAAACTCGCAAAATGAAGCAAGTAGAAATTGAGGATGCAGCCGAAGCTGATCGCATTTTCACCATTTTAATGGGCGATCGCGTCGCACCGAGGCGCGAATTTATCGAAACCTACGGTTCTAAACTCAATTTAACCGATCTAGATATCTAATACAAAAGGGACTAGGGACTACTAGTCCACCCAAGGAACAATGCTGGGTTCGTAGTTAGGACTTTAGTCCTAAAAAAGCGATAAATCGCTGACTACATACCTCGCCAACTTCGTGTGGCAGGGTTGAAAGTAGTTGCGCTTGGCTAACGCCACGCTGCGCTTTAGCGCCATTGATTGTGCCGGCGCTAAAGCGCAACTACGAACCTATCAAAACTTTTGGGACAGACTACTAGGGACTAGGGACTCGTATTTTCACTCAGCACGGGCTAAACGCCCCGCTAACAGCATTTATAGGAAGTTGGTAATGGGTAATCGGTAATTATTGCAAATCGATTACCTTTTTTGTACCTTTTCGTTTTTTTGCAATTGTTAAAAAAAATACATAAATTTTAATTTTCAAGTAATTTAAATACTCTTTCTTGCCCTGATGCTAAATTTTCTGTAATTTCCCGTGAATTTTGTCCACAAGCCAGAAGCCTATTTGTTATCGTTGAGAAGCAAAGCTCGATATTATTAAGTAGCATCTGTGAAGTGACCTGAGGATTGATAATTTATAACCAGAGTAAAATTATTCTGATTAATAGTTGTTGATTATACAATAAATACTTAGGTTCGCTTTAAAAATAGTTTCACAATCAACCTTTTCAGTTATCCATGCTTAAAGTTTTCACTGCTAATCGTAGACCAAAGCTAACCACAGCCTGGGAAATACTTAAGAATGCTGCCTTCGTGCCAGTTATGATTAAACCTGTATTCGATACATTTTTAGCTTCAGTAGACCAATATTCATCATCTCCAATGTCAAATCGTTGATGAATTGATTAAAATAGCTTTGGATGGAATAAGCGAAGTTTGTCAAGATTCATAGGGCTGAAATCTCAACAGTGCGCTAACGTGTGAATAAGACCGAATCAGTTAAATTGAAATTTATCTATCCTTTGACTGATTCCGCCAAAACCTTGGCTCCCTAGTTGAGGTAATTGGCATACACAAGGTAGAGTGACTGAAGACAAACACCAGCATATTTGCTGTATCTACCCAACGGGAAGTCCCGCTTTCTTCTGTGAACTGAGTAGTTTATGAAAGAAATGTAAAAATGGGTGTCCAAATCCTCACCGCCTGAGTTAACATAAAATGCGCTGTTCCTAAGTAATTCATGTTGTGCGTCATACCTGAAATTGCCCCTAAGCAGGTATAGTGACCAAATTAATGTAATGATAATGCCACTGCAATTGGAAAAAGTTTGAAAAAAATTTAAGGGTATGACTACCGTTATTCAGTTCTTTTTGATCAGAGTGGCTTTACCTTACTTAAGGACTTCATGATTAACACACAAAAAGAGTGCAATTTCTGTGAAACAGGCTACAATCGGAACAGTCTTTACAAGAGAATCTACCAACAGTGATATTCATTGATGTCTAGAGTGGTAATTTTTTTTGTCAGGGAATGTCTTTTTTGAGACAAGTTTGTTGAAGGTTGTAGGCGAAAACAACGCATATAGCCTTTACTAAGGTGAGCAAGTCAGCTTTCACAGCAACTTCCACACTTAGTCATAAAGTCCTCATTTAGAGGCATAAAACTTCCGAAAATATATCAGGCAAATTAGCCAAAAACCTGATTTTCGGTTGTCAACTAGCTCGTTTATAAGAGCAGTAAACAGATCTTGAGTAATTGATTCTGCAAGGAGCATGAGGAACGCGGCATGAACCAGGCTAACAACGTACTCGAAAGCATATATCAGCCTGACCTAGAAATAACAAATCAGCCTGAGCTCGAGTTAGAAGAACTCTTAATCGACGATGAAGAGGACTTGCTGATAAGTGATGATGGCGAAATTGATGAATTTTTAGAGCCTCAGTCTGATGAGGACGACGCAAAGTCTGGAAAAGCCGCTAAATCGCGTCGTCGGACTCAAAGCAAGAAAAAGCATTATACAGAAGATTCCATTCGGCTTTACTTGCAAGAAATTGGGCGCATTCGTCTGTTGCGGGCAGACGAAGAAATTGAATTGGCGCGGAAAATCGCCGATTTACTCGAATTAGAAAGGATACGCGAAAAACTTTCAGAACAGTTGGAACGCGATCCTAAAGATAGTGAATGGGCAGAAGCAGTAAAATTGCCATTGCCAGCATTTCGTTATCGTCTGCATGTTGGTCGCAGGGCGAAAGATAAGATGGTGCAATCTAACCTCCGCCTTGTGGTTTCAATTGCCAAGAAATACATGAATCGTGGCTTATCGTTCCAAGACTTAATTCAAGAAGGTAGTCTTGGCTTGATTCGCGCCGCAGAAAAGTTTGACCATGAAAAAGGTTATAAGTTTTCTACTTATGCTACATGGTGGATTCGTCAAGCAATTACCAGGGCGATAGCCGACCAATCTCGCACTATCCGCCTTCCTGTTCACCTCTACGAGACTATTTCTCGGATCAAGAAAACCACCAAGTTGCTTTCTCAAGAAATGGGTCGCAAACCCACTGAAGAAGAAATCGCTACTCGCATGGAAATGACGATTGAGAAACTGCGGTTTATTGCCAAATCTGCCCAGTTACCAATTTCACTAGAAACGCCCATAGGAAAAGAAGAAGATTCTCGATTGGGTGATTTTATTGAATCCGATGGTGAGACACCAGAAGACCAAGTTTCCAAAAATCTGTTGCGCGAAGACTTAGAAAAAGTCCTCGACAGTCTCAGCCCCCGCGAACGCGATGTTCTGAGATTGCGCTACGGTTTGGATGATGGTCGGATGAAGACACTTGAAGAAATTGGACAAATTTTCAACGTCACCCGCGAGCGGATTCGGCAAATTGAGGCGAAAGCGCTTCGTAAATTACGCCACCCGAATCGCAACAGCGTTCTCAAGGAATATATTCGGTAGTCAAGAGTGGTTTGTCATTTGTCATTTGTTGTCTAAAAATGACTCATGACTAAGAAATCTTGATAAATATGAAAAACCTGACAGTGAATCAGCACTGCCAGGTTTTTTATTTATAGTTAATCTTGTATCTTAAAACTTAAAGAATACCCCAAAAATGCAGGAAGCCTTGTCCAGAAAACAATTCAATCAAAGCTGCTGCTAAAAAGCCAATCATGGCCAAGCGACCGTTCCAAATTTCTGCTTGTGGGGTAAAGCCCCAACGCCAAGCATTTCGATCTTCAACTACCGGAGCAGTAATTTTTGTAGTATCTGTCATGGTTGGCACTCCAAACTGGATTTACTAAGGTTTATTGCCTTATGTAAACTAATATAACAATATTTTTCATAAATGCAACAACGTTATTTATACATTTGTTGCCATAGCTTGACTTAAGCGGCGGTAACTGTAACAAACTAGGAATTCTCGCAAATGGGATGATAACACCCATGAACAAGAGAGCTACGGGGGCATGGTAAACTGCGTATTACTTCCCCAATCGCTGATAATTGTTGGGGTTAATACTCTATTTTTTTTCAAAATGAGAATTGTTGATAGACTATTGCTTGCTTCTAGTGTTTTGATTCTGTCCTTTAACGTATTGATATCACCCTCTCAATCTCAACAGAATACAAAATGTGAACAGCATCAAGAAATCTTTACATTTCAAATTCCCAATTATCCCATTCAACATCAGGGAGGAGCAATCCTCAATATCAAAGTTGCTTACCGCATAATGCCAGAAGCGATATCCCAAAATGCTTACCCTGATTTTGTACCAATTAAAAAAGATATTGATAAGTTTCTGATCAATTACCCAAATGATGGAGATTTTTGGGAAATTTTGAATAAAAAGCTAGTTCAACTTCTCTTAAATAAATACCCACAGATGTCTTCTTTGAGTATTGAAATGGGTGTTTTACCTACCCCAAAAGAGCCTTTCCCCCGTTCTAGTATTGTCCATAGCACTCGTCCCCAAAGCTGTCCTCTCAGTCTTTGATACTGGTTTAGGGGTATAAGTAATATTGGATACTGTTGACAAAAGTCTTACAACCAGGATTTACGCAACTGGCATATTATTTCAGCAAGAATACTAAGTCACACTCAACATAATGAAAAACTCACACCTGACGCACCCTACTAATGTGTCAGTTAGTTGCGTAAGTCCTATGTCAGTCCCTTAATCTAAACTCCAGCTAAGAGCGATAATATATATACAGCCACAAAAACTATTAATCGAGCAAAATATTTAGAGTAAAAACTTATGCATATCGAGATTGCATTGCCAGATGAAGTAGCACATTCCTTAGAATCTAAATGGGGTAACTTAGAGCGTAGATTACTTGAAATCGTCATCATTGAAGCTTATCGTGAGGGATTCATTAGTGTAGGCAAAATCCGCGAACTATTAGGAATGTCAACCCGTCTTGAAGTTGATTCTTTCTTAAAAGCTAAAGGTGTGGATTTGCTATATGAAGAATCGGATTTTCAAGCAGATAGAAAAACCCATGAGCAGTTGCGACAAGAAAGACAACTTAACCCATGATGATTGTCGTGTCAGATACATCGCCAATTTGTTATCTTTTGCTGATTGGTGAAATTGACTTACTGCCTAAACTCTACACCCAAGTGCTGATTCCCAGCATAGTTCAACAAGAATTATCTCATCAAAAATCGCCTATTATCGTGCAAAATTGGATTAATAACCCTCCTGAATGGTTAATTGTGCAAACGGTAAATATTGCTTTTGATAGTTATTTAGAGGTTTTAGATAAAGGAGAACAAGCGGCAATTATTTTAGCAGAACAGAAGAAAGCCAACTTAGTGATTATTGATGATGCTTTAGGAAGAAAACTTGCTCTATCCCGTGGTTTAAGAGTAACTGGGTTGCTTGGTGTATTGGATGAGGCTGCTAATCAAAACTTGGTTGATTTTCCCAATGTGATCTCCCGTCTTCAACAAACTACATTTCGAGCTTCTGATACTTTAATTAATTTTCTATTAAGCAAGAATACTAAGTAGGGTGCGCTAATGTGTAACGCACCACAAAAAATCATCCTCGCACTTCCACAACGGTGATAATTTTCTCATCGCGCCCCAGTTGGAGGATGTTTTCACCTTTCGCATCTCTGTCCAAAT
>CAVYXS010000285.1:0-6063 GCA_963772205.1 uncultured cyanobacterium
GCTGTCATTAGACAGCATTTCCCAGGATAGTTCGCACAAAAAGTACAGTTTATCTGCCAAAGAAGTAAAAGTACGTTCTGCTTTGATATCCCGTTCCATCTTGCGCCGTACTGCATACAGATAAACCCGTGACATATCTACAGGTTTACCCGCTTCAATCTCTGGCAATGCTTCCAAGATTAAGTCTGTCATCACTGGACGACGGGCTAAGTCTAATAATTGCGGATTACTCAAGACTTGTTCAACTGTCGCTGCTTCAGCTTGGTATGAAAGCACTTGCCGAATTTGCTCATCGTTGAATTTCTCCAATTCCAAGACTTCAAATTGAGGTGTTTCTCCAGTTAATTTTTTAGTTGATGCTTGCAGTTCTGCATTTAGCAAAGCACGTCCTTCCTTCGCCTCTGGAAAATGCTCAGTACGACAGGTGAGGATAACTTTAGCACCAGGAACTACCACCTTTGCTAGTTCCCAGAAGTTATTAATCATCTGTTGGCGGTCAACTTTTGCTGCCATTTCGTCAAAGCCATCGAAAATTAGCAGCAATTTACCCATGCGGTTGAGTTGGTCAAAAACTTCGCTATTTAAGCGGATATTGTGTTGGGTAAAAAAGAACCCTGCCAAAACATTCTCCACATTTAACGCTTTGGCAAAGTCACGTAAGGTAATTACTAAAGGCAGACGGGGACGTTCAACACCACGTTTTTGGGCATCGCGGTAACGTTGCAGTGCTATCCAAGCATAGTGAAAGACAAACCAAGTTTTACCTGTACCAAATTCTCCCAAAATTGAAATATGCTCTTTTGCGGGATCATCAAGCCACAAGTCAATATAACCGTCAATCCAGCCGTCTTCTTCCTCATATCGACTCACCCCGATTCGCCGTTTGCTAACTGGATCAATTTCTTCTTTTGTACAAGCAAGGGGTACATACTTGGTATCAATTTTTCGGCGTTTGATTTCTGTTTCTAGCCAGTCGAGATACCCGCTAAAGTCAGCATCCAAGTCAATCAGTTCGTCAAAAGTGAAACAGTCAAGGCGATGATTTTCTTCCTTCTTAACTTCATCCCTTGCGGCGCGGGAAATCCGGCGGGTAGTTACTAACCATCCTTCATCAGTTTTTTGCGCCTCAACTGAGGAGCGCAACGCTATCACATCACTCAGTCCAATTTCTCCAGCAACGCCACGGATAAGAATGCGGTCATAACTGCGACGTACTGGAATCTGAATTATCCATTCAAAATATTCTTCTGCCCAGATTTCATATTTTTCAAAGTCATAGCCCAAGGTTTCAAACCATCCTCGCATCTGCTGGGCGAGTGCGATCGCTCTACATTGGTTTTCGGTTACACTTGGGGCTAATGCGGGATAATTATCTACTGCCAACCTTGCTATTTCTGTGCGAATTCCTTCCAAAGTCGGCAATCTTTCCAGTTGTTCTTGGATATTCGCAATCCTTTTATGTAGAGAACCAATCTTCTGATTCATCAACACATCAGCAGGAGTGCGACTACGTTTCGCGACTTCAATAAATACCGTCGCAAATTCAGCCACCTCTCGCCTGATATCAAGTTCCAAACTTCTAATATCATCGCCCAATGCATAGGCATCGAGAAAAGCATCAACCTCAGAAAGCAGAATTGAGGGGTTATTGTGGTCTAATGCTGTGCGAAAAGCTTGTTTAATTGCTTCTTGTCGGAATAATTCCAGCAATGGTTTTGGTTTGCCTACGCCGTATTCTACTAACGCATAAGCGTAAACACCACTAAAATCAGCAGGTGGATGCTCTGGATCTAGGTTAAATTGTTGGAGTAACTTAATTACTGTCTCACTACGCAGAATTTTTTCCTTAATCAAAGGATTAGCGATGCTAGTAATGGCATTAAAGACCAGATCCAGGTTAATGAAACTCATGGGGATATTCCGAAAGCAGAGAGCTATCTTGCTAACTAAGGGTTACTTACTATTACAAATGATATCTCAGCAAAAAAGTTTTATTTTATACTTTGTCAATCATTCTCGAAAAAATACACCTAATAACTGTAATATACTCAATCTTTGGGATGTTTTGCAGCGATGCATTCATCAGGTAGAGAATAGGTGAGGCTTGCATTATGGCTGCTAGTGAGCAACCGAATATTAATTTGAGCCTGTCTTCGCCGCGATCGCCATCTCAAAAATATATAATTCTTCGTTACTAGTAAAACTCCCTGTAGCATCACTCAATGGCTAACGAATCCTCAACCATCGTTCAAAAACTCTGGAATTACTGCAACGTCCTCCGCGATGATGGCGTTAGCTACAGTGACTATGTAGAACAGCTTACCTATCTACTGTTCCTGAAGATGGTTGAAGAACAAAACCAACTTCCCCCACCTTTAGGCAAACGTTCCACCATTCCCTCAGAATACAGTTGGGAGGCACTGCGATGCCTGCGGCGGGCGGAACGCCATCGCAAGATGGTGATGCTTTAGAAACCCAGTACCGCCACACCTTAGAAAACCTGGGTAAAGAAAAAGGACTATTGGGCGTTATCTTCCGCAAATCACAAAACAAAATTCAAGATCCCGCGAAACTCAAGCGACTGGTAGAACTCATCAACTCCGAAACTTGGATTGGTTTAGATATCGACGTAAAAGGGGAAATTTACGAAGGATTGCTGCAAAAGAACGCTGAAGATGTCAAAGGCGGTGCAGGACAGTATTTTACACCCAGAGCATTAATTAAAGCTATTGTCGAAGTCATGCAACCCCAACCAGGACAGCGCATTTGTGATCCTGCTTGCGGTACAGGTGGTTTTTTCTTAGTTGCTAATGACACCATTATCAAAAATTACAAACTCGATAAAGCCCAAAAGCTATTCCTGAAAAATAAAACTTTCAAAGGATTTGATGTCGCTGATGGGGTAGTCCGCCTGTGTGCGATGAATCTGTATTTACACGGTATAGCTGGGGATGAAAGCCCTGTTGAAGCCAAAGATAGCTTGATGGCAGATCCAGGCGATCGCTTTCAACTAGTATTAACTAATCCACCCTTCGGTAAAAAAAGCAGCATCACAGTTTTCAACGACGATGGCAAAGCAGATAAAGAAAAAGTCGTTTATCGCCGTGATGACTTTTGGGCTACCACATCTAACAAACAGCTAAACTTTCTCCAGCACGTCAAAACCCTACTGCAAATCAATGGTAAAGCAGCGGTTGTTGTTCCTGATAACGTAGTTTTTGAAGGTGGTGCTGGTGAAACCATCCGCAAGAAATTACTGCACGAATGCGACGTACATACCTTGCTGAGACTGCCAACAGGTATATTCTACGCTCAAGGTGTCAAAGCTAACGTGTTATTCTTTGACCGCAAACCCGCCAGCGCCGATCCCTGGACTAAGAAACTCTGGATTTACGATTTCAGAACCAATCAGCACTTTACCCTGAAAACCAATCCTCTGCGCTACGAGAACTTGCAAGACTTTATCCAATGCTATAGTGCGGAAAATCGCCAGGAACGCCAGGAAACAGAAAGGTTTCGAGCCTTTAGCTATGAAGAACTGATGCAACGCGATAAAGTCAGTCTGGATATTTTCTGGCTGAGGGATGAAAGTTTAGAAGACTCTGATAACCTCCCAGCACCGGATGTTTTAGCTTTAGAGATTGCTGAGGATTTAGAAGCAGCATTGGAACTATTCCAAAGTATTACTGAGAACTTAGAGGCGAAAATTGTCAGCGAAGTGTAAGTGGGTTTGGTGCGGGAGGCGATCGCTTGAATTTGTAGAGTTTGAGTTTGGAGGTGCGATCGCAAGCTTACCTTGCGATTCCTGCGTGGTTGGACAGAATGTATCAACGCTTGGAGATGAAGTTGAAAAGCAATAGATAATACTTTATCCTTAGTCAACAACAAAACCAAAAGCCAGCTAAAATTACCAACAGGTTATCAGTGATAGCGCGAAAAACCTACCACCAAGAGAATCGGACAGAAGAAAAAACTTATTTATTAACCTGTTTGTTGTTAAAATACCTTAATTTAGGCATAACTTACAGGTGAAAATATTGTATCTTAAGTTTGATTATCAAAATTAAATCTACCAAAGTAAAATTTAGTAACCGGAGTATGGATATTTGATTGCTGACGAAGACATGAAACCAATATCTGTATCTCCAGGGACACACAAAGTGTATCCATCAGCAGATCATGTATTCAATGGTATTCCTATTCCCAAACCAAATCGTGTCGCTGGCTTTTCCCCCGAAGAATGGGAGTCGTTTACAGAGGAATGGGCAAGCTCTTTGACACACTGCTATGCCCGTGTTAGAAGGTTTGGAGGATTCTGGCGACCAAGGCATCGATATAGTTGGATTTATAACTGATGCAAATTGGGATGGGGGTTGGGATAATTACCAATGTAAGCGGTACAATAATCCTCTGTGTCCAGGTGACATCTGGGTCGAAATTGGAAAGATCATTTACAGCACTTTCCAGCAATGTGAAGTACAATATGTAAGATAGATAAATTATTATTATGAAACCATATTCCGTCGATCTGAGAGAAAAAATAGTCAATGCTTATCAGTTAGGAAATATTTCAGTTAGAAAGTTAGCTGTAAACTTTGGTGTTGGTAAAGCTTTTGTACAAAAAATGTTGAGACAGTATAAAGAGAAAGGACATGTTAATCCTGGTAAGCAAGGGACAAGAAAAAAAGCGGTATTAGCAGATTCTGCGGCTCAACTTGTTGCATTGGTAAAAAAGTATCCAGATGCAACTCTCTCTGAATATTGTGAATATTGGCTCTTAACTCAGGGGCAACTAGTGAGTTCCAGCATGATGTGTAGAGAATTGCAAAAATTAAATCTAACTCGTAAAAAAAAACGGTTCGCAGCAGTCAGGCAGCTACCGATAGAGTTCAATTGCTCAGGTGTGAATACAGAGAAAAAGTCAGAGATATAGAGCCGAAAAATCTGGTTTTTTTGGATGAAGCAGGCTTACTGCTTGGGTTAATGCGTCCAAAAGCTCGTAGTGAAAAAGGAAGTAGAGTCTATGATGTAAAACCATTTTATCGAGGTAAAAAAGTGCTATTATCGGCGCAATCAGTATGGATACAGCACTTTCCAGCAATGTAAGTACAATATGTAAGATAGATAAATTATTATTATGAAACCATATTCCGTCAATCTGAGAGAAAAAATAGTCAATGCTTATCAGTTAGGAAATATTTCAGTTAGAAAGTTAGCTGTAAACTTTGGTGTTGGTAAAGCTTTTGTACAAAAAATGTTGAGACAGTATAAAGAGAAAGGACATGTTAATCCTGGTAAGCAAGGGACAAGAAAAAAAGCGGTATTAGCAGATTCTGCGGCTCAACTTGTTGCATTGGTAAAAAAGTATCCAGATGCAACTCTCTCTGAATATTGTGAATATTGGCTCTTAACTCAGGGGCAACTAGTGAGTTCCAGCATGATGTGTAGAGAATTGCAAAAATTAAATCTAACTCGTAAAAAAAAACGGTTCGCAGCAGTCAGGCAGCTACCGATAGAGTTCAATTGCTCAGGTGTGAATACAGAGAGAAAGTCAGAGATATAGAGCCGAAAAATCTGGTTTTTTTGGATGAAGCAGGCTTACTGCTTGGGTTAATGCGTCCAAAAGCTCGTAGTGAAAAAGGAAGTAGAGTCTATGATGTAAAACCATTTTATCGAGGTAAAAAAGTCACTATTATCGGCGCAATCAGTATGGATAAAGTATTGGCTGTGATGACGCTAGATGGTTCAATGGATAGTAATGCTTTTCGCGTGTTTATAGAAAAGTTGTTAGTGCCTCAATTATGGAAAGGTGCAGTTGTCATAATGGATAATCTATTTGCCCATAAGATCGATGAAATTACGCCCATAATTGAATCTGTCGGTGCCAGTGTCATCAATCTATCTTCTTATTCACCAGATTTTAATCCCATTGAACATTGGTGATAGCAGCTTAAAGCTTTTATCAAAACATTTTCTCCAAAAACTACTCAAATGGTGGATGTATTGATTGCAATTGCTTTAAATCTAATCAATCCTATGCATCTGCGAAATTGGTTTGCTAAC
>CAVYXS010000286.1:0-13292 GCA_963772205.1 uncultured cyanobacterium
TCCTAACTGCTTATAATGTTTTTGTTGAGCAAAAATGGCTGGGGTTAATAAAGCTTCTAAATGTTTGGAGATCGCTTCATTATCTATAGTAGGAGTATTATGTCGATGTGCGTGGTCAGAGTTTTGTTTTGGTCGCTTGGACATGGCGGTAAACCAAATTTTTCATTACCTCGTTTGATAATTGAATTTACCTAAGAATTAAGTCCACTTTTGACAAAATTATTCTCTCGTTACAATACCTTTTCATATTTTATTTAAGTGGTCAAAGACATTAAAGATAATGATAATCAAATAGGGGGAAGGAGGCGAGCGTCGCTCGCCTCCTTCCCCTCTCCACCGCACGATTATCATTTTCAACAAGACTATTTTGAGTATTTTAACTGATTGACAAACGTGCAATTATCTTAACCTCTCACGGATGGGACAAACAAAACAGATATTCAGTCTGGAGCGGATTTTGTCGAGTCAATTTACCGAGGTATTGAGGAAGCCGATAATGTGGTATTTTCTCATGTCGGCGGCCTCTTTGCAATCACAATACTGTCAAATGGAACTGTCTCATGCTTTTTCTCTGAAAAAGCGGATTATTCCTTTGTTAATTGAACAAGTAGATCTAGAGCAAATTCCTGTCGAATTACGTATCTTGCAATTCATTGACTTTACAGATCAGGAGGAGGAGGGGAAAGAATCTGCCGATACTGATAACCTAATTAATGTGCTGTCTCAAGATGCGGCTTACTACGAGCAGCATAAAATTTTATTAGTAAAAGCTCTGAAATGGGAACGACAAAAACGCAATGCTAGTATTCTATTGCGGGGTCACAATCTTCGCAATGGGGAGGCTTGGTTAAAGGTAGCTCAACAAAAAACCCAACATCTAGCCACGCCTTTACAAGTAGAATTTATCAATGAAAGCCTCAAGCAACCGCCAGAGGGGGCGCTGGACGTATTTATGTCCTACTCTCGTGCTGATTCTGACTTTGCTCGCAAGCTTAACGATACACTGCAAATTCAAAACAAGACAACCTGGTTTGACCAAGAAAGCATCGCCTCTGGTACAGATTTTGAGCAAGAGATATACCGAGGGATTGAAAGCGCCAACAACTTCCTATTTATTATTTCGCCTAACTCTATCGGTTCGCCCTACTGTGCGACTGAGGTAGAGTACGCAATGAATTTAAATAAGCGGATTGTTACCGTTTTGTATCGCGAAATTGAGGAAGCAACTCTTCATCCAGGGTTAGCAAAAGTGCAGTGGATTGATTTTTCTCAGCATGGCGCCGACTTTCTGACAAAATTTGGGGAATTAACTAGAACACTAGATTCAGATCCAGATTATGTGCGATCGCACACTCGGATTTTTCTGAGGGCGAAGGAGTGGGAGGATCACAAACGTGATGATAGTTTCTTGCTACGGGGTAAAGATTTGCTAGCCTCCGAAGAATGGTTAAAGGGTTCTGAGCAAAAACAACCAGCACCCACTAATCTCCAACTAGAATATCTCACAGCCAGTCGCGCTCTCCCCTATCGCAAAATTAAGCTCCGCAGTGTCTTACTATCTAGCGTGGCGGTGACAATAGTGATGTTCATCGCCAGGTTTCTCGGATTCACCCAGCCATTAGAACTAGCAGTTTATGATCAGATGCTGCGGTTACGTCCTAATGAACCACAGGATGAACGATTTTTAATGGTCGATGTTGATCCAGAAAGTATTGAGAAGTTGAACGCCAACCCGAAATATGCAGGTGGTAGAGGTTCAATTGCTGATCAAGCTTTAGACGATGCACTCAAATATCTTTCTCAAAATAAACCCAGTGTGATAGGTTTGGATTTTATCCGTGATTTTCCTGCCGAAGCTAGCCTACAAGAGAGTTTGAAGCAGACTAAAAACTTCATTGCGGTCTGTAAAAACAGTTATAAAAATGAGCAGGGTGAAAAAATTCGTGGCTTTAAAAATCCCCCAGAAGTGCCTTTAAAACAAGTTGGGTTTAGTGACTTGCTTGATGATGATGATGCTAAAGGTGGTCGTTTTCTGCGCCGACAATACTTGATGCAAAAGCCAGATCCTGAATATTGCAATACACGAGAAGCTTTTAGTCTAGTAATTGCTCGCCGCTATCTAGAAGCTCAGGGTAAAAAGTACATCTCTCCTCAAGATCCAAATAGCAAAGAATATGTGCAGAATATGGAATTTGGTAAAGCTGTGATTCCCAGGCTGCTGGGAATAGGCGGTGGCTACCAAGATATGAATAATCAGTTTGAAGGGTATCAAACGATGCTCAAATATCGTGTCTCTCAAGGCAATCCCAATAATTTTGCCCCTAGAGTCAATATTTTAGACGTTTTGGACAAGAAGGTTCGTCCTGAACAAATTAAAAACCGAATTGTACTAATTGGCTTTACTGATAGGCAAACCAGACAAGCAGATTACTGGAGTACACCCTATGGTGACGTTGCTGGAGTGACATTGCATGGACAAATGATCCTAACTAGGGCGAGAAACGCTATATATTTATTTTTACGATGGTCGGTGCATTTTCCACAAATAGCTAGAAATCAAATTGGTAATAATATGAGCCACAATAGGCACTAATAAATTGCCAGTCAAAAGGGTGCTATAACCAAGAATTAATCCGACAATAGTTGCCCAAATTACATAAGGCCATTGTTGGGCACCGCTGAGGTGTAAGACGCCAAAGGAAAGACTCGATACAATCACTGCTACATGATTTGATCCTAAAGCCGGCAGCATCACACCCCGAAATAATAATTCTTCACTCAAACCCGGTAGCAACCCCAGCCAAATTAAGTCTGGTAAGGCTAATGGCTTTAACACTAAGTCCAGGTAATAATCTGCACTTTTACGGTAGGGAGGGGAAAAGCGATAAGCTAACCCACTTAAACCAGTGATGAGTAATCCTAATCCTATCCCCAAGGAAAAATCTTTTGTTTGCCAGCGCCAAGAAAATAGAGAAAAATCACCAAGGCGTAACCAAAGTTTGGCGACTATCCATAAAATAATTGCAGTCATTCCCATCGCCCCGAGTACTTGGATGCGTGTCAGGTATGGAATTTCTGGCTCTTGTTTTTTTTGTTCAACCACGGGCGTTTAGGTAGATGGGGGAGTAGGTGAGTCGGTGAGTGCGGGAGTAGGTGAGTGCGGCAGTGAGGGAGTGGGTGAGTGGGGATAATAACTAATGCACTAATGCCCAATGCCCAATGCCCCATTTCCATCATAAAATCAGGAATGAGAATTGCGAAAACGATAGCCAACACCCCGGACGCTTTCAATCCAACTTAACTCAGCAATCGAGTCTATTTTTTTGCGAATCCGTTGAATACAGACATCAACTACATTGGTATTGGGATTAAAATCGTAGCCCCAAACATGTTCTAGAATTTGGGTGCGGGTGAAAACTCTTCCAGGTGAGCGCATCAGATATTCTAACAAATTAAATTCGCGAGAGGTAAGTTCTACAAACTTTCCATCACAAGTAACTTCCCGCGTGATTCGATCCAGTTTGAGCGAACCTACACAAAGTAAATTTTGGCGCTCGCCTACACTGCGACGCACAACCGCATGAATTCGAGCTGCTAACTCTTCGACAAAAAACGGTTTAGCAATGTAGTCATCGGCGCCTAAATTTAACCCTTGGAGGCGATCGTCTAGTTCATTGCGAGCTGTTAACAATATTATCGGAGTATTCCGTCCTTCCCGTCGCAGTTGTTTGAGAATTGATAATCCATCCTTTCCAGCACCATAATATCAAGTATCACCGCGTCGTATTCGTTGTCTAATGCTCGCAAATATCCTTCATCACCATTATCGCAGTAGTCTACGACAAATCCCTGCTCCTTCAGTCCAGCCCGGACGAAGTTAGCAATTTTTGCTTCATCTTCGACAAACAGAACGTTCACTTATTACCCCATTTTAAAATAGACCTCTGAGAACTTACGCAACTGTCACAAAAAATTAAAATTTTTTTAAATTTTTTTTAGTAAGCACTACCCTGCGGGAACGCTGCGCGTACAGTGTTTATTTTCAGGACTAAAGTCCTAACTACAAGATTCAAATAATATACCAGTGGCATAAGTCCTGTCAAATTACAAAACTGTAATTTATCACCAGGGCGAACTGTAATTTTGAAGTGGCTTAATCATAAATATAAACAATCTATCTTTTAGGGATTGATCATGAACTTTCGTCGAGCATTACTCATAACAGCGATTCCTGTTTTAGTTGGTACAGTTGCTTTGATTTCACTCAATCAGACTGCTGCTGCTAATCGATTGGAGCAAATTGCACAGTCTTCACAACCGCCCAACGAATCACCTGATGAACACAGACCACCACGACCTGATTTTCTAGCGGCTGCAGCGAAGCTGGGTGTGACAGAACAACAATTAAAGGATGCTCTAGGAGTACCTGCTAATCCGCCAAATCCTGGCGATCCAAATCAGCGTCCACCACGACCTGATTTTCAGGCGGCGGCAGCGAAATTGGGTGTTACAGAACAAAAGTTAAAGGATGCACTGGGTATTCCGCCTCATCCACCACGACCTGATTTTCAGGCAGGCTGCAGCGAAGTTGGGTGTCACAGAACAACAATTAAAGGATGCCCTAGGAGTACCTGCTAATCCGCCAAATCCTGACGATCCAAATCAGCGTCCACCACGACCTGATTTTCAGGCGGCGGCAGCGAAATTAGGTGTTACAGAACAAAAGTTAAAGGATGCACTGGGAGTTCCACCTCATCCTCCTGGTGACTCTGGTAGTGTTAGATAGCTGGAAATTTAGCTGTTGGAGATTTACAGCAATTTTCATGCTCTAACATATTCTCGTAAGGGCACAGCAATGCTCAGTGGTGTCAACTTAAGCCACAGTATGTGTAGGGTGGGCAATGCCCACCCTACGTGTATTTCTATAAAATTCACCAAAATTAATAACTAGCAACTTGGATTAGTGCTTGAAAGTATGCTTTAAAACATTCAAAAACTTAAGACTTACTTATCTACTGATGTACCCAAAGGCGAAAAGCTTTGATTGTGGCATTTCTACCTGCTGTTTTACTTTGGTCAAGATATTGGGGAATTACTGGAATTAATGGTAATTGTGGGAAATTTAAACTTACTTGTGACTCTAAATAACGCCCGTCTTGCAAGAGATTAATTTGTAATTTATCTTTTTCAAAACGCCAGAGTTCGGGTACTTTTAACCCTTCATAAATGTTCAGATGAGTCCGGGAAGTAATATCTATTTCCAGCGCTAAATCTGGCGGTGGATCTACTGTTAAATCTAGTCGCTTCTTGCCACGAATCAAAGCTTCGTTTTTTATATAAAAACACTGGTCAGGTTCTATACCTTGAGCCATTATCTGGTTTTTGAATGTAGTAGAGCCAAGACATCTAAATTCAATATTAAGTTCTTCCAGAAGGGCTTTAACTAAATCGCTAATAATTTCCTTATCGTCTTCATGTTCAGGCAGTGGTGCCATAATCTCCAGTGTTCCTTGATCATAAGCAATTCGTGCTGCCCGATGCTCTCCTAACTCCTCAATAATTGTTTCCAATTCTTGCCAAGTAACATCTTGTAGCAGCACTCTTTGTCCAGGCGGAACATGGATGCGCTTTAATTCCCACAACATCATCTCCACTCCTAGCAGTTGATATCTAAGTTTAGGTTACTTCAGTTGGGGCTTCTAGGCTAATCGCCTGAACAAAGATACAGTTTAAAACGGCAAGAACTGTAGCAATACTGAGCTAAGACTGCCTACAAAATCAAAGAAACTGGGTTTACCAGCACTGACTTTACCATCTTGAGGTGTTTGCAATTCTTTAATAAAAGCTTGTGCTGTTTGCAGTCCCGGACTGTTGCTTTGGGATGTAAACAGTTTTTGGGCAGTTTGAGCATCCTCAAGGGCACCCTTGCGGTCTAAAATTTGGTAACGGGCTACACCACGAGCGAGGTAAGCACCTGCATATTCGGGTTTAATGGCGATCGCTTGATTGAAATAATCGATTGCTTGTTGTTGGTTGCCTTTTTGTGCTTCTGCAACACCCCAAGCATAAAATTCTTCTGGTTTGGCAATTTGTAGTGGTATGCCTATTGCGCCTTGCAGGTGAGTACTGTTGACGTCAACACCAGTCAATTCTACATTTGTTAGATAGCTATTTCGCAAATCAGCACCCATCAGATTTGCCCCACTGAGTTTAGCACCACTCAGATTTGCGCCAAATAAACCAGCGCCGCTCAAGTTCGCACCCCGCAAATCAGCACTGCTCAAATTAGCACGGCTGAGGTTAGCACCTGTAAGATTAGCGCCACTCAAGTTCGCTCCAGATAAGTCAGCTAATACTAAACCTGCGCCTGTCAAGTCACAGTTTTGACATTCCTTCGTTGCCAATAAATGTCTAATATGTTCAGAATTCGCTGCTTGGACGCTGTTTGTTAGACTAATCGTTGTTAAAAATGCCGCTGTAGCTAGAATTTGGCTTTTCATACTCGTTTTCGCAATATCTCTTGCTTAATACTCAGCATCAACTGAGATATATTTATACTTAAGCCTATGATATGCGAACTTGGGATTTTTGCCATCCTTGGTAAAATATATTACTTATATGCTTGGGTAAGAGTGAAAACGACATGATTGTGCAAGTTGATTTTTTTATTGCTCTGGATGGAAGAAGACCAACTCATTTGTGTCAATAAATTGAGAGTAAATGTTAATATCGCTGCCAACAAGAGTTTTTCTAACATAATAATCACTCCTCATAACCGTCAAGTGATAACCGCAATACTTTTACTCTTATAGTATAATTTATTTTGATTTATATCTAAGTGATAACCGGGTCAATTGCCAGTGATATCTATCTAGGAAAACAGTGATCTCGATCACTGGGTTAATTAATAAGAAGTCGGCAACACGCACTCGCTGTATTTTCCATAATTTATTTTGATAAAAATTAAAAATTATTTATCCGAATTTAAAACCAAATTTTTCAAAATTTAGGGGAATAAATGCTAATTTCAAACAAATATTTTATAGTATAGGACTCCTATTTGATTTTTGAACAAAATTAGGTATCGTAGGGTGCGTTAGGATGAAATCCGTAACGCCCCATCATCAAGGATTTGGTGCGTTACGCTGCCGCTAACGCACCCTACGCATCTAGTTCTTATTTGATATTATTAACTATGCCTAATGATAGAGATAAAAATTATTCCGTATGAGTGATGAAAAATGCTAATAAATAAGTCGAAATAGAATTATTAGTCTGAAAAATTTATGAATAAACCACATCTATTTTGAGAACCATAGTTTTTCATGCGTAGTGGGAGCATCTTGCTCCCTGGGTTTAGTAGCGGGCAAGACTTAAGTGCGGGACGCTACGCGCAGCTTGCTTAAGAGGAGGGGTACGGCGTGAGCGCTCAGTCGAACGCTGCCCGCACTACTCCAAGTTTCAAAATGGACGAGGTTTAGATCGTTTTTACTATTAGGAGAAAAAAAATGGTTGTAGGTGTGCATAAGCGTGCTATAGGCGTATTTTCTAATCGTCCGGATGCCGAAAGAGCGCTACAGGAATTAAAAAATTCCGGCTTTCCTATGGAAAAAGTTTCTATCATCGCACGGGATGCAGACCGTAAAGATGACATTGCTGGTACTCAAGTACAAGAAAAGGTCGGAGATTTAGCTGATGAAGGCGCAAAAGTTGGGGCACTTTCGGGTGGTGCTTTAGGTGGTTTGACTGGTTTATTAGTTGGTCTTGGCACTTTAGCAATTCCGGGAATTGGACCTATAATGCTGGCTGGCGCAACAGCAACTACTCTAGTGACAACGTTAGCAGGAGCTGGCATTGGTGCAGCGGCTGGTGGTTTAATTGGCGCATTAATTGGGTTAGGGATTCCCGAAGAACGAGCCAGAGTTTATCACGAACGAGTGCAGCGAGGAGACTATTTAGTGATTGTCGATGGTGCCGATAGTGAAATTGCTAGGGCAGAAGAAATTTTTCGTCGCCAAGGTATTGAAGAATTTGGAATTTATCAACATCCAAAAGACGTAAATGGAACTACTAACGTCACTAATGTCGGTGTCCAGGAACACGCAATTGGTTATTTTTCTCATGTAGAAGATGCGGAAGCGGCTATTAATGATTTGCAAAATACAGGCTTTCCCTTAAGTCAAATTTCTTTCATTAATCGGGAACCATTGCGAAGAGAGCGTTTTGTAGGTATTAATGTTAGCGATCGCTTTGATTTTCGGCAATGGAAACTCCCAGAGCCTCGATTTAGCTTCTACAACGAGCGCATCAATCAAGGAGATTATATCGTGATTGTGAGCGGCACAGATGCCGAAATCCAGCGTGCTGCGGCAATACTCAGTCGTCATGGAATTAAACAGTGGGAAATTTATCATCAGCCAAACGGCTCAACCACTGCACCTTTACAAAGAACTAAAAGAGCGTTCGGTGCTTTTTCTCATTGGCGAGAAGCACAAGCTGCACTGGCTGAACTGCAAGATGCTGGTTTCCCCATCAGTCAAATATCAATCATTGCTAAAGACAGAGACGGCAACGGTAGTCCTATTTCTGGTGTAGACACAAACTTACCTAAAGGAAATAAAGTAGACACAGGAGCAAAAGCAGGTGGTGCATTAGGTGGTTTAGGTGGCTTATTAGTTGGTCTTGGGGCTTTAGCAGTTCCTGGTGTAGGCCCTGTAATAGTAGGTGGCGCAGCTGCAACTGCTTTGGCGACAGCAGTGGCTGGTGGTGCTATCGGTGCAGCAGCTGGCGGACTAGTTGGCTTAGGAATTCCCGAAGACAAGACGCGAATTTATAGCGATCGCTTCCAAGCAGGTGATTATCTAGTCATAGTGGATGGTACAGATGCTGAAATCCATCAAGCTGAAATTATTCTCAAAAATCGTGGTATCCAAGATTTTGCGATTTATAACGCCACAGATATAGATAACACAAATCGCCCAGATTTTGATCGGGGTGTTCGTCACCAAACACCAGTTGCAGAAGTTCAAGGACAAAATTCTCCAGTACCTGATTATTGACCGCCGTGATGAAACAGTCTAAGCCAACTTTGTGGTAATTCAGTCCGTAGGGTGCGTCAGAAGCGAGAAAACTGGGGAATAGCAAGAGATTATTGGTACTAACGCACCCTACAAATTGGAGATTTTTTTAATTGTCAGTCCCTTATCGGAGCAAGACAACAAAAAACTTGCTCCTGATAGTTTCCCTAGACATCAAGCCAATTGAGAATTGAGAAATTTATATCAACAATTAAGCCAATGAAAAAACTAACTCCCTTCTTAATTAGTTGTTTTTTAGTTTTTGGTGCAGCTGCTTGTCAAAATTCTGCCAAAACAGCAGATTCTGCACCTGATAATCCTAATCAGGCTGTACAAGCACCGAGTCCACAAGCAACAGAAGCTGCTCAAAAAGACGCTCAAAGTGAAGTCCGCAGAAGACAACTGAATGACGATATTCGCGCCCGCGAACAGCGCAATGATGCCACTGGCGGCGATACGAATAGATCCCCAGCCGACCTAGCCAGTGAAGTACGCTCTAAGTTAGAGGCTAATATACCTAATGGAGAACTAACAGTTAATGCCACAAAAGATGGCACAGTAACTGTGTCAGGAACTGTGAACAATCAGGATCAGTTTGCTAAAATTCAACCTTTATCTCAGGAAATTAAAGGAGTTAAGAATGTAGTGGTAAAAGCAAAAATTGCGCCACCAACAAAATAAAAATTTGGAGGTTGATTGGTAATACCAATTTTATCTGAGGCTGCACATTATAGCGTTTCTCGCCCAGCGTGAAGTTCACCCGTAGGAGCACGGCACTGCCCAGTGGTGTCAACTAGAGCTACAGATGCTTATTCCACAGGCGTTTTACCCCCCTTAATCCCCCCGATGGATTCGGGGGAAACAAGAAATTTAGTTCCCTCCCCAAGACATCGGGAGGGTTAGGGTGGGGTAACGCGGATCTTGATGGTAGGTGATTTAATTCAAAATCAGGTTTTGACAAGGGTTTCACGTTAAGTTGACACCAATGGGCACGGCAGTGCCCCTACAGCGCTGCTGTCTTTTGTTTTTTGTGAAATATTTGATTTTCTGGAAGTTCCTTAAATGTCTCATATCTAAACAATACGCCAATAGACAGATATAAATACTTTATGTGAATAAAAAAATACCGTCTAAAGATAGTATATTTATGATGTTCAAAAGCTTAATCTAGTTCTCAAAGTTATTCAACAAACCTTTTCATGAGGACATAATTTATGGCTAATGAAGCTGTTAATAGAGGGATAGACTCATCCGATAGAGTAGAAGAAGATACATACGATCGCGGTATTGTACCTGCGGAAACTGCGGCTCGCAAAGAAAGAGAAGGGGATAAGTTCAAAACAGTCCCCACAGAAGAAAGGCTTTCAGATACCCCTACCGATAATCAAACCGATGCTGACAGTATACGCACCACTGACGGCTATACCGTGGACAGAGAAGGTTTGTTGAACAATTACGCAGTTGAGCCGGAAATGTACTATGAAGTACCTGGGGATGCGCGAGAAACAATCGCCGAAGATACAGCAGAACGTCTTGAGGAACTGGCTCAAGTCAATCAGGATTACCAAGATCAGTTAACCTCAGAAGGAGATAAACGGGGTAAAGGCCAGGAATAATTTAGAATAAGTTGTTGTTTACAGCAGTCAGAGTTACTGGGCTTTTGATACATTGGACTTGTAGGGATTTGCAAAATTTATGTCCGAACAAAAGCCCTTAGTTATCACCAAAGAAGAACAGATTTTTCCACTATTCCCACGTCTACCAATTCTCACAAGTTTGGCAGCAGGTTGGCAAGGTATCTCCTTTGGATACATGTGTCAGCCTGCTCATGCGTTTCCTGAGGTTTCTACGCCTATGTGTCACGCTCTGGCTATTTTTACTCATGGAGCGCGGGTAATTCATACTGAGAGGAAAATTGATGGACGCAGACATCGTGACGCTGTAGTCGGTGGTGATATTGTCATTACTCCTGTGCAAGTAGGACATGAAGCTGCTTGGGATGCTGAAGGCGACTTTATTATACTCAGTCTGGAACCACAAATTTTCGCCCGTGCAGTTGATGAATCAATGGATATGCAACAACTGCAACTTGTACCGCAATTCGCTACATCCGATCCTTTGGTTTATCAAATAGGTCTAGCGCTTAAAGGTGTTCTGGAAAGTAATGCTTTAGGCAGTCGTCTGTATGCCGAGACAATGGCTAATGCCTTGTCAGTACATTTAATGCAACACTATTCTACCAGAAAACCGATCTTAAAAGAATATAAAAATGGTTTGTCACGGCGACAATTACAGCTAGTTTTTGACTATATAAATTCACACCTTGACGAAAATTTAGGTTTAACAGAATTAGCGGATTTAATACCCATGAGTCCGCATTATTTCTGTCAGCTTTTCAAACAATCTACAGGTAAAACTCCCCATCAATATGTAATAGAATGTCGGGTTAACCGTGCGAAGGAATTATTGCTACAGCGGGAATTATCAATAGCTGATATTGCTCGCTTGGTTGGTTTTGCTAGCCAAAGTCATCTGAATTTTCACTGTAAACGTATTTTGGGTGTAACTCCGAAAACTCTGCAAGCAAGATAGGACAAATCTGCAAAAAATCGGAGGAATCTGCAAGAATCAAACTTTTAAAATCCCTAAACTGGTGAAAAACAGCCTCTTGT
This sequence comes from uncultured cyanobacterium, assembly GCA_963772205.1. Lineage (GTDB taxonomy): Bacteria > Cyanobacteriota > Cyanobacteriia > Cyanobacteriales > Nostocaceae > Gloeotrichia. The sequence continues at coordinate 11,750 of CAVYXS010000286.1, forward strand.
TAAACTTTTAGGGAAACTTGATATTTATGGTGAGAATTGAAACAAAAACCGAGCCAATGGTGATTAATTTTGGCCCCCATCACCCCTCAATGCATGGGTGCTTTCGGATTCTTGTCACCTTGGATGGGGAAGATGTGTTGGATTGTGAACCGGTGATTGGCTACTTACATCGAGGTATGGAAAAAATTGCCGAAAACCGGACAAATACTATGTACATTCCCTATGTGAGTCGCTGGGACTACTATGGGGGGATGTTTAACGAAGCGGTGACAGTGAATGCGGTGGAGAAGCTAGCAAACATTTCTATTCCCAAACGTGCGAGCTATATTCGGGTAATTATGTTGGAGCTAGCGCGAATTGTCAACCATCTTCTGTGGTTGGGGCCTTTTGTGGGAGATATTGGCGCACAAACACCGATATTTTACACTTTGCGCGATCGCGAAATGATTTTAGATCTGTTTGAAGCTGCTACAGGCTACCGCATGGTGAACAATAATTATTTTCGCATCGGTGGGGTTGCGGCTGACCTTCCTGTTGGCTGGGTGGATAAATGCGAAGACTTCTGCAATTATTTTGTCCCCAAGATTGATGAGTACGAAAAATTGATTACCAACAATCCTATTTTTCGCCGTCGAGTTGAGGGTATAGGTGTTCTCAGTCGCGAAGAGGCAATTAATTGGGGTGTTTCTGGGCCAATGTTACGGGCTTCGGGGGTAAAGTGGGATTTACGCAAAGTTGACCACTATGAATGTTACGATGATTTCGACTGGGAAGTCCAGTGGGATACAGCAGGAGATTGCTTTGCTAGGTATGTCGTCAGAGTTGGGGAAATGCGGGAGTCAGTCAAGATTCTTCAGCAAGCACTCAAGGGTTTACCTGGTGGCGCATACGAAAATTTAACAGCTAAACGGTTGGTAGAAGGTACTAAATCGCAGTGGCACGGGTTTGATTATCAATTCATCGCCAAAAAAGTTGCACCTACATTTAAAATTCCTCGCGGTGAAAATTATGTGCGCGTGGAGTCAGGAAGAGGAGAATTAGGGATATATATAATTGGTGATGATAGTATCTTTCCCTGGCGTTGGAAAATTCGTCCAGCGGATTTCAATAATTTGCAAGTTTTACCTGAGTTAATCAAGGGACGAAAAGTAGCAGATATTTTTGTTATCCTCGGAAGTATTGATGTTGTCATGGGTTCAGTTGACCGGTGAAGTTATCCCATTTGAGTACTCGAACATAACATTTGGGAACCCAAACACAACATTTGAGTACTCCAACACAATATGTCAGTGACACCTGCGTAGTAGTATGTCAATTTTGTTTTGAGGGATTTTTGGTAGTCCGTTGGCGCAGCCTCCCGCACTTAAGGACAAACGTTTCGCTCACGCGGGCTTTTCCGCCCGCACTACAGTCCATAATTTTTATCTTGGGGATGACCAACAAATAAATTATCCACTCTTGTGGGGTGGACATCCAACCCCTAACCAAAGGCGGGCGAGACGCCATTGTGTACCTCACTCAGATAAATTGTGCTGTATATCCC
>CAVYXS010000287.1:0-19899 GCA_963772205.1 uncultured cyanobacterium
CAATTGCTCAGTTGGACTTGTTCTTGCTGTGAGCGATCGCTGGCTTGAGCAGCAGCCAATTCGGCGTATGCTCGACGTACTTGGCCATGAAGGTCAAAGCGCGTAGAGTTATATTGTAAAACAGCTAAATCGTACTGAGATTTGGCAACAGACAAACGTTTAGACCGCTTACCCCCCAATTCTACAGTTTGGTTAATGCTCAACTGTTGCGGGTTGCCGGCTTGGGAGTAAATAGGCCAAAGCCGTATTGAAGGCCTATTTGAGGATTGGGAATCGCTCCGGCGATAGTAATACCCGCCGCGCTGATTTTGAGATTCTGCTGGGCTGCTAACAGTGCAGGGTTTCTCGCGTCTGCTCTCTCAAAGGCCTCCTTCAGACTTAAACGGAGGCTGGTAGTAGGGCTGGTTTGCTCTTTATCTGTCTGGGCTAATAATATCTTGTCGTTGAGTAGGTTTTGTGCCGAAGGCTGCTGTTGAACTGGGTTTGACTGAGATGATGGAACTTGCTTGTTTGTGGGAACGGTAAATTGAGAGGGCTTTTGTTGTCCACTCTGGGTATCCTTGTTGGGATCAGGTGAAAAATAAGTCAGAGGCGCTTGAGACAGCAACTTTCCGACAAAACCCTCAAAAATTGGCAAACTCTGGGCATTTTTTGGGGATTGCATCTCTATATTTTGCTGGGGAGATGAAGTAACTACAGCATTGGGAAACGAGAGTGTATTTTGTTGAGGTTGGCTCGCAAGATTCTGTTGAAGAGATGGAGTCAGCCCCAAAGTTGGCAATGAGAGTGTATTTTCTTGAGGTTGATTCCCCGTGTCCTTTGGCGGAACTGAAGGAACACCAGGAGAATTTTTCTGTTGCTGAGAACAGCTAGCCAAAAGACTCAGAATCAGCAAATTGAATATCCAAAAGTAGTAGGGCTGCATCCTCATAATCAAGATCATCACAAAAAATAAATCCCCGCATTATTATTTATTTTCAAGCGTGTATTACTTTCTCCATAGTCGGTTCAACAGGAGGAGAGTCTGTTTTCTCTGGTCTATTTTTTATATGTTTATTTGTGTTTTTTTCCACTAAATTGTACAGGGTAGGCAGTACTAACAGTGTGAGGAAAGTTGCGGAGATCAATCCACCAATAATAACTATGGCAAAAGGTTTCTGGCTTTGGGAACCGATACCATTTGACGACGCTACAGGCAGTAAACCTAAGATAGCCACAGTTGCGGTCATGAGTACTGGGCGCATCCGCGCCAGCGCTCCCTGATAGACTGCTCTAGTGATGAAGAAGGGTATTAATATCTTTTCGTTGTACAAAAGTTTCATATAGTCATTAATATAGTTCAGTCATCTTGAGGCTATGATTCTCCACTGCGACTTTTATCAAGGCGATGTAGACAGCTTGAGTTTTGATGTTGGCGGAAGATGTGAAGATATTAGAGAAATTCGATTCTTGGGACAAATTATCAAGATAGCCTTGAGACAACTGGTTAATAAAGCTGACCATAATCACGCCATTCTGTACCGCTACCCCGGTGAGGGCGATAAATCCCACCCCTGCGGAAATACTGAAATAAGTGTGGGTGATAAATAAACCCACTATGCCACCAATAGCTGCCAGTGGGACTGCTACTAGAATTAGTAGCGCATAGCGTACTGAACCAAAGGCCAAAAATAAAATCACAAAAATCAGACCCAGAGTCAGCGGTACAACTACCATCAATCGCTGGTTAGACTCTTGCTGATATTGGAATTGTCCACCCCACTCAAGTTCATAGCCCTCAGGTAGATGCACTTGCGCTTGTACTTTCTGCTGTGCTTCCACCACCGCTGAACCTAGGTCACGCCCGCGCACATTTGCCTTGACAATGATATGGCGTTTGTTGTCTTCGCGATTAATCACTAAGGCTCCGGATACAGCTTGAGTATGAGCTACCAGGGAAAGGGGAATAGAACCGATTGGTCCTGGGGGATTAATTAGTAGGTTGTCGATCGCCTCTTTAGTGTTGCGGTAGGGTTTGGCTAACCGCACTAACACGTTGAATCGTCGTTCTCCTTCCACAAGCTGGGTAACTGTCTTACCTCCCACAGATGTAGAAACTAGATTTTCCACATCAGAAACATTCAGACCGTAGCGGCTAGCAGCATCCCGATCTACGACTACCTGATACTGAGGCTGACCTAGGAGATGATCGTCAGCAACATCCACCATACCGGGAATTTGACTGACAATAGTAGTTATTTTGTCGCCTAATTCTTGCAAAATATTCAGTTCTGCTCCAAATATTTTGATCCCCAGATTTCCCTTGGCTCCAGAAATAGCTTCATCCACATTGTCCTGAATGTACTGTGAGAAGTTGTAATCTACGTTGGGAATCACTGAAAGTTCCTTGTTCATGGCGCTGACTAGTTCTTCTTTATTACCCTGGAACTGCGATCGCCACTCTTCAGTCGGTTTCAAGTCTACTAAAAACTCCAGATTGCTGAACAAGTTAGGATCGGTAGCATCATCAGGACTACCTGTTTGGCTGGTAACATTTTTAATCTCTGGATACTTGACGATAATCTCACGAATCCGACCAGCAACTAAAATTCCCTCTTCCAGGGAAATTGATGGCGGTAGTACTGTTGCCCGTAACCAGATATTACCTTCTTCTAGAGCAGGTAGAAACTCGGAGCCAGTATGTAAAAATAGTACAACTGCCAAGCCTAAAGCTGCCAAAGATCCGGCAATTATGGGCAATGGGTGATTGATTGTCAAGCGCAGCACTGGTTTATATATCCAACGCACCAAGCTGACTACGGGGCTTTCCCGTTCGACGATCGCCTTTCGGGTCATAAAAAATGAGATCAGCACGGGGATAATAGTTAAGGAGATTAACATTGCTCCCAGCAGCTGGAAATTCATCGTGAAAGCTAGAGGGCGAAACAGCTTACCCGCTACCCCATCAAAGGCAAAGAGGACAATAAAGCAACAACAAATGATACTTGTAGCAAATAAAATTGGCCCTCCCATCTGCTGGGCGGATTCTAACACTAGATGGTTGCGACTCTTGCGATCGCTTAAATGATGTCCTTCTTCACTCAGACGGCTAAAAGCATTTTCTACCATCACCACCGCCCCATCGACGATAATCCCGAAGTCAATGGCTCCCAAACTCAGCAAATTCGCCGGAATATGGAAGGTGTTGAGGCAAATAAACGAAAACAATAATGCTAAAGGGATGACAGTAGCAGCGATCAAACCACTGGTGAAGTCAAACAAAAACACGATCAGTACAACAATCACTAGGGTAATCCCCTCTCCCAAGTTATGGAAGACAGTATGGAGAGTCTCACGGACTAATTGCAGGCGATCGTATAGTGGTACAAGCCGCACTCCTTGCGGTAAGGACTTCTGAATTTCGGGAAACTTCTTGTAAAGGCGTTCAATCACTCGCGAAGGATTTTCTCCCCGACGCATCAGGACAATGCCCATAACATCATCATTGTCCCTGTTTTTGCCAAATTGACCTAAGCGCACACCCGATCCAATATCGACAGTGGCGACATCTTGGACGCGGATAGGTGTTCCACCTTGAGTTGATGTAATGACTACTTTATTAATATCATTAATATTTTTTAATAGTCCTAAACTGCGGACGACAAAAGCTTGACCACTCTTTTCAATGTAGTTAGCACCTGTAGTGGCGTTGGAGTTAGTCAAAGCCTGAGACACTTGGTCAATGGTCAAGCCTAAGGCTTTTAAGCGTACAGGATCGACATTCACTTGATAGGTCTTGATGGGACCCCCCCAACTAGTAACATCAACGACACCGGGAATTTGCCGAAACGCCTTCTCTAAATCCCAGTCCTCAATGGCTTTCCGCTCCATTGCTGAGTAGTACTTTGATTCCACTGTGTAGCGATAAATTTCACCTACACTGCTAGAATCCGCATCAAGTTGCGGTTTAGCATCGCTAGGAATATCCGCCTGAGCAATCCGCTCCAGTACCTGCTGACGAGATAGCTGGCTGGGTTTACCATCCTCAAAGGTAACAGTAATTACTGACAAATTCAGAAAAGAAGTGGAACGCAGACCAATTTCACCAGGAATCCCGTTTAATTCCTTCTCTAGTGGCACCGTCACCAAACGTTCCATTTCTTCTGCCGCCTTCCCTGGCAGAATAGTGATTACCCTGACTTGAGGATTAGTGAAGTCTGGATATGCTTCAATTTCTAGAGTGCGGAAAGCTCCGTAGCCAACTATTAATAGCAGGGCAACAATCGCCAAGGTAACATAGCGGTTGCGGAAGGCAATGGAGATTAGTTGATTTATAAGTTTATTCACGCTGAATCTAGAATTTAGGTGTAAGTCTGAACTGAGTTACCAATTGGGTTCAGTATTTATAGTCTGCAAATACTACATTGCCAACTGACAGTACAGTATAGGTTTCCTTATTTGCCAATTTTCCAGCCTTCAAGCGCTTGGAATATAATCTATAGCGCCTACTAAGTTACACTCTTTTGTTGAGGTGGTCAAGAATCCAAAATTATTCTGATAGCGTTTCTCTCTTGGGTGCAATACATTCTGGTGAAAAAATGTAATTGAAAATTTGGCGTTGCTGAATGAAAATATGAATTTATTGGGCTACGCCCTGCTTCTCTAAGCTGATCATCTTGTAATTTGCACATTGTGATTTATTCAAATTATTGTAGTGCGGGCATCCTGTCCGCATCGAGGGTGCAAATTAAATGCAGAACAGGTTACTACGCTCCAGACGCAGTGGCGCAGAGAGTAAGAGGAGAGAGAAATGGAATTTTTGATTTTCATTCCTCAATTCAGCAACGCTGAAAATTTAGTATTACATAATATGTGAAGTTACCGTTAAAGTCATAGCAAAGAAATATGACTAGAGTAAGACTAGCTTCCAGAAAAATATGATTATTGAGCGCTTGGTAGTGAAAATCTAAATGTCGATCCTTTGCCTAATACGCTTTCTACTTCAATTTCTCCGTTATGTAGTTCCACCAATCTTTTTGTAATCGCCAGTCCAATCCCAGATCCCCCCGTTCTCGCATCTCGTGACTGATCTGCCCGCCAAAAGCGTTCAAAAACTTTAGATAAATCTTCTGGAGCAATTCCCATACCTGTGTCTGTCACTGCAACCCAGAGGTAATCGTTCCAGCACGAAGCGCGAATGGTTACTGTGCCGTTAGGGGTATAAGTAATTGCATTGCTAATCAGATTAATCAGAATTTGCTTGACGCGATCGCGATCAGCATACGCAGGGGGTAAATTATTTGACAGCCGTAATTTAAGTTGACAGTTTGCCTTTAAGCTTGCTGGGGTAAAGTTTTTGATCATCTCCTTGAGCAATCGGTGCGAGAGGTAATGGCTGAAGTTGTAAGGGTAAATAACCCGTTTCAACTTTGGAGAGTTCCAGCAAATCATCGACTAAACGCATCAAACGTTCAATTTCTTGGGACATTTGCGCTAAGATATCCGGGGTTATCTGCGTCATTCCCGCACTCAGCATTTCTAGATAGCCATGAATTACGGTAATAGGCGATCGCAACTCGTGAGCTAAATCGCTAGTCAGTTCTCGTCGCCGATCTTCGACTCCTTGTAAACTAATCGCCAGATGGTTAAAACTATTGGCAAAGCGATTAATTTCCGGAATGGAAATGTGCGGCGCCCTTGCTGTTAAATCTCCAGCCGCAAATGCTTGCATCGCTTTTTCCATTGTTAGTAGTGGAGTAATAATAATTCGTGAAGTCAGTACGCTGACAACGGTGACACTGAAAAGACTAACGAGGGCTGCTACCACTCCATCTTGAAAATTTTCGCCAGATAAGTGACTCACCAAATTAACGATGCTAATTCCCAAAAGCATCATACTCAGGTGAGACAAAAGTAATCTTAGCCTGAGACTCAGTGTCCAATGATTCACCAGAAACATATCAAAATGTGTCCTTTGAGTCTGTAAAACTATAACCAATCCCAGGTGTCGTGCAAATAAACTGACTCTTATCTAGTTTATTACCTGTAGCATTGGTGCTGTATAGTTTCTGTCGTAAACGTTTAATGTAAGAATCTACTATGCGAAAGTCACCCTCATAATCTATCCCCCAAACAGTATCGAGCAACTGGGAACGGCTCCAAACTCGTCCTGGTCGTTTGGCTAATACCACTAATAAATTAAACTCTAATGTAGTAAGTTTAACTGTTTCTTTTGTCCCATTAGTGTGTTTGATTTCCACAATCCTGCGTTCTTGATCGATCAGTAAATGGTGAGTTTCGATGATGCCTTCTGAATTTGCTTGCTGGCGCAACTCTCGTCTGAGCAATGCTCTGATCCGTACTGCAAGTTCTACAGGACTAAAGGGCTTGGCCATATAATCATCAGCCCCAGTCGAAAACCCGATGATGCGATCCATTTCTTCGACTTTTCCTGTTAACATCATGATGTACGGGTCTTTTTGCTTTGATTTAATGAACTGGCGAATCCGGGCGCAAATATCTAAGCCATTTATTCCTGGGAGCATCAAATCAAGAATGACAACATCTGGTTGCAGTTGAGAAAATTTGTCTAGCCCCTCATTGCCATTGTGTGTAATATAACAAGTGTGTCCTTCACTCTCTACACAAACACGAATCATCGCCGCAACATTAACTTCATCTTCGATTACTAAAACAACAGCCATACAAAAGTTTGCTAAACGTTATAGTAGGATTCCTATGTTATTTTCCCAAAAATCCATACATTAGTTGCTATTTTTCTTTTGGCTTGTGGCGTTTTATAGCGGTTCTCAGTTGAGTCAGATACAAGAACCCCAGCCCCTCTTCACTTACGAGGAACTTGTTCTGATGTAGCTCAATAGACAGAGAAATGCTATACATGGTTTGATATTTTAATTTTACTGCGCGATCCGATAAGGGACTGACAAATAAAAAAACATCCAATAATTTCTTGTGGGGTGGGCGTCTCGCCCGCCTTTGTCTACGGGCGGGCAAGATGCCCACCCCACAAGATTAGATAATTTATTTCTTGGAAATCCCTAAAAACAATCTCCTCACTTCGTTATCAGCCCGCCATAGTTTAGAAACCTACAGCAAATAGCCAATGTGAAGGACTTTCTCAACTCTGAGCGGCTAAATTCTCGCACTGATGATGATAAAACCTTGCTTTTGTGCCTTTGGGAAAGAGAGTAAAATTCCATGACACTTCTCATTTGTGGCAATACGAGTGAATCAATTACTCTCTTGGGTGAACCGATAGCTAATAGCGGCGAAGGTAAAATTTCGCAAACTAATCACGGTTACTTAGCAAAAATTTATCACTCGCCAACACCTGAACGTGTGCAGAAGTTAGCGGTGATGATAGCGCACCCACCCACAGAGCCAAATTCTCATCTTAATCATATTTCTTTTGCTTGGCCTAAGTCGGTACTGAAAAATGCTCAAGGTGATTGTGTAGGCTTTTTGATGCCACAAATTAATGATGCAAAAGAACTCATCGATATATACAACCCCCAGCGTCGTAAGCAACAAAAACTTGAGGTTGATTGGCGTTTTTTGCACATAACAGCACTAAATGTCACATCCATTATTGCTGCACTTCACGCTACTGGTTATGTATTAGGTGATATCAAACCGCAAAATATTCTTGTCAATAATCGGGCTTTACCTTCAATTATTGATACAGATTCTTTTCAAGTTCGTAATCCGAAAAATGGCAAAATTTATCGTTGTCTGGTAGGTTCACCAGATTATACACCTGCAGAACTGATTGGTAAAGATTTTTCGAGTATTGAGCAAACAGAAGTACACGATCGCTTCCGGTTAGCAGTCATTATCTATCAATTGTTGTTTGGTGGTCAACATCCTTTTGCCGGAAAGTGGATAGGTGCAGGTGATACTCCAGAAATGAATGAACTTATCCGTCGGGGTTTATGGCTGTATGCACCAAATAGTCTGTTTCAAGCTGTAGATAGAACAATTCCCCTTGAGATTGTTCATCCAGAAATTAAGCGATGTTTTCTCAGGTGTTTTAACGATGGTCATCAAAATCCTAATTTACGTCCTACAGCTAGGGAGTGGTTACAAGCGTTAAAGGTAGCTAGTAATGAGCTAATTTTCTGTGGGAGCATAGACAGTCACTACTATAGCCAAAGTTATAGTACATGCTATTGGTGCGATCGCGCTACAAAACTTGGTGTTGAGATATTTCCTGGCGTTGCTAGACCAAAAAAACCTGCTGTTGTTAAATCAACATTACAGCCTCAAGCTTTTTCAGTATACAAAAAAAATATAGAAATTGCTATACCAAAACAACAATCTACTTTTGCTACATCAACTGCCGCTGATAAAATGATAAAAAATGTCGCGAAGTTAGCTATTGTTGGGATTGGATTATTTTGTTATTTAGCTGGTGGTTGATCTCTTATGCTTGTTTGGTTTGCTGGTTTTTCTTTGGTTTGGTTTTACTTTTGTTTAATTCGTAAACTTATATACCCTTGAAGTTTTTTAGGTATACACCAATAGATAAATTTAGCCTTTGCACAAATTAAGATATCGTCCAATCTTCTAGCAGTAAATCAGGTACTTGTCCAAAATCTGTCCAGTTGCGAGTTACTAAAATGCCATTCACTGACAACGTAATTGCTGCAATACGTAAATCCTGTGTACCTATACGTTTAAGTTTTTGAAGAACTAAAAATTGATAAATTTCGTAAGCAGGATTATCAAAAGCCAACAATTGAATATTCTTAAAAAATTCTATTTCATCTGCCAACCCTTTATAAGCCCAGATCAATTTGCTGTTAGATTTTAAAGGTTCATTATTCCTATTATTGATCGCCTTCAGCCATCCTTTGATTTTCTCTTCTAATGTAATCACAGTTACAGCTAGACTTTCAGGTTTGTTTTGGCTAATACGCTGTATTAATATTGGATGTCTATTTTGTAAAAGTGATACATGGTCTGTATCTAAAATATATAATTGAGTCACTATAAATTATTCTCCGCATCAGCATCATTTGTTGGAACAGATTTATTACGCTGACTCAAATAAAGCTGCTTCATGATGCCATCTGCATCGGTGACTCCCATTTTTTCAAGCTCATTATCAATATCATCAATAAATTTTGCATGATTTTCCTTGGTTTGTGAATCCAGTGCATTGCGTTCTTCTTCAATATAAGAAATGACTTCATCAAAAAGAGGATTATCCTTGTGCATTCCCGCAAATTTCAACCAAGGATGTTCTGATTGAGGCGCTTCAATTTCTAAACTTACTATCTTGGCTGTTTCTAACCGAGTTTGTAAACTTTGACTGAGTTTCTCTATTGCTTCTGTTTCTGTATTTCCTAAACCTTGACAGTCTGGTAAACCTAATAATATTGCCTTGATTGTGCCATCTTGTTGGTTTTCAATCAGTACATCATAAGTTAACTTAGGTACAGTTGTCACAGAGGTAGTTTTTACAGCTAAATTCATAATATTTTTAACCTCTGAGTTTTATATTGATTATAGCTTGAGTTCGTAGTGAGGACTTTAGTCCTGAAAGCAGCACTAAAGTGCTGACTACAAACCTTAATGATTTGCATTATATTATCTTTGGCAATTAATATCATGATTTACGATCAATCAGAGTTTGACTTACGGTGCGAGTGGGGGGGACAAGGAGTTACTCAACTCGCTTCTATTAGTGATGTTGTGATCATCGTCGATGTTCTATCTTTTTCCACCTCTGTAGAAATTGCTACTAACAACGGTGCGATTATTTTTCCCTATGCCCACAGAGATGAGTCAGTTGTGGATTATGCTAAGTCAATACAGGCGGAGCTAGCTAGTCATAGATGGTCTACAACAACTGGATATTCTCTCTCACCAAAATCACTAACTGAAATTCCGGCGGGAACTAAATTAGTTTTACCTTCACCTAATGGTTCTTTTTTGACTTTACAAACAGGGAATACACCCACCTTGGCTGGCTGTTTGCGAAATTGTCAAGCTGTAGCGCAGTTTGCCCAAAAGTATGGTAGCAAAATTGCTGTAATTCCTGCTGGTGAGAGGTGGAAGGATGACGGTAGTCTCCGTCCTGCATTTGAAGATTTGATTGGTGCTGGAGCAATTCTCAGTTATTTACCAGGTAGTCTATCACCAGAAGCGGTTGCGGCTGTAGCCACATTTGAGGCTTGCAGACAAGATTTATGGGGGTATTTACAAAAATGCAGTTCTGGTAAGGAATTGATTGCAAAGGGGTTTGAGTCAGATGTGGAACTTGCAGCCGGTTACAATGTGAGTAATTGCGTCCCTTTGTTTCGGGAAAATGCCTATAGGTCACATTGATGGGTTTGGCAATATTTGGCATTCTTAATTGCCTCCTGTAAATTATTCAGGGGAATTATCTGAAAATTTGTGCCATTTTGCACCGCTGCAGTTATGTAGGCGTATTTTTTTCCTTGATAAAATTGATCGCGTCCCACTTTTGTGATATTTCGAGACTGACTAAAGTCATTGGCAATATGGGAATTATAAATATCTTGCAGTAATTTTACCGCCTTGGTATTCTTAGTGGTGAATTTGATGCTGGAATCACCACTGACCGTGATTCCTTCTTTAGTTACAGTACCGTTTTCGGCTGTCACATCAGCATAAAAATACAAATTTCCCTTGTTGCCTCCATAACCATGCGCTTCGCTGCTATATGTCAAAGCGGGTAATTGGGGTTTGGTTTTTGCCCATTTCAAGACGGTATTGATGCTTTGTCCTGGTAGCGCATGAGCGGGAGCCACAACTAACACTACAGCCAGGGTGGATAAAGCAGACTGGTGCAAGAAGTTGACTTTTTTGCTGGTGAGCATAGTATTTCCCAGGTACATTAATGGTGATAGAAACAGCTTAACCTCATGCCCCATTGTTTATTTGTAATGATTAGATACAAAACTTATATTTTATCTCAGAGACCTTGAAGCATAGACTTTTGGGACTTAGTGTACCTAGGTTACAGGTTCTACACACTTCTTAATAAATCAACAGTGGAACCTCAAAACGTTCTAATCTAAAAGCTGACTGGGTTAATTTACTGGCAGTTTTGCAGGCAGCACTCCTAATGCATAACCACACCAAAGTGTCAAGCCTCAAAGCGACCCAGACTTAAGACATAAACTTATGATGGGAGTTTTACAAATCAGATGAGTGTTAAGGCAAGTGGTGGAAGCTCAGTTGCGCGTCCGCAACTATATCAAACCCTAGCTGTGGCAAGAATTTCCCAAGCGGAGCAACAAGACCGCTTTTTGGAATTTGGCGAACTAAATGAACTAGCAAGCTATTTTGCATCTGGTGCAAAGCGTCTAGAAATTGCCCAGACTCTGACAGACAATTCTGAGGTGATTGTATCTAGGGCAGCCAACCGGATTTTTGTCGGCGGTTCGCCAATGGCTTTTTTAGAAAAGCCCCAACAACCAGAATTGGCTGTGGTTAGTGCTGGTGGTGATGTGACAGAAGGAATGAAGCTGGGAACAGTCACCTACGTTGAAAGTCGTGGTGGGTTCCTAGAAAATTTGCGCTCAATCTTTAATACTTCTGCAGGGGGTCCCACACCTTCAGGTTTTAGACCGATAAATATTGCTCGTTATGGCCCAAGCAACATGGCTAAGAGCCTGCGAGATTTATCCTGGTTCTTGCGGTATGCTACCTATGCGATCGTGGCTGGCGACCCCAACATTATCGTCGTGAATACACGGGGTTTGCGGGAAATCATTGAAAATGCTTGCTCTGGTGAAGCCACAATCGTCGCTTTACAAGAAATTAAAGTAGCAGCCCTTTCTTTTTTCCGCAAAGATGCTGAAGCTACAGAAATTGTGTCTCAATACATGGATGTATTGCTGACAGAATTCAAAGCAGCCACACCGTCCAATAAGCTGCGCCAACGTCCTTCTAGTGACCAACAAGGGTTAGAATTACCCCAGATTTACTTTGCAGCAGCCGAACGGCGTCCCAAGTTTGTCATGAAGCCTGGGCTGTCAGCTACCGAAAAAAATGAGGTAATCAAAGCGGCTTATCGGCAAATTTTTGAGCGCGACATTACTCGTGCTTATAGCTTGTCGATATCTGACCTAGAATCTAAGGTCAAAAATGGCGACATCTCGGTGAAAGAGTTTGTTCGTCGTTTAGCAAAATCTCCCCTTTACCAAAAACAGTTTTATCAGCCTTTTATTAACAGCCGTGTAATTGAGTTGGCGTTCCGTCATATTTTGGGACGGGGCCGAGTAGCCGCGAAGAAGTACAAAAATACTTCGCGATTATTTCTCAGGGTGGTCTGCCAGCTTTAGTTGATGCCTTAGTAGATTCTGAAGAATACGGCGACTACTTTGGAGAAGAAACAGTACCCTATCTCCGGGGTCTAGGTCAAGAAGCACAAGAATGTCGTAACTGGGGACCGCAGCAAGACCTGTTTAACTATAGTGCGCCTTTCCGCAAAATACCTCAGTTTATTACCACATTTGCGGCTTACGAGCAACCCCTACCAGACCAACATCCTTATGGTTCTGGTAATGACCCACTGGAAATTCAATTTGGCGCGATTTTCCCGAAAGAAACCCGCAATCCCAGCAGCAGTCCCGCACCTTTTAGTAAGGATACCAAGCGCATCCTGATTCACCAAGGGGCTGGGATTAATAACCAAAATAGCAATCCTGCCGCACGAGGTGAAGCGCCTGGTTCCTTGGGTCCGAAAGTGTTCAAGTTAGACCAAACTCCGGCGATCTTCAACAAGAAGACTGGTAAGGGTCGTAGCGTGAAATTCTCCGAAATTTCCACCCAAGCGGTGATTAGAGCGATTTATTTACAAGTTTTCGGTCGCGATGTCTACGAAGGTCAGCGTCAAAAAGTATGGGAAATTAAGCTGGAAAACGGCGAAATTTCTGTCAGGGAGTTTGTCCGTGGTTTGGCGAAGACGGATTTATTCCGTAGTCTTTACTGGACACCGCTGTACGTTTGTAAAGCGATTGAATACATCCACCGTCGTTTATTAGGTCGTCCTACCTACGGTCGTCAAGAAAACAACAAATATTTTGACATCGCCTCCAAGAAGGGCTTTTATGCCGTAGTCGATGCCATCATTGACAGCCTAGAATATACTGAAGCCTTTGGTGAAGATACAGTTCCTTACGAACGATATCTGACCCCCGCTGGTGAATCGTTACGCCGCTTGCGAGTGGGAAGTATTCGCGAAGATGTTGGTGCAAAAGTCCAGAAACAAGAAACACCACGCTTTGTGGAACTGGGTACAGTCACAGAAAACCGGACTACACCAGATATTCAATTCCGCATCAACCAAGGTGTCAGCAAGCAACGGGAACAAACAAAAGTCTTCAAATTGGTGGCGAATACCAGCGACAAAGTAGCTGTGAAAACTTTGATTGGCGCCGCCTATCGTCAGATTTTTGAACGAGATGTTGCACCATACATCGCCAAAAACGAATTCTCAGGTTTAGAAAGTAAGCTGGGGAATGGCGAAATTAGCGTCAAGGAATTTATTGAAGCTTTGGGTTACTCGAACCTCTACTTGAAAGAGTTCTACACACCCTACCCCAACACCAAGGTGATTGAACTAGGAACCAAACACTTCCTAGGAAGGGCACCATTAGACCAAGCAGAAATCCGCAAATATAACCAGATTTTGGCAACTCAAGGTATTCGTGCCTTTATAGCTATTCTGCTGAACAGTGCGGAATATAGCGAAGTATTTGGTGAAGATACAGTTCCTTACCGTCGCTTCCCAACCTTACCTGCAGCCAATTTCCCCAATACTGAAAAGCTTTACAACCAACTGACCAAGCAAAATGATGATGTGGTTGTACCTAGCTTTGCGCCAGTGAAAATCCGTATAGGATTAGACAATGGTAATGGCGTAGCCCTTGACCATTCCGAGCCGGCGTTTGTGGGACTAGCTCGTTCCATTAACAACGGGCTGGGACAGTCGGTAGAAGAAGTTGATGTGGATACAAGCCGCCGTAAACCAGCGCGAATTTACCGTTTAACTGATGCTACTAGCCTGTCAGACAGACAACTGATCGTCAACGCCGTTTACGATCAGGTGTTAGATGTATTTAGCAATGATGTCCGCAGTAGTGAACTAGACAGCAAATTGCAGAATGGGGAAATTTCCGTCCGCGAGTTTGTCCGTCAACTAGCTAGCTCAGATATCTATCGCCAACGCTTCTATACGCCTTATCCCAACACCAAAGTGATTGAATTCCTATTCCGTCACCTATTGGGACGCGCACCCGCCACCCAGGGCGAAATCAGCACATATAACAAGCTACTGGCTGATAGCGGTTTAAGCGCTGCTGTCGAGGCGATTGTCGATAGCCCAGAGTATACCCGTTACTTCGGTGAAGACGTGGTACCTTACCCACGCTGTCCATCGCTTCCAGCCGGTAACTACCTCGGTAGCGTCCAGGCCGTTGCTGATTTGGTCAAAGAATCTTGAGCTAGGGACTAGGGACTAGGGGAGAATTTATCTCCCCCCCATCTCCCTTTGCAACCTTTCGTAATATGGGTTTCAGATTGTGAAAATGACGTAAATCTGAAAATAAATATTACAAAGTGTTAAGAGCAGTAATAAATGCTCAACAGAATGCCGGAGAATAATTTGCGTAAGGTAATTGAGTTTTGAAAGCTTGTTGAGTGGTATTGATTCAAGCAGTTGGTAATTCATACTCAAAACATTTTGTCAAGTGTTTTGTCTAAAGAGCCAAAAAACTCAGTCAACTAACAATAAAGTCGCACCAGTTTAATTAAATTCTGGTTTCATTTGTACTGGAGGAATCCATTAATGAGTATCGTCACGAAAGCGATCGTGAATGCTGACGCAGAAGCCCGCTATCTCAGCCCTGGTGAATTGGATCGGATCAAGAGCTTTGTTACCAGTGGTGAGCGCCGTCTCCGCATTGCTCAAATCTTGACCGAGAGCCGTGAGCGTCTGGTTAAGGATGCTGGCACACAACTATTCCAAAAGCGCCCTGATGTTGTGTCTCCTGGTGGTAACGCTTACGGTCAAGAATTGACCGCTACTTGTCTGCGTGACCTCGATTACTACCTCCGCCTCGTCACCTACGGAATCATTGCTGGTGACGTTACCCCCCTGGAAGAAATCGGTGTCATCGGTGCCCGTGAAATGTACAAGTCCTTGGGAACTCCTATCGAAGGTGTTACCGAAGGTATTCGTGGGCTAAAGAGTGGCGCTGCTGGTTTGCTGTCTGCTGAAGACGCAGGCTGAAGCTGGTGCTTACTTCGACTATTTAGTTGGCGCCCTATCCTAGGGTGAAGCTGTTTCCTGGCTGAAACAATTGTAATAAGGTTGGAAATAAGGAATTAACAACATGGCTCAAGACGCAATTACCGCTGTAATTAATTCTGCGGACGTTCAAGGCAAGTATCTTGACAAAAGTGCTTTAGACAAGCTCAAAGTTTACTTCTCTACCGGTGAACTGCGTGTACGTGCTGCTGGTACCATCAGCGCTAACGCTGCGGCGATCGTTAAAGAAGCTGTAGCAAAATCTTTGCTATACTCTGACGTTACCCGTCCCGGTGGTAACATGTACACCACCCGCCGCTACGCTGCTTGTATCCGCGATTTGGATTACTACCTCCGCTATGCTACCTACGCTATGTTAGCTGGCGATCCTTCTATCCTGGATGAGCGCGTATTGAATGGTTTGAAAGAAACCTACAATTCCTTGGGTGTACCTGTCGGTTCTACCGTACAAGCTATCCAAGCAATCAAAGAAGTAACCGCTAGCTTAGTCGGTTCTGATGCCGGTAAGGAAATGGGCACTTACTTAGACTATATCTCCTCTGGCTTGAGCTAATAACTAGTTTGCACTTAATTTAATATTTAGGTGCGGCTTGATTAAGGTCTGGAAATCAATCGTGAGTGCTAGGACGTTCTATTGCTTGTGTTGAATTAAATACACTTTTCAGTGACGAGTGCTAGCGATCTAGTATTGATGGTTGATTTTCAGGCTTGGAATAATTAGTTTTTTAAAGATTTGCGCTCAAGATTTTTTTGAAATAAAAAAGTTTTGATCATCACTAAAGGAGATTTCACATCATGTCCCGGTTATTTAAAGTTACTGCTCTTGTTCCCAGCCAAACCAGAATTCGTACCCAACGCGAATTGCAAAACACCTACTTCACGAAGCTAGTTCCCTACGAAAACTGGTTCCGTGAACAGCAACGCATTCAAAAAGCTGGTGGTACAATCATCAAAGTTGAGCTGGCGACTGGTAAGCCAGGTGCTAATACCGGTTTGTCTTAATTACTATTAATAGAAGATTATTATAGGGAGTTGCAAAGAGGTTTTTTGACCTCTTTTTTGTTGTTTGTCATTGGTTATTTCTTCCCATCCCCCTGTTATATCATGTCCGCCTAATTAGTTATAATTCCCGCATCTGTGCAAAAACTGGGAAACTCTCTTTCCCCCTGCTAAGTGCCCCCTGCCCCCCTGCCGTCTTCATGATAAGTCTTTAACCGGACACGATATTATAGCATTTCCCGACAAGCGTGACGTACACCGCTAAGGGCACGGCAGTGTTCCCTACACCTTGCGATATAATGTTGTACCTCATGCTATATGAACCGCCTTCTCTTGATTACAGAACGATTTGCACCAGATTTGGGGGGTTTAGCTACTAGCGCTACGCGACTGGTGACTACACTGTGTCAACTGGGTATGAAGGTTGATGTTGTTACCTGGAGTCGTTATTTGCAACCAGGGGAAGTTTTACCACCTCAAGAGAAAGAAAACGGTGGGGAGATAGCAGAAGCAAAGTATCGAGTGTATCGTATTGGATTATATCGTCATTGGGATATGACGATGCCTCATACTCTCAATGTTTTGGACTGGTTACATGAGACTCGTGGTTATGATGCCGTGTGGGGTCATTATTTATTTCCTAGTGGTTTTCTGGCTACTTGGTTTGCTGCACTCAAGGGGCTACCAAGTACGGTTAGCGCCCGTGGTAATG
Source organism: uncultured cyanobacterium (assembly GCA_963772205.1). Taxonomy (GTDB): domain Bacteria; phylum Cyanobacteriota; class Cyanobacteriia; order Cyanobacteriales; family Nostocaceae; genus Gloeotrichia. The sequence goes on from CAVYXS010000287.1 coordinate 17,019, forward strand.
ATATTGACCGCGAAATGTTTCCACCGGGAGATTTTTCCCGTCTGCTATGGACTCTACAACATGCAAAGGTAATTACAGCTGTCAGTGCTGATATGTCTCGCAAAATTCAACTACTCAGTGGGCGAGATGATGTATTGGTGTTGAAAAATGCGGTTGATACGGAAATATTTTGTCCTCAGCACCCCACCCCCAACCCCTCAGAGCAAGCGAGGAGGGGGGAAATTAATCAAGAGGCTTTGGGTATTGGAGTTGATGAAGTGGTGCTGGGTTTTTGTGGGGAATTGCGCGAGAAGAAGGGACAACAGTTTTTACTGAGTGCTTTGACAACGGTTCGCAATCAGCGTTCTGCTTGTTTGTTAATTATTGGTGAGGTGAGGGCGTCACAGGAGTCTGTTTTACAATTGTACAAAACTCATCAGCCAGAACATGCCCAGCGGATAATTATTACTGGTCATTTGCCTAACTCTCAAGATGTTGCTGAATATTTGCGACTGTGCGATGTTTATCTTCAGCCTTCACTGTGGGAAGGAATGCCAAATGCGCTACTAGAAGCAATGGCTTGTGGTTGTTGTTGTATTGGGAGTGATGCAGGTGGTATCCCTGAAGTAATTTTACATGGTGAAAACGGTTTTGTGTTATCTCGTTCTCAACTTCACAGGCTAGGTGAGGCGGTTTTGGAATGTTTGGCGATGACGACAGCCCAAAAAAATCAGATTTCTCAAGCAGCACGCGATCGCATCTTAACTGAATATTCCCTAACTCAGGAAAAATTACTGCTTCAAACTCTAATTGACTGCTTAATTCCCAATTCTCCATAAGCTGTAGTTAAAGCGTCACCGGCATTTTTCCACGTGTAATACTCTTCTATACGTTGACGAGCATTTACTGCTAGTTGGATTGCTAATTCTGGATAATTTCGCAATTGCAATACTGCATCTTTAATGGATTTAGCTGAACTAGGTTTGACTAATAAGAAATGTACCCCATTTTCACCTAATTCTCGCACTACTGGTAAATCACTAGCAATCACAGGTATTCCTGTCGCCATTCCTTCTAATATTTTTAAGGGACAACAACCTTGGACTAAGTTGCGATCATTTGTTGTGAGTGGTGCCAAAATTACATCTGATGCGTGGATATGTTTTACTAATTTTATTTGAGATATTGGTTCTAAAATTGTTAGCTGATTTGCTACTCCCAGTTTTGATGCTAGCTGCTTTAAGGCTTTTATTTGATAGTCTCTGGCTTGTCCAATTACTGTTAATCTAGCAGGAAAATCTCGATTGATTAGTCCTAATGATTCAATTGCTAAATTCACTCCTTGCCAAGGTGAAAGTGTGCCAAAATATATCATATTGAATACTTGTTCAGAGGCAGGCAATATGCCCAAATTACAATAATTAGGGTTTGCATCTGTAATATAGTGATTCCCATTCAGATGCGTTATAACATTATATCGCGAGGTGTAGGGGCACGGCATTGCCGTACCCTTACGGTCGGGAAATGCTATATCTAAACATGAGGTAAAGACATCTAAATCTACGCCATTGGGAATCACTTGAATTTTATTGGCTGGGATACCTCGACTTTGTAAATATTTCTTGGTGACAGCACTGGGTGTAACAATTAAATCTGCTGCTGTTAAACAAATTTGTTCTTGGGAATGCAATTTATGTAGTAATTCTGAATCATCAGCCACCGCTGGATAGCGATATTTTAACTCGATAGAAGGTAAACCGTTGACTTCAAAAATTAGGCGATCGCAATATTTTTCTTTATTCAGCGCAATTCCCCAACCTTCGTAAATCGAACGAATTTGGATTACTTCAAATCGCCGTCCTTCCAGCCATTGTCTCAGCAATTGCCGAAAATACAAAATTCTGTCAATTAAATTATTACCCATCGCGGGTAAGGCTGTTTGTATAACTTGCGGATACAGTTCATCGGCTTCGATACTTTCGGCTGTTGGCGAAACTGTGATTAACTGGATATCACCAAAAGCTGCTGCTAAAGCCACAGAAAAAGCCGCAATATGAATTGCTGCTCCCTTGGGTGCGGGTACAGTATCAAAGGCAATATAAGCTATTCTCGATTTAGTCATCAATTTGGATAAATTTCGTTGACACTTAATTTTGAGTTTGCTATACTGACGGCGACTTAGTATAGGTTGTATCTAAACATAGTTTGTTACAAACTTTATTATCAATAATTTTAGTCAACTTAATCAAAGTCTACATAACCTTTTTAGGACTAAAGTCCTAACTACAAATCAAGCATTATTTTTGCAGGGTATGTAGAAATATACGTAGGGTGGGCATTGCCCACCCTACAGATACTGAGATTTGTTCATAAATCAAATATGATTCCTATAGTTTGTTATAAACTTTATTATCAATAATTTTAGTCAATTTAATCAAAGTCTACATCACCAAAACTATTTAAATTGTATTTATAGGAGTTGCAGAATATGTCTATTGATTTAAAACAATTTCGTAAAAACTTAATTTATGAAATTAAAGCACCATTGGCTACTGTGATAGCTGATTTGCAGGAAATCACAGCATTAGATCAACTCGCAGAAATGCAACAAAAAAAATATGGTAGACAAGCACTTTACTACTTTTTAGCAATAGTCGTCTCAATTGTGCTGATTGTAATTATATTTAATGTGGAATTTGATCAGGGAATATTAGGGTTGGCAATGATTTTTGTATTTTTGGCTATTATTGGCTTGACAATAGCTTTTGTTTATGCATTAATCAAGAGGGCAAAATTTGCGAGATTAAATATTAGCAATTGTCGTTATGAATTGACTAAAAAAGTTTTGCTAATGCTGGGAAGAGATATAGATAGCAATAGAATTTAACCAAAAACCAGAAAG
>CAVYXS010000288.1:0-5033 GCA_963772205.1 uncultured cyanobacterium
ATTTAGAGCAAGCTGAACTTTGGCATCAGGTACACAATCGTTTAATTGTAGCGATTGCCGATGAACTTACTCCCCAAATTGCTCCCAAATACCGGGTTTCTATTGAGGAGCGAGTTTACAGCAGTGTGGATGATATTTTATTGGTGGGAATTGCCGATGTAGCTATTGCCAAGAGAAATAATCTAGAAACTGGGGCAATTTTAACTAATACAAAATTGGTTGAACCTAGTAAAGTTAAACTTCCCATACCTGAACAAGTAATTGAAAGATTTTTAGAAATAAGAAGCACACAAAGTCGGGAAGTAGTTACTGTAATTGAGGTACTTTCTCCCAAAAATAAACGTTCTAAGGAAGGTAGAACAGTTTATGAAAGCAAGAGACAGAAAATTTTGGTATCTGCCACCAATTTAGTAGAAATTGACCTCTTGCGATTGGGGGAAGCTTTGCCAATGTTAGGAGTAACTAAGACTGATTATTGCATTTTAGTTAGCCGTAGTCATCACAGACCAGATGCAGACCTTTACAGCTTTAATTTACAAGATACCATTCCTAGTTTTCCTGTTCCTTTGCGTTGGCAAGAAGTTGAACCTGTGATTGATTTGCAGAGGTTACTAAATGAAATCTATGAACGGGCTAGATTTGATTTAGCAATTGATTATTCACAAGTTCTCAAACCGGCGTTACCTTCTGAAAAGGAAACTTGGGTAAGGAAAATATTAGAGAGTTAAAGATAGGACAATAATAGAGATATCCGAAACTGAAGAATTTTAAATTACTCGTTCATTTCTTTCAATGTGGCTAACGCTGAAGGAGATAAGCGACTCAGATAACGGAATATCCAATATTTAAATATTGTGTCTAAAATTACAGGAAATGTGGCAATAAATAAAAATATTACACTTCTATTTGCTGCTAGCCCCAAATGTTCTCCAATTCCTTCTAGAAGCACTTCCCAGCCATGTGGTGAATGGAATCCTACAAATATATCTGTAGACAAAATAATTAAAAAAGCCTTAGCACTATCGCTAATACCATAAACAATGTCATCAATAAACGCCTTGACAACCACAATTTCTCTTTTGCTCATCACAATAATCACAGCAAAAGCAATTAGTGATATCAAATCAGCAAATACATTACTAATAGCGCTACTACTTTTACTACTAAATTCTTCAGCTATCTCAATTGCTTTGTCTCTGACTTTTTCTTCTATCCCTTCTGGGGAAATTGCTGGCGCTTGATGCAATAAATTTGTAAATTTTAATCTTTCTTCAAAAGTCTTTAATTCATGGAGAGCTTCTGTTTCCATATCTGAATTGAGGAAAATTTTAGTTATATTCTCACCTCTATTCTTTTCTACTATAGGATTGAATAATAATTCCTTACAAAAATACTGAGTTAAAAGTGGCACAAGAATTAAAATTAAGAAAAATCTCAGAGAAATTCTTGTCCGATTTCGAGAAATTCGGTAATCTCTGACAAATTGTTCTTCTGCGTGCGGTGTGAAATCTGCTTTGATTTTATTAATTGTTCTGCCTAGAGAACGGGGTAAAAATCCATTTTTCTGATTTATAGATGGTACTTTAAGAGCATCTATATTAGTAGAATCTGATGTTTGATTAATTTCGTTACGGTTAATTTGTAGTGGTTGGGAGATTGGTACTAAAGCACTGCTGCTAACTTGTTCATCATTAGGAGTATATTTTGATATAACTTCATCAATAAATTGCAGTTTTTCTAAAATCGCCGTATTAGAAATGTTCAACATGGAACGACTTAGCCGAAACTCTGCTAGTCTGATATTAATAATAGTTAAATTTTTGTCTAAATATCCCTGCCAATAAGACATGACATTTTCGGTAAAATTCCCTGATTCAGCCGATATTTTTTGATTACCGAAGTGTTCTGTCTCGATATTTTTAATTATCTGAGCCGCTTCATAAGCTTCTAACAGTGCTCTTTCTGGTGTATTGAAAAACCATTTTTTCATTGTTTGTAAGTATTCGGTGATTTTTTTTGCTAATCCTGTATTTGTCAAGGACGAAGCTTTTAGCGCACACATTTCTAATTTATATCTATAATAAGGGGATAATTTTTAATTTAACTGAAAGGGTAATAGATAACTAATTAAAATTATTATTTATTACCCATGCCCAATGCCGAACTACCAATATCTTTATTCTGAGTGTACACCAATTAGAGGATTAGGTACAGGAAACGGACGATTTTCAATAATTTTAAATTGACCGTTGTTGGCGTCATAAGCAAATACTTCTCCACTTTCGATTTCATAAATCCAGGCGTGAAGAGTGAGTTGACCACTGTGAAGTCGAGAGCGTATTATAGGATAAGTTTCTAGATTTTCTATCTGCGTGAGTACATTCTGCTCAATAGCAATTTTTAGAAGTTTATCATGGGGATAATCTGGATAGTTATCCATCACTAGGCGGCGGGTAGGTTCAGCATATTGCTTTAACCAGTCGTAAACTAAAGGCATTTGTTGAGCAAGATTACCTATTTGTAATAGTCCTCTCATCGCTCCGCAGTGGGAATGACCACACACTACTATATCTTTAATCCCCAAAGCCTGAACAGCATATTCTATACCAGCACCCTCACCTTTATTTGCTGAACCATAGGGTGGTACAATATTACCAATATTGCGGATGACAAACAAGTCCCCAGGCTGGCTTTGAGTAATTAAAAAGGGGTCAATCCTGGAATCAGAGCAAGTGATAATTAATACTTCAGGGGTCTGCCCATGAGATAAATGCTCAAACATTTCACGGTGTGCAGTGAAATAGTTATCATGAAACTCATTCAGTCCATCGATTATGCGTTTAAGTGGCACAGAGTAATTCCCCTAATCAAGATATATTCTTACTATTAGACATCACCGATGATAACGGAATTTCCTGAAAAATTTGTCAAAGTTCAGGCTTAACCGTAAGAGGCCCTTTCAAAAGCACCTCTTGATAGAGAATATCTAATGTGCAATACATTTGGCATCAGAAACAATACACACACCACCAAATTTCTGCAAAATAGGTCTAATTTCCGTGACTAATTTCTGCGTTTGTGCTTCTGTGCAAACACTCATCACATATCCATTGCTGAGAACACGGGTTTCTAAATCGTTAATAACTCTACCTCTATCTCCTTTACTGACAACATTGTCAATCAGGGTATACCAAGAAACTCCAGCTTTTTCTAAAATTTCTAAAACTTGTTGCATTTCCAACGAACTCGTGATGATCTCTATCTTTTTAACAGTATCCACAATTTTTAACTCCCATAAGTTTGATGATATCAGCAGGTATTGTATATTACAAGTAATTAAATCCCAACTCACTGAGAACTCACCACGCTTAGGGGTTGGATTGGTATCCAAACTGTAAAAATTGAGCCAATCCCCACTGTGGATTCTACTTCAATGCGCCCCCGATGCAGTTCCACAAGTTGTTTAGTTAAGGCTAAACCTACGCCCGTACCTTCGTAGCGTCGGCGATAGGATGTATCGAGTTGCTGAAATTTCTCAAACAGTAGTGGTAATTGTTCTTCAGGAATGCCAATACCTGTATCTTCTATCTGAAAAATAGCTGTATCATCTTCTACCCATGAACGCAAGGTAACATTGCCACCTTCGGGTGTAAATTTAATAGCATTAGTTAACAGATTCCAGAGAATTTGTTCGACTCTAACTGCATCGGCGGTAAATAAGTCGCGTCGGGGATCAATTTGCAAATCGAGTTTGAGATTTATTTGTTCTATAGTCGCTTTTTCCATCAGGGATACCAGGGCATTTTTGGCAATCTTTGCCAAGGAAAACTCTGTAATATTTAAAACTGTTCTCCCTGCCTCAATTTGTGATAAATCGAGGATATCATTAATCATTTCTAATAAATGTTCCCCACTGTCGTGGATAGTTTGCAAATAATCTCGTTGTCGCTGACTCAATTCACCTATCGGCCAACGTAATAGCGTTGAAGACATCCCAATTACATAAGTTAATGGCGTGAGCAATTCATGGCTAATGGTAGCTAAAAATTCATTTCTCAGACGGCTTGCGGCTTCGGCAGCTAATAGCGCATCACGCAGAGCAATTGTCCGCTCAATCACTCGTTGTTCAAGAGTCTGTTTTTCTTTTGTGAGCGTTCGCGTAGCGTCTCGCAGCGTTCTCATTAACTCAGCTTGGTGAATGGCGATCGCTAATTGTTCGGCAATCGAAGTCAACAAATTTTTTTCGTTCTCTGTCCATTGTCTCGCATCATAACACTGATGAGCAATCAGCAGTCCCCAAAGTTGATCTTCAACTATAATTGGCGCAGCCAACTTGGCTCTAACTTGGGTTTCTCTTAAAAAATTTAACAAGCACTCTTCCAGCGCATAAGTTTTTTCGACATCATCCACAGCTAAAGTAAAACCTTGATGATACTTTGCCCAACATGGGGAGCTTCGCACAAAACAGGTTTCTTCCTTGTAATTTAACACTGATGGAATGGCATCTGTAGCCAGGGCTTCATAAACAATACAACCCCTGTGTTCTTCGTCGTCTGGGATTAAGCGTTGACTGTTGACAGTTGATAGTTCACCGTTGATTCTTCCCTTTTGCCTATTGACTCTTGAACCTTCAAACTTATAAATTACTAATCTGTCTAATTCCAGAAACTCACGCACCTGTGTAACTGCCGTTGCCATAATTACTGGCAAATGTAGACTTTTGCGAATTTGGGTTGTGACTTGGTTCAACAGCCGCTCTTGGGAAATCTGTTTTTTCAAAGCATCTTCTACTGCTTGACAGGCATAAACATCAGTTTCCTCAAGAGTTTGTAGCACCGTCAGATTTTGCTTCCCCTTGGGTAGGAGCGATTCTAATAAAATCAGGGTGAAATTACTTTGGAGCGTAGCATCATTAGGTCTAATAATTTGACGATAGCTTTCTAGATTTCGGTAAGTATGAGAATCATGACTAAACAAGTCTCTCAATTGCAAGAGGAAAGAAGCTATTGCAGCAAGACCTGCGAATGAATGAT
>CAVYXS010000289.1:0-18482 GCA_963772205.1 uncultured cyanobacterium
AAAGGTAAGAAGTGACAACTGTTTTAAACCCTGCTGCTACATAACGCGCATAACGCTCTTGCCAAGAAAAGCGCGATCGCAATTCAATATTTTGGGCTTTCACTGTTTGAATTCCCGACATCACCTCAACTAAATAAGATTGAGTTTCGGAGTTGCGTTCGGATTTGGCACGTAATTGTCTACTCACAGTAGGAGAGGCAATTAAAGTAATAATAATAAAGATGGGAATTGTTCCTAAACCTACCAAGGTAAGTTGCCAGCTGTAAAACAGCATCACGATGATATAAACCACCGAAAATACTGCATCTAAACCCACTGTTAAAGCAGTACCTGTCAGAAATTGGCGGATATTTTCTAATTCGTTGATGCGTGTGGACAGTTCACCTACAGGACGGCGTTCAAAATACCGTAGTGGTAGTCTGAGTAAGTGGTCAATAATTTCTGACCCTAAACCCATATCTATGCGGTTGCTTGTATCAACAAATAAGTAAGTCCGCAATGTTGTTAAAATTGCTTCAAATACCCCCACGGCTAGTAATAATACTCCTAAAATATTCAAAGTATTAATACTATTTTGAACAATGACTTTATCGATAATTAATTGAATAACTAATGGGTTTGCTAAGGCAGCTAATTGAACAAAAAATGAAGCAATAAATACTTCTATTAATACTCGGCGATAACGTGATACATAGGGCATAAACCACTGCAACCCGAAGCGTTCTTGGGGTGTTTCTTTGGTGGCAGCAACTAGTAATATCCGCACTTGAGGTGGTAAATTGGTTTCATCAATTTCTAATTGAGCTACCAGTTCAGCGGGTTTACAGTGGATAATCCCTCGCGATGGTACACCCACAACCACATTGCTCGCATCTACTGCATATAAAACCGCATAATTGTCACGATAGCGAATTAGTGCTGGTGTGGGAATCCGCGTCAATGAAGCAACTGGTATATCTACCAGATGTGATTTGAGTCCGATTAATTCTGATAGATAGGCACAAAGTTGAAATGATATACTACCTTGGCGTTTTATTTGGTCGGTTAAGATGCGACGTACTACTTCCCGACGAAAGGGGATTTCCAGGTGCTTTGTCAGCATTTGGAAACAGCCAATAGTCGCATTTAATTCACCTTTACCGCTAAAAAATGGGTATTTTTGATGTTTATATTTACCTTTTGGCGGTTTGGATTCTGCGCGAGGGAATTCTTCGTCCGATGCGTAGGGAATCTCTACTTCGTCTACTATTTGGGGTTGGCTATCCTGTACCGTTAGCTGTGATTGATGACTATTGACGAAGAATAAATCTGACGGGGATAAACCAATTAAACGTGCTGGCGTTTTACCCTGCACTTGTATTTTATCAGTAATATGACTTATATTTATGCGAGAATTCGGGGATAAATTAGTTACCTCACCGCCGCCACTCAAAAACCAGATGCATTTACTATCCAGTTGGTTCGCCGGAGTTTTTCCTGGTGGTAGATAATGTACCTGTGCTTGTGGTAAAGCTTGTTCGACTAGTTCCTTGAGATTAGCAGTGGCTAAAGCTTGCTGCGCTAGTTCTAAACCCAGGATATCGAAGACTTCCATTGCATGAGCGCGGTTTTGACGCACATGAGCAAAAGCTGGGTATGAATCAAGTAGACGTAGATATTCTGCGGCACTTAAGGTTAAAGATATCAATTCTGTAGAGGCGATCGCTGTTTCACAAGCCACCTGGCGCAACAAACTAATTTCGCCAATAATTTCCCCTGGTTGTAGCAATTTTAAGGTTATTGGTATTTGCGTTTGCGGATCGTATCCTAATAAACGCACTTGTCCCTGGTAAATGATTGTGACTCGTTCAGGAAGATTTTCTTTCCCGATAATTTTTTGACCTATACGGTAGCGCAAGGGTTGTAGTTGTTGTGATAGATGCTCTATCTCTTCGGTTGGTAATTGGTTAATCCCTTCTAGCGTACTGATAAACTCCTGAACGGCACTTTTTGTATAAGTCATATCGATTTCGATTAATCCGTTTATTTACAGTCTTTTGCTCATGGATCATGAGTAATAGGTTACAGATAACCCAACTATGACATATTATCTATGATTTACCTGAAAATACATAGGGATTGTTGGGTAATTTTACTTAAAATACTATTTGGGTTAGTTTTTCACCAGCTATTCAAGTTCTCTCATTCAATTCCTTCATTAAGAAGAAACCATGCCTCACTCTAGAAAATAAAATCACAATATTTTCAGTAATAATACTCATGTGTCACCTGCTAAATTCTGCTGATGACTTCAAGTATTGAAAATGTCGATTTTGAATTCCACTTCGACAAGAAGTCCCTTAGAGAACTAAATCGATAATCAAGATATTTTCAGTAGAAGATTAAGAGAACAATAAAGTCAAAATAATCCAAGTTTAAGATATACCAGAATCACAAACCAGTTACGTTGTTAACTTATAGCAGTTTTCATCTATTTAGACCACACTCTTGTATTTCTCTCTGCGCCTCTGCGCCTCTGCGCCTCTACGTGAGATAAAAAGATGTGGTTCATTTACCTGAAAATAGCTGTAAGATATGATTGATAAATTAATTTTTAATGTAGTTTAATCTGCGTCTCTTTAGGGGTTGCGTTATGGGGAATCGCGGAATTTTTGACTGTATACTTGCATAAAAAGCGCTATAAAGTAAAAAATAAAAAGATAATCCCCATAAATAAATTTAGGGGATTTAATAATAATATCTTTGCCTAATCTTGAACTATCTCAAACAAATCTTCCAACAATACATCAAAAGCCCGCGCTAACTTATTTAAAGCAGTCAGGTCAACCGTTGCTCTTTGTGGTAGGCGCATATAAGTTTTTACCGTACCATAGGGAACACCTGAGCGATCAGAAACTTCCTTAATCGTCCAGCCTTCTTTGTCAGCAAATTCTTGAATTCTTAATCTTACCAGACCCATGCTTGACAACCAGCGAATTCTCGCTTTAAAATTAGATATAGTTTGACGATTAAAAGCGATGTCTGGCGACAAGCCGCTTCCCGTCTACGCTCTTGTCTCGCAAACTAAAGCGATCGCCAACTCGAATCTAGAATCTCACAAAATCTGAATTTGTGAGAGGCATCTACAATATTTCAGACCCATCTACTATGATACCAACACCACAGCCGGAATCGCCACAAAATTCTCAATCACAACCAGAGCATCCTTTAGCTAGATTTGTGACGCCCCAAGCAGTAGCGTTACTCCTGAAAATTAAAGTTGAGCAAATCAAAGAAATTCGGCTGTGGCCTAACGTGATTCTCGTAATTGCCAAAAACTTGGTCAAGTTCGTCAGTTATGCCGATTTACCGCCAACTATCGAGGTTGAACCACCCACATCACAAGATTTTAGGCGTTGGCGCAAGCGCTGGAATAAAAGCCAAAGCAAACAAGCACCAGATTTTTGGCATAAATTTTACCAACAAAAATTTTTTGAAGCTGCTAATGTCTTCCAACTCTACACTTGGGGGCAATTGGTACGGGTGATTAAATTTGCGATATCCGCTAAAAACCTAGAGTTATTGCGGAAGGAATATTTAGCAGCCAAATCGCAATTCTAGCCAGCATAATTTTATTCCTGGGCTAGATGTGAAAAAGGCTCTGGAATTGTGTAGATTAAGCTAGAATTGTTAAAGCTTCTTTACAGACTTTGCTGTTCACCTCCAATTCTGTTAGAAATGCCTAGCATCCTAGCATTTAGTTGTAAATCTACAAATACCCTCTAGAGTTCGCAAAAAGTTTCTATGACGCTCCCAATTCGTAACGTCGCCATTATTGCCCACGTTGACCACGGCAAAACCACTCTGGTTGATGCACTCCTCAAACAATCCGGCATTTTCCGAGAAGGGGAAGACGTTCCGGATTGCGTCATGGACTCCAACGCCTTGGAACGAGAACGCGGAATTACTATCCTGTCAAAAAATACAGCGGTTCGCTACAAAGAAACACTGATCAATATTGTTGATACACCAGGACACGCCGATTTTGGTGGTGAAGTGGAACGGGTACTCGGCATGGTTGACGGATGTCTTCTCATTGTCGATGCTAATGAAGGCCCCATGCCCCAAACACGCTTTGTCCTGAAAAAAGCGTTGGAAAAAGGGCTACGTCCTATCGTTGTCATCAACAAAATCGACCGCGCTAAAGCTGATCCTCACGTTGCTGTTGATAAAGTTTTGGATCTGTTCTTGGAATTAGGAGCAGATGAAGACCAATGTGATTTTACCTATCTGTTCGCCTCCGGGATGGGCGGTTATGCCAAAGAAAGCATGGAAGCAGAAGCGGTAGATATGCAACCCCTGTTTAATGCGATTCTCAAACATGTTCCACCACCAGTAGGCGACATCAACAAGCCCCTGCAATTGCAAGTGACAACCCTAGATTATTCTGAATATCTAGGACGGATTGTGATTGGCAGAATTCACAACGGTACTATCCGCGCCGGACAACAAGCGGCTTTAGTAACAGAAAATGGCTCCATTGTCAAGGGTAAAATTACCAAGTTAATGGGCTTTGAAGGGCTGAAGCGTGTAGAAATGGAAGAAGCCACTGCCGGCTATATTGTCGCCGTCGCTGGTTTCGCTGATGCTTACATTGGGGAAACAATTACAGACCCCAACGAACCACAAGCCCTACCACTAATTAAAGTAGACGAGCCAACCTTACAAATGACCTTCTGGGTAAATGATTCACCCTTTGCAGGTCAAGAAGGTAAATTGGTGACATCTAGACAAGTACGCGATCGCCTATTCCGCGAACTAGAAACCAACGTCGCCCTGCGGGTAGAAGAAACCGATTCTCCCGATAAATTCCTAGTTTGCGGTCGTGGAGAACTACACCTGGGTATCTTAATCGAAACCATGCGCCGTGAAGGTTTCGAGTTTCAAGTATCCCAACCACAAGTAATTTACCGAGAAATGAACGGTCAACCTTGTGAACCTTATGAACTGCTGGTGTTAGACGTTCCTGCTGACGCTGTTGGTAGCTGTATTGAACGCCTAGGACAACGCAAAGGCGAAATGCAAGACATGCAACCAGGTAGTGGCGATCGCACCCAGCTAGAGTTCGTCATTCCCGCCCGTGGTTTGATTGGTTTCCGTGGTGAATTCATGCGGATGACCCGTGGTGAAGGTATCATGAATCACAGCTTCTTAGATTATCGTCAACTCAGTGGTGATATTGAAGCTCGGAACAAAGGCGTTTTAATCTCCTTTGAAGAAGGTGTTTCTACCTTCTACGCCATGAAGAACGCGGAAGATAGAGGTGCATTCTTTATTACTCCAGGTACTAAAGTTTACAGAGGTATGATTGTGGGAGAACACAATCGTCCCCAAGACTTAGAACTGAATGTTTGTAAAACCAAGCAGTTAACCAACCACCGTGCTGCTGGTGGTGATGAATTAGTTCAGTTGCAAACACCAATAGACATGAGCTTGGAACGGGCTTTGGAGTACATTGGCCCTGATGAATTGGTGGAAGTTACACCCCAATCAATTCGTCTGCGGAAGATGTCGAAGAAGTTAGCGAAACGCTAAGTTTAGTTACTTAATTAATTGATTTAAAAAGCCCACACAAGTGGGTTTTTTTGTTTTCTAGGGAGATTTTTGAACTAAACTTACCCTGAGTAAATGTACTAAATAGCCCTTAAACTTAGGAGTGCAATATTACTTTCATTGACGTTATATGTGAGGCAATTTTGGGCATTCTATAAATAGAGTTGGCTCATTCAAATTCTTCACAATATAATTGTAAATCTAGCAATGAAACCTAAATTTTATCCATCTCAAGTTCTTGCTACTGCTCAACGTATTGATGTAACTAAACTTCCTTGGGTTTTATATATTAATAAAAAATCACTTCCTACCTTTGGCGGTATTTATTTTGTAGGTACTGATGAAGAACCTACAGCTTATATAATGTTCCAAGCAAGATGTTTCAAAAGTCGTTTTATTGGACATCATAGAAAAAAAGCTTTTGAGCAAATGGTTGACGAGTATGGTCATAAAAATGTAAAAATTCGCTATTGGCAAGTGCCATCAATGCCTAAATCCGAGCTAGTACCGTGCGGCGTAAATACGCCTACCATTTCTCAAGACTGCAAATGATGATTGTTTCAAGGTTCATAATGGTGGGTTTATTTCCGCCATGCTGTACTAGTATCTTTCCTGTCTCAACTGGAGAGTTATTTAATAGAAAATTCAAAAACAAGGTTTAACCACACATCAAATTCTCTGCCTCAAACACCATATCCACCTATTCCCCGTACTTATTATGGTCCTATATATGTCCAATTAAATAAATTAGGTGAATACTATGTACCAAAATCTTCAGATGGAACATCAGGTGGGAAAAGTAAATTTACCCTTCAGTGGTTCTTACAGCGCTTCTAAAGCGGCGGCTATATCCATGACTCAAGGTGTACGGGCAGAACTTGCAGCACAGAATACCCTGGTTGTTGCCGTGATGCCTGGAACTGTGGATACTAATTTAGCAAAGGAATGGCCTAATCCTAAGGTAGCACCAGCCGAAGTTGCTAGAGCTGCTCTACAAGCTGTAGTTGATGGTGTAGAGGATGTTTACCCAGGTGAACAGGCTATGCAGGTTTCTGCTCAATTACTCAGCAATCCAAAAGGGGTAGAGAAATATATGGCAGGTTTTTTACCTGGTATGGTGCTAACAGGAACTAATGCTTAGTAAATATAGCTACACACAATTTTCCGAGGCACGAAAAGAATTGAGGTAAGGAAACAGGTGTTTAAAGTCAAGTGACAAAATTAGCGATCGCCTCCAGTCTCCATCTCCAACCTTGAACACCAGTTGATAGACCTAGATTTATATTTACTAGCCTGCGGAAGCAGGCTTTGTTTTTGTAGCCCTAGTAAGTAGAACGGCGTGAATAATTTAAGGTTTGTAGTGGGGACTTTAGTCCTCTCTTAAGGGCTAGAGCCGCTTACTACAAGCCAATTCAATTAAATTTTACATTACTTAATGTAGTTTGGTTTTTTCTCGCCGACTTACTTGCAGCGCAGCGTAAATAAATATACCATTTCAACTCAAATAGAAAAAAGCAGAGTTTTTCATGAATCAAAAGCCAAAATTTTGCGTCACTCAAATTATCAGTACTCCTATATTCTAATTTTTGGTTGAGGATAATTTATGTCATCACAAGCGCTAAAGTTTGTGCTTTTAAGCAGTTTGGGTTTATCCTGCTTTTTAAGCAATTCCGTAGCATTTGCCCAAGTTAATTCTTCTGGTGCAGTGGTGGTACCTACAACAGGTGATCCCTCAATCCCCACGGGTACTACAACACCAACAGGAACTACAACCCCAACCAGCCCATCAACAACCATTCCCACTTCCACCACTGGTGATACTGGGGCGCGATTTAGCTGTCAGAAGACCAATGGTCAGTACACTGTCATGTATCAACCACAAAGTCAACCAGGTCAATACTTTCCTTGGGCGGCGCCTACAGCTTTGGGTGGTGGTCTGGATCCCGAAAAGCGTTGTGAGACAATAGCCAGCCGTTTAGAATCTTATCGCAGCGATGGACTACAAGAACTGCAGACAGCTGTAGCAAATAAGGAAAACATTATCTGCGTCACCACCCAAGGTAATCCAAGCTGTAGAATTGTCTTGACTGTACCTCGTGGCAAAGATCCCTATGTTGTCCGCAATAGCGTCTTCCAAAACTTAACTACTGCTGACAGTGGACAGCAAACCATAGCCGTTAACACTTATGGTAGTCGCGATCGCGGAGCAGACCAAATATACAATTTAAGTCGTACAATTCTTGGTGGCGGTAGAAATCGAGTTAGTTCACATAATAGTGGCATCAATCTTAAACCTTTTCTCGATCGCAAAGATGGTGGTGATGGTAGCGGACTCAAAAACGGTGTCGCAATTCGTAACCGTTCCCATACCCAAACCAACCTCCGCCAACTATCCGATATCAATAGCCCCAATCCTACACTCGATCCCAATAAATTCCGTCGTTAAATAGATGAAAAGGGGTTAGGGGTTAGGAATTAGAGAGTTTTGGGGAGTGTTTTTTACTCATTACTCAGCACGCACAACTTTTTTTCTCTCAGGGTGGGTATGGACACAACAGCCTATTTAATGCATAGTTGAGATCTTCATTGGCAATACCCACTCTAAACTCATGATAATGGATGCTCTACCGTTATGATTAAATCAGCATCCGATCAACAAATTCCTCAAAGCTGACGTTAGTGAAGGTCAAAAATGGTAATAGCAGTTGTCGTCATTAACACTCTAATTTCATGGATATTACTGTACGCAGCTTGGCGAATATGGAAACTGAAACAGCGCATAGGGCAGATAGCAGATAGATTAGCCGCCTATGAACGTTGTAGTCATGCGGTACTGTATAAAGCACCCGAAAATATTTATACCAGCGAGCAGAATCTTGTTCACCTGCGCCAGAAAAATCAAGCCCTACAGAGGCAAATCCAACAAGTGCGGCAAATTCTCAACCTACTAGTCGTAGGAAGGCAAATCTGGCGGCGCTTATTTGCTGGGTTAGGATTGGTACAAAAATGAGAAATCGCTGCCAGATTTTTTGTTGATATATTGTCACCATAGATTTAAGTGAATAATATGATTTTGGTCTTGCAAGGGGAGAAAACCCACATAAAATGGGTGTAAGGAGATAAATAATATAAGATGTCTAACAACCGTTCTGGAGTATTTATTGGCGGTTTGATGCTAGGGGCAACTATCGGTGCTTTGACAGGTTTACTCGTCGCCCCACGCACAGGGCGTGAAACCAGGAAAATTTTGAAAAAATCTGCCGATGCTCTGCCAGAATTGGCGGAAGATTTGTCAACAAGTGTGCAGATCCAGGCAGACCGGCTCTCTGCAAAAGCATTGCAAAACTGGGATGAGACTTTAGAGAGATTACAAGAAGCGATCGCAGCTGGTATAGATGCCAGTCAGCGCTCAAACCAAGTGTTGAATCGGCAAAATCCTGTAGATAATAGGAATGCTGATTCTCAAAGACTAGAAAATTCGGATTCTCTTTCTCAACATCTAGAACGCTCATAAATGACATAACCCTGATGGACCCCCTGTTTTGGCTGGGACTATCCTTACTCTTAGTCGCTACCAGTCTGACCGCTGTTTTGGTAGCGGCTATACCCGCTTTGCAGGAATTAGCACGAGCTGCTCGCAGCGCCCAAAAACTATTTGATACCCTATCACGCGAGCTACCACCTACTTTAAATGCCATCCGCACAACTGGTTCGGAAATCACTGACTTAACCAATGATGTGAATGAAGGTGTTAAAAGCGCGAGTAAAGTCGTTCAACAAGTGGATCAAAGCCTAGATGGTGCCAGACAACAAGCCGAAAATATTCAAGTAGGCACACGGAGTATTTTAGTAGGTGTCAAAGCAGCCTGGAAAACCTTCACACGCCGAAAACCTCCCTTGCGTTCCGTTGAACGTCTACCAATAACTGAAAAACCACCATTAACACTACGAGAGCAAGAAGCTCTCAGATATGAAAATCGCCGCACTAAAACCGAAGCCATACGTAGTAATGATGGTTACAGTAATTCTCCTAGGGACGAAGACAGTTTTGAGGATGACAGTTGACAGTTGACAGTTGACAGTGGTCAATAGTTATTCTCCCCATCTCCCCATACTTCGGCTCCGCTCAGTACAAGTCTCCCCATACTTCGGCTCCCCATCGGCAGCAAAATTAGCCCTTTGGTTAAATTCTGCTAGATTAAATCCTTTATATTAGAGTAAAGTAAAGAAGTGTAAAGAAGTATCACTTTTCCCGTACTCTTTTAAAATCACTTGTTCACGTTTACCATTGATATTTTATAAAAACGTCCATGCAGTCTTGTTTTTGGCGACGAATTCTGGTAGCTATTGCAGTATTTTTCTTGGCTGGGTCAATGTGGGTCATGCATTCTCCAGAGGCGCTGGCTTATGACAATCCTGAGTTGTTACCCAACACCTTTACTCCAGTTGTAGATTTAGCGAAATCACTCCCTGAACTTCAAGAAGAAAAGCTTGTCAAGGATTTAGAACAATTTGAAACCGATACTGGCTGGAAACTGCGAGTATTGACCCAATATGACCGCACCCCTGGCCGCGCAGTGATCAATTATTGGGGTTTGGATGATAAAAGCATTCTGCTAGTGGCTGATTCCCGTGGCGGTAATATCCTCAGCTTTAGTGTCGGTGACGCAGTTTATGAACTTTTACCCCGGACTTTTTGGATAGAACTGCAAACTCGCTTCGGGAATTTGTACTTTGTCCGAGAACAAGGCGAAGACCAAGCCATTATCCAAGCCTTAGAATCAGTGAAAGGCTGTTTGCTTAAGGGTGGTTGTAAAGTGGTTCCCGGATTACCACGGGAGCAATGGATTCTCACCTTGATTACCTCAGTCGTTGGGGGAATAATTTGTGGATTTGCAGCTCAACCCCGCACCAATAAACAAATTTTTGCTTGGCAATGGGCTTTAATTTTCTCACCTTTATGGGGAATTTTGTTTATTGCTTTTGGTATTGGCCCAGTTGTGACGCGCACAAGTGAATGGCTACCTTTAGTTCGCAATATCTCTGGTTTTTTTATTGGTGCTTTGGTAGCGTACCTATCCCCAGTTTTTGGTCGGCCACCTTCTAGTGCTGAGTCGTGAGTCAGGAGTGCTGAGTGAGTGTCACTCCTCACTCATAACTCCCTCAAGCTGATAAGCTGTAAGCTGATATCTCAGAAGCACAATGGCAATGGAATGGCACATAACTGATGCTCAAAGTTTGGCTATTATTGATAGTGAAATTGGTGATCATGTCTTTTCACCTGCGGAGTATGAAATTGTTCGTCGGGTGATATACGCCACGGCTGACTTTGAGTATAAGTCTTTGATTCGCTTTTCTGAGCGTGCCTTGCAAGCTGGAGCAGCAGCATTAGCTGCGCGTACCACTATTGTAGTAGATGTGCCGATGGTACAGGCGGGTATTAGCTACGAGATTCAAAATACTTTTGCTAATCCCCTATATTGCAGCATGGAAGCCGTAACGCGCCCCCAAACAGAAAAAACTCGCGCCGCATGGGGAATTGAAACTCTAGCCAAGCGTTACCCAGAAGGTATTTTTGTCGTTGGTCAAGCACAAACAGCACTGACAATACTTGTTGATTTAATTGAAGCGGAAGAAATTCGACCTGCTTTAATCATTGCTACCCCTGTGGGATTTGTCAATGTGGATGCAGCTAAAGAAAGTTTGCAAGATTCTCTATCTCTAGTTCCACACATTATGATTGACAGTCGCAAAGGTAATGCGGTTGTGGCAACTGCGATCGTTGATGGACTGGTAGACTTGGCTTGGCAAGCCTATGGCAAAGATGGAAATAGGACTAATTCATAATTAATAGGACTTACGCACTGTACAAATTAATCATTGTGTGCATTTACAAAAATAAGTCCTAATTACAGCAGTTTTCAGATATTTAGACCACAAGCTAATATCTGTATTTCTTTGTTCCTTCTCTACGAGACGCTACGCGAATGCGCCTTCTCTACGAACGCGCGAGCGTGTCGGAGACAGACGCACTCGCGTTTGCGTGAGATATAAAAATGTGGTTCATTTACCTGAAAATCGCTGTAAGTTGAAAATAGTCGAGGTTACGGCAATGGTAATTTTTTGCTACTAACAGCACAGAAATTATGCCAAACAAGGAATGGTGATTGTAAATATTGTGCCTTCTCCTACTTTACTACTGACGGAGATATTACCTTTATGTAAATTGACACACCTTTTCACAATTGCCAACCCCAAACCCGTACCGGCGATGGAACCGACATTCCTGGCTCGGTGGAAAGACTCAAATAACTGCCCTTGGTCTTCTTCAGGAATACCCATACCATGATCCTGAATTTGAAAAACAATACCACTATCCTGAATGATTAAATCAAAATTAATCACATTAGCATCAGGAGAATACTTAATAGCATTGTTAAGCAGATTAGTCAAAATTTGCCGCATCAGTTTTTGGTCAATTGCAAACGTGAAAGTAGCCAGAGACTGATCATTATGACTCGCAACAAAGATGATTTGGTGTTGGTCAGTGCTAAGTTGCAATTCTTCTACCAGATTACGACAAAATGTTACCAAATCGAGTGATTCTGGATTAAACGCCAGTCGATCAATTTCAGCCAGGTTGACGGTTAATACATCATCCAGCAATTGAGCCATGTGCTTAACGGTGTTTTGAATGCGTTGTAAATGTTGCTGTCTCTTTTCTTCGGTTATCCGATGATTATAGGTTTCGAGAATGCTAGCAGATGAGGAAATAATGGTTAAAGGGGTACGAAATTCATGGGAGGCCATAGAAATAAATCGCGATCGCAGTTGGCTGAGTTCTTTTTCTTTTTCTAAAGCAGCACGGATGTCTGCTTCTGCTTGTTTGCGATCGCTAATATCTGTAGCATTACCAATAGTCTGTTTAACTTTACCGTTGCTATCTCTGGCAAAGACTGACTCTCGACTGTTGAGCCAGCGCCATGTCCCGTTGGCGTGTCTGATGCGGTATTCAATTTCTAAAATATCACCATCAAAAACCCTATCTAACTGTTGATGATAGTTCAAAACTTTTGGTAAATCCTCTGGGTGGATTACCGTCGCCAAGAAAGACGCCCCCATTGCCAGAATCTCCTGGGATGAGTAGCCTAGAATTATGGCAATTTCGCGATTGATGTAAATATTACGTTGTTCCTGTAGGTCAAAGATGTACAATATATTGGGAGAAGTATCGACGATACGCTGTACAAAGTAACTGACTTTCTTGTAAAGCTGCTGTTCTTTGCTCAACCCTGTCTTCTAGTTCCTGATTGAGTTGTTGTAGCAGTTGTTCGGTGTGTTGTCGTTGTGCGAGTTCTTCGTGTGCTTGTTGGTAAGCTTGAGCTTGTTGGATAGCGATCGCAATTTGTGCTGCTAATTGGTCAAGAAGTTCCGATTCCTCCCTTAGCCAAGGTCTAGGTGCAGAACACTGGTGAGCAATCAGTAACCCCCATAGACATTGACCTGTATTGCGATCGCAGAACTGGGAATGTAGTTGACAACTAAATCCTGGTTCCTGTTCGCTGATGAGAATGGGAACAACCAAATTGGCTTTAACTTCAAACTGTGTGAGTAACTCAATGTGACATTCAGACAATCCGGCTTGATAGATATCTTCCATAGTCCTGATTTGTCCTTGTAGATAGCTATCAGCCATCCCAGAACGAAAACAGGTATCAATGATTTTTCTATTAAGTAAAGCTGTCCATCCTGGTAAAACGGACTCAGCCACGATGACACCATCCAGATTGGGTTGTAATTGATAAACAACAACGCGATCGCAGTTGAGAAAATCCCGCACGCCGCTGACACTAGACTGAAGAATTTCATCTAAATTCAGAGATTGGCGAATCCGCGAGGAAATCCCCGCCACGAGTTTTTCTCGATGCATTGTTAACTGGAGTGAAGCCGTGCGTTCCTGAACTTGCTGCTCTAGTTGGATATTGCGGTTTTTCAATAGTTGGATTTTTTCAGCTTCTAACTCACTGGTTCTGCGTTGCAAAGCTTCCACCACCCCATACATTTGTAGAGGGTCCATCACATCTAGTAAGCTGGTTTGGGTAACAATTCCCAACAACTCTTGGCGATCGCCCGTGATTACCAACCTTTGGATAAATCGCCGTTGCATTTCCTGATGAGCTACCCATAAAGATTGTTCTGGTTTGAGACAAAACAAAGGCATACTCATAACAGTTTGCGCCTCCATTGTTTGCAAATCCAACTCCAACGCCTGAAATTGAACAATATCCCGTTCCGTAACGATACCAATCGGCGTCAGTAGTGAATCAGCTAAAGGGCTTTGTTTTTCTGCAATTACCACACAACTTACCTGATGCTCTGCCATCAGTTGTGCCAGATGTAAAATAGAGGCATTCCTAGCAGCGTGAATAACTTGCGTTACCATCACTTCTTGAATAAATCTCACCCGCAGCAAATCGAAAGGTTGCAAAATTCGCCGCACACTCTCGCGAGTTACCACACCTAATACTTGTCCGCGATCGTCTACCATCGGCAGGTGACGAACTTGGTGATAACGAAATAGCGTGAGAATCGAGAACACATCTTGAAACTGCGATTTGATAATCGTCACCGGTGTCTTAGTCATGACATCAGCAATCTCAAGTGAGTTCAAATTGATGCCAGCAGCAGTCAAGCGAACCACATCCCGCTCAGTAAATATGCCAACCAACCGAGTTTTTTCTACAACCAAAACGCAACTTGCACGCGCCTCTAGTAGGTTAGGATCTAAACCTGAGCTTGAATTTGCCAACGTGCAACTACCCCGCACTTGACTCATCAACGCGATCGCCTCTAGCACAGATGTATGCATAGCCACTGTAATGGGATTTTGATCAATTGCTAGATCTATCTGTTTACTAGAGGAGAGGGTAAAGCTCATGATGTTGACTAATCTTGTTTCTTCAAGTGTATTCCTATGTATGGGGTGATGGGTAGGATAATGAGAAATGACAGCAAATTATGGGATTTTTTTTTATCATCTAATAGGCTTGGTGTTAACACGAATTGTCGGATGATAGCATCAGTAAAATTATGTCATGCAGCGACAGGTTATAGTTTTTATGACCATATTATTGCGGATAATTAATCATAATTAAATTCAAGTGATCTTTTTCTCACGCAGAGGAGGACACTTGTGTGGGCGGGTTCCCCGACTTGAGCAAAGTGTCCGTCGCGCAGAGGCGCAAAGGAAGAGAAGAGGGCGATATCTTGGTGATTTTTAGAAGTGCGTAGACAGATTGTGGGTAACAGGAAAGCGTTGTATACTAATGCTAGACTAAACGCAATGATGAGACAATAGCAGATGGTTTCCAGCGTTGGAATTACTGATACCATTAAAAGCTTAAACGATTTACAGACTCGCTGTAATTTAACTCAAGCTGATAGCGATCGCTTTTTCTACGAGTGGATTGACGAATTACCCGAACTAAACCAACAAGAACAGGCGGGTATTGCTCGGATTAAGCAGCGTTATGACTACCATCGAGTTGATGGTCTATTGTTAGAAGGTACGATTAACCTTTTGGTGGTTTCGCCGTTGTTAGAACTCACAGGTTTTCTCGATCCACCATATCGAATTCGCTCACCCTATGGTGTTGCATTAGAACTTGAAGATCCTGATGAAACGATTCGCGGCTTTATTGACACACTAATTGTGCAGGAAAAACTGTGGATTTTGGTGGTGGAGTCGAAACGAACTAGCATTCCAGTAGCAGCAGCATTACCGCAGTTATTAGCTTATATGCTGACTAATCTTCAGAGCGATAAATCTGTATTCGGAATGGCAACAAACGGCGATGAGTTTGTATTTCTCAAGCTCACTCTCACAGACACTCCGCAGTACGATGTATCAAGGACATTTTCTTTATTTCCTCGAAGACATGAGTTAGCTGAAGTCTTGCGGATTCTAAAGCGGTTGGGACAAGCCGTGTTGGGGTGATCAATAAAAAGCAAGTGAGTCACTTTGTCAATGTACTACTCATTTAAGCCACCTTACAAACGTTCGGTTTTGGAAGTGCTTCTCCGGTGGCTTCATAAGCCATTATCAGCGACTCCAATGCTTCAATACCATTTACAACAGCTTCCTCATAAGTATCACCATGCGTCCGAAAAGGCTGTCCAGGAAAGTCGGGAAATCCGACTAAAAAGCAGTTGTCTTCATCAGACCATTGAATTAGCATTTGATATTTAAATTTGCTCATCTTCTTGATTCTCTCGCTGTTTTTCTTCTACTTCTTGATATGAATCTACAAAAATAATGTAATTTATTTGATATGCCATTGATATGGGTTTCAGTCCTCTTATAGAGGACTTAAGCTATGAGACAGGGACTTGCAGTCCCTGGCGGCTCTGTTCACTGTCAAGGCTATAATTTTATGAGTATGAATGAATTAAGATGGAAACTAAGGAAATTCTCCAAACACTGGCGAATCTAAGTGTAGGTGATTGCCTAACAATAGCTGAAGCAGCTTTGAAACTGGTACTTCGCGAGCAAAATTCACTTACTAAAGATGAGCAAAAACGCCAATTAGCATTAACTGCAATGACAGATGTTGCAGACTATGCATCTGATAGTGAATTAAATGTCTTCTCTGATTTGGAGGGAGAAGATTTTTGCGACTATGAAGACTTCGACAACTCAGCGACTTAGGAGGCAACAAATGACTATATTTGACTCACCTTTTTATCCAGATTCCTTGGATGAAGCTCATATTCTCTATGAAAAAGTATTAGTACGATTTACAGAAATTGTAGAGGCAGCAACAAGCTCTACACATTTACTTGAAATTATTACACAAGAGCCTGATCCTCTCCGAATTCAGCTTCTGAGAGTGTTTCGTAGATATGTATCACCAGATACATCCGTTGAAATGACCAAGAGGAAAGGTAAAATACCTGATATAATCAGAGACTTTGGCTATAGATTTCGTCAGATAGAAGAAGTTAAAAGAAATGTGAAAAGCCGTCCCATCCCTGATGAAACTCTGATGGCAATTCTTTTAGAGCAAAGCAACCGAGGACAAAAAGGTTATGACTTAACAGAAAGTTTTTTCTTATGGTTTAACAAAGTGTTTAGCAATAATTATTTAATTCGAGGGCCAGTTCGTGCAGGAAGAGATGTAATGCTGAATGAGGTTTTGCATAACTGGAAAAACAAAACTCCTGCAGATATTTTGATATCTAGGTTAGATGGTACTCTATTGGTAGTTGGATTTGCTCGTTATGACTCTGACAGAGGAGGATCTCAGGAAGATGATAGAACAGGAGGAAATCGAGATAAAATAACAGAAATTCTGAGTTACGCTAGCACCTATAATTTGCCGTTAAAAGTATTTATGCTCAATGATGGTCCAGGATTACTTCTAGGATCTATGTGGGATGATTACGCTAATTTAGAAAACTATGGACAAGGTAAAGTCATGGTTTGTACTCTAAAAATGCTAGATAACAGGTTTACAAAAGACTGGTTGGAGAGTTAAGTTGGTTAGCCCAATCTTTGATAGTTTTATCAGGAATAAAGTCTAAACTAGGTGATTGTTCGATGTACAAATCCAAGCCAGTTCTTAAAATTCTATTTATCTCTATTAGATTGATTTGTCTGTATTTGGTACTAGCATTTATTCCATTCACAAAGTCACCCATTGCTTCAGTTCCTTTAACTAAACGCAGAACCATAGTATCAATAGCCAGTTGAGAATTATCAATAGCTATCCATTTTCTCCCTAATTCTTCAGCTACAGCTATAGTAGTTCCACTCCCTGCAAAGCCATCTAGTACAATACCTCCCTCGTTAGATGAAGCGAGAATTATTCGCTTAATCATATCTGAATTTTTTTCTGTGGGATAGCCTGTAATTTTAATATTTTGATTGTGAGCATCCTTAAAATCAAGCCAAATATCTTGAACGGTAATCCCCTGACTATTATCAAAGTAGAGTTTTCTCCTGGGATTACCTGTTCCAGACCAGTAAATTTCCCCCCGCGCATCCATTTCATCTAAAGTTTCTGGAGTATATTGCCAGTGCTTACCTGGAGGTGGTAGCATACCTCTCCAAGGTTGACCTGTTGCTCCTTTTCTTACCCCTGGAGCATGAATGGGAACTTTTTTATAGAGTCTTCCAGTTTCTGCTTCAATATATTGATATTCTTTCTTAATAGAATTCTCATTCCAAGGTTCAAATTGCTGATTCCAGAAGTAATTATCAGTTTTTGTATAAAAAAGAATGTAATCGGCTACGTTACCGTATTGTTTGCGTGTATAGTTTTTAGGATTACACTTTTTTCTAGTAATTAAATTACGAAAATTTTTGGTTCCAAAAATTTCATCCATTATAATTTTGACTGCAAAAGCCATTTTTTCATCTAAATGTACATATATAGAACCCTCATCTGATAAAATTTCTCTTAGTAAGACAAGACGTTGACGCAAAAATTCTAAATATTCCGCACCTTCCATTATATCATGGTAAGCATGATCTTGATTACGAGACTCAAAACTACTGCCAGTTGCGTAGGGTGGATCAATATAAACTAAACTAACTTTACCTGCAACATTATCATCATTTAACAAGGAACTCAGAACTGTTAAATTGTCTCCATATATCAGTTTATTTCTTGGATAACCTTCAACACTTATCACCTGATTTAACTGGGCTGGTTTAATTTTTAATATATCTTCTATAGGCATTTTACCTTCATATTCAAGACGGAAGGGGATTATATGTTGTTTTTTCTGATTACGTCCGTTATTTCTAGGTATTCCTGTTGCCATTTCGATTAATATTTCTGTTTAATTGCTTTTTAATTTTTTTTATTGTAAAAAATCATCTAAGT
>CAVYXS010000290.1:0-4748 GCA_963772205.1 uncultured cyanobacterium
GAAGCAAGATTGGTCCCTATGCCCATTTACGAGGTCATACAGAAGTAGGAGAGGGTTGCCGTATCGGTAACTTTGTGGAATTAAAAAATACAAAATTAGGCGATCGCACTAACGTAGCACATTTATCATATTTAGGTGATACCACAACCGGAACTAAAGTAAACATCGGTGCTGGGACAATTACCGCTAACTATGACGGCGTGAAAAAACATCGTACCAAAATAGGCGATCGCACTAAAACAGGTTCTAATAGCGTATTAGTAGCGCCTGTTACTTTGGGTGATGATGTCTACGTAGCTGCAGGTTCCACAGTGACAGAAGATGTCCCAGATGATTCTTTGGTAATTGCGCGTGCGCGTCAGGTAGTCAAACCTGGTTGGCGCAAGCAGAGTTAATTCCCGGAACCCCAAAAAGTCAAGGGACTGACAATAAAATAATACTCAATTACCTCTTGTGGGGTGGGCGTCTCGCCCGCCCGTAGCCTTGGGCTGGATGTCCACCCCAGAAGATTGGATAATTTATTTGTTGGAAGTCCCTAAGAGGATGTTTTAAAAGTCTTAATTGATGTATCAAATATTTTTTACCCCACCCTAACCCTCCCCTTATAAAGGGGAGGGAACCGAACTTTTCTTATTTCCCCCCTACCCTACGGGAACGCGAAGCGCGTATATAAGGGGGGATTAAGGGGGGTAATAATTCAATGAAGATACAACACACCACTTTTAAAACATCCTCTGAGGCTCTACAACTATAGCTATTCTCAGTTGGATGCAATACAAAATTATATCGTCGCATGTAGGGGCACGGCATTGCCGTGCCCTTACGAGTGTATTGGACTCAACCGATAACCGCTATAATTCAGCAATAACCTATTAATTCGCTTTCAGCCCATTCCAATGTATCGCCTATTGTGACGCCATTGTGGTAAGCTGCAAGTAAGATTTGGCTGGTTTTACCCCAAGCGATCGCACCACTCGCATCCAGAGCAATCGCGCCAAAATCTCGCTGGTTTTCCTTGGCTTCAACAAACGATCGCTCCACTGCATCCGCAAGGGATAAACCATCTGTAACACGTACTACAATCTTCGCTGCCAAACATTCATCAATAATATCTTCGCCAATACCCGTACAACTCACCGCCGCTTTTCTAGTAGCATAATTACCCGCAGGCATAGCAGAATCACTGACTCTCCCAATCCGCTCAAAGCCTTTACCGCCTGTAGAAGTGGCTGCAGCCAGCTTACCATAAGTATCTAAAGCTACTACACCTATAGTTCCACGTCGGGCGCTGGCGCTTTCCACGAGTTCGGGTTCTGCAACCACCCCAGCCATTGTACTTTTAAAGTTTCCCTGACGCTCCTGAATCCATTCTTGCAACCGCAACTCAGTTAAACCGTTATAGCTAGGTACTTGTAATTCCCGTGCTAGTTCTGCTGCACCGTAATCTGACAGTACCCGGTCTGGGGAGTTTTGTAAAAATTGCGCCAACTCGATGGGATTTTTCACCCGTGAAATATTAATTACACCACTAAAACGCCCTAAGGTGCCATCCATCAGAGAAGCACTCATGCGGATTTGACCATCAGATTGCAATACTGAACCAGTCCCAGCATTGAAGCGGGAATCATCTTCCAGCATTTGACAACCAAGCACCACCGCCTCAGAAGCATTTGCGCCTGAGATTAACAGAGAATAAACGGACTCTATTACTGTATACAGAGAACGGCGCACCGCCTCCAATCCTCCTTTGCCGTGGAGCGAACTACCAGCCCCGCCATGAATAATTAATTTCGGTTGCACCTGTAAATTCATATATTTTTTGTGCTATTTGCGTTTGTGTGGTTTTACTTAGTTATCCGGTTCATTTTTTGCGTCAGAACGCCGACGACGGCAACGTTCTGAGCAGTATTTAACTTCGTCCCAGCAATCAAGCCATTTCTTGCGCCAGGTAAAAGGACGTTGACAGACCGGACAGATTTTTTCAGGCAGGTCAGATTTAGAACGTGTACGCCCCATATTAATACTGTGCTGATTTGAATCAAGATTAATGAGGGCAATGGAAAATAATTATAACCATTTTGCTACAACGGGAGGATACTTTTAGCAAAGAAATGTGGGGTTAATCCCCCCAGAGCAGTATTATGGAGCAATTTTCTGAAAAATATGGCTATCTTTACTATTATCGTGACTAACAAAATTCACAAATATCCCTCTCTAGAAGGATTTTGGCACTATTGTTCGGTAAATAGAGAAAAAACCATACAAATCCCTAAAGATAGCTAAGATTAGCAAACAAGCAGCAATTATGAGGGTTATACCCCTCACAATTTAATTAAAAATTAAATGTAATTTCCAAAACTCAGTAATATACGGATGATTGCGGAGGTATATCTGTCAAAGGTTGACGGGTGTCATTTTTCGTTACTTAGTAGTTCATGTCATTAGTTTTGATGGGTAAATTTTGTAGTTAGGACTTTAGTCCTAGATTTTGAAGCACTAAAGTGCTTACTACGTAACTATCAAAATTAATGACACAATAATTTTACCGATTACCTTAAGAAACCTCAATTGCTAACAACAACAGCAACCGGCTGACGACGCGATTATCTGGTAATTGATAGAAATGCAATTCACCTTGGAGTTGCTCCATGAGCTGTTGGCAAATCAGCAGATGTAAACCTGGTGGTTGGTTGAGGGTGGAGCAAGCAAGTACATCCTTGGGTGTATCTGGACGTAGCTCAGTTAGTAGCTGTGCTTCAATGGTGCCATTATCTGTAATTGACAGATCGAGAGTGCGCTCACGTAAACGGCGACACCAGATATCAATTCTGCCGCCATGATGAGAACGCTCACAGGCTGAAACCAACAATTCATGAAGAACTAATTCAATTTTGAAAATATCGCCAGCGATCGCCATTGAGGTTTGCACCCCATTGAGATCTGAAGAGCTATGTGGTGATTCCTCATCCACAATCCTTTGTCCTAAACCATGCACACCTATCCACAACTGGTGTTTTTTGACTAAATTTTCCACTCGTTCGAGCGATCGCTTCAGTAAAGTGGCTATAGGCATAGTGTCCCAGTTTATATGTAACTCCCACTCCTCAAGTTTCAGCACTCCAGTGATTAAATTAGTGGTGTTGTCTAACTGCTGCAGCAATACTTCGTAACGGTTTTTCGTCAGTTCATGACTAGGAATGCCCAAATCATGTATTTGAGCAACTAAAGACGAAGTGGTTTTTTGTATGTCCTCTAGACAACGATGTTTGTACCAATTGAGTTGTTGTAATTTCTGGGTTTTAGTTAACTGGGCATTCTGTTGGATAGTGCTTTCCATGCTGTCGGTGGGAGCAACTAGAGAAATTAACCCTGCAGCAGCTTGGACAAAATGTTTATCTGTTTCTGTCCAGATTCGCGGTAAATTGCTTTCAATTGCCAGAAAACCTAGTAAGTCTTGTTGCCAGATAATCGGAGATGCCAAGAGCGATCGCACCTGTAGGCGTTCGAGCAATTTGGCAGTAAAATGGCTTTTGAGGGAACTGCGTGACTCGCCAATCCACACAATTTTATGACCTGCCAAAGCATCATAAAAATCGCTTAATTCTTCCACCGTTATGCCTATGGCTATTTGCTCATGGCGATAATTGTCGCCGCTGTTGGCCAGTTGATTGCTCATTCGACACCAAAAGTTATCGTTTTGGCGCTCAAACCAGTATATTTTTGTATCACTGGGAGAGACAAATTCATGGGTGGCTGCTACTACCGCTTTTAGCCTTTCATCTAGGTTACTGAGGGTGGTTAAATTTTGCAGCAATTTTAACAACGGCTCTTGGGAGCGCTTAGTTTGCTTTTGCTGCAAATCCATCTCCTGTTGATAAATTGCTGCGCCCAGTTCCCCTAGAACTATCAACAGTCTGGCTCTGGCTTCTCCAGTCAGTAAATAGCCCCAATGTTGTGAACTCAGTAACACCAAACCCAAACAGCGTTCTTTATAGCGAATTGGTAAAATAATTGTTCCCTGGATTTGGAGTTTTATTGCCAATTCTTGCCATCCTTCCACCCGATGTTCGACTTGTAAATCGGGTACACCTAAGGGACGCTGTTCAATGACTACTTGCTCGAATAAATCCCCAGGACTGAGAACTACCCGTTGTTGTAAAAAATTGGTTTCATTTGCAGGCATCCCCCCTTGGCCGCACAATATGTGATTGACGCGATCGTAAAGTGCAATCCAAATCAGTTTGTAGTCAAACTGCTCTTGAAGATATGAAATTGTCGTTTCAATCAGAACGTCAACACTATTGGCTTCCCTAAGCTTCTGAAGGATGCTTCCCAAGGAAAGGATCTGTTGTTCGGCGGCTATCGGTCTTTGTGGCTGCCCCATCTGAATTTATTGGTCAATATAGCGTTTAATATATAAGATGCCCAAAAAAGCACCGTGAGTAATAAGCTCAGACTTATTGATAATTGATATAGCGGTTCTCATTCAGATGAGGTACAACATTATATCGCAAGGTGTAGGGGCAGGGCAGTGCCGTGCCCTTACGGGTGTACGTCACGCTTGTCGGGAAATGCTATGAGTGGTGCAAAATGAGAGTCAGTTGTCAGTCCCAAAGAATCAACAACTGACAACTGACAACTAACAAATGGATATTTATCAAGTCGCAATTCGTCCACTGTTGTTCTCTCTACTCAAAGCCGATCCGAATAGTAGCAAACACCAACTGAACGAAGTACAGGGCAAAAAC
>CAVYXS010000291.1:0-23481 GCA_963772205.1 uncultured cyanobacterium
CTATTGTGCTACCGTCATTCTATTTCGACAATCTGCAGGACTTTGCTGAAGCCATTCCCTATTTCTGATTGGTTCAGATTGTTAACGTTCAAACTGCTTCACTAGCGAATGACTTATATGAAAAGATTCGATGGTTGTACGAAGGCGCGTTTGTTCAGGATGATTGGAAGATTACGCCGCGGTTTACGCTGAATGTGGGTTTGCGGTTTGATTATTCCTGCTTTATAGGAACCAAAACGCTGTTCGGTCCCGGGGCCTTTGCGACACTTTATGCCCGGCGCTGGGGCCACGTTCGCTGATCAGGTAACCAGCGGAATCATGACGCTCAAAGGACCCAACGGGTCATTGCTATACATTCGT
Organism: uncultured cyanobacterium; assembly: GCA_963772205.1. GTDB lineage: Bacteria > Cyanobacteriota > Cyanobacteriia > Cyanobacteriales > Nostocaceae > Gloeotrichia. The sequence goes on from CAVYXS010000291.1 coordinate 361, forward strand.
CCTCACTCGGGTCCGGGCCACTTGTGGGCAATTCGGTTGGGACGTGTTTGGAAATGGGAAGACCGCTCTGCGCGGAGGGTACGGTCTGTTCTACAACAATATTGCCGATGGATCCTGGACGTTCTGGTTCTCTACGACAGTCTCCATATTCTCTGCGACTCTCCTTCATAATAACAAACCATTTACTGGCAGAATTGATAATAAAGATTTCCACCAATTTGTTTCGTTACAATTAGGATTGCCATCGTACCAAACTGACACTGGACAATGGGTAAATGCTTCTACAACCATCATTATTTTACCTGCCAACGTCTGACCTTTTTTTTCTTTTAGTTGCCCAAAATGTTTTTTAATTGCTTCTAGAGTTGAGGCATCTGCAATCCACACCGATGAAAATTTATCTGCTACCGATGCCCACTTTGGCGCTAGTTCTTTTGAACGATGTTTGTCTCTAATCTTCTCTATTACTTGCTCAAATAACACCATAAAAAGATGGCTGGGCAAACTATTAAGACGTTGAGATAAGGCTTGTTTGCTTACCTCCATTGTCGAAACCCACATCAATCCTTCAACTTCTAATATACGTAGCACATCTGTTAAGTGCTGTACTTGACGATACACTAAACTGAGCACGATGGCGGCCATTACTGGTAAGGTTAGTACACGTGAGCGTAAGCTACGTTCTTGATCTTTTACATCTTTAAGATTCGCAAATGTGCTTGGACTCAGTAATTCAAATAATCGTGATTCAATCTCCATGCTCTTAGGCGCTGGCGCCGTTACACGATGGCGAAAGTCTGGATTCCCTTGTTTTTTCCGTGGTTTACTCATGACTACACTCAGCACCATTTTGTTGAGTTTAGTCAATTAGTAGGCCCCTCTTGACAAGACTCTATTTTTCTTAACTTGACGCCAATGGCTGGATGTCCACCCCACAAGATGGAATAATTTATTTGTGGGAAGTCCCTAAGTTCGTAGTCAGGACTAAAGTCCTGATTTTGAGGGCTGTTGGCGTCGTCTAAGAAGAGAAGCCCTATATGCGTTCGCGAGTGCGTGTCGTAGACAGACGCTTCGCGTAGCAAGATTCCCGGAGGGATACACGACAAACCCTGGCAAATTACAGCAATTTTCAGTTCATTGAACCACATATATATATTGTAGGGGCACGGCAATGCCGTGCCCTTACCGCGTGGTATATTTACTAGAGTAATTTGTTGCAACTATTCAAAAAAAACCGTAAATCTACCAATGGTTGACAGGTTAGCTTGTTTTAAGCTGGAGGAAATTAATTTTTAAAGTATCAAGTATGACAGTGCTATAAATACATTCACCAATTTTGAAGCAATAAGTTCGACTTTATCCAATCAAGCACTGGAAAAGTTTGCCTTCACTTTGAACTACCAAAATATTAAAACTAGCTTCAACAACGTTAAATCCAGGATTGTTAGCCAATTTCAATCTCAAGCTTATAAATTATCAAAAAATATTATGAAAGTGCTTTTACCAGAGGAAACAGAACTTCAAGGATTTGAGAAAGAATTAAAAACAACTTTAGAGCAAGCACACCTTGCAGGTTACGCCCTTATGGGTTTTTCCTTTAAAGAAGCTCTCTGTGCAAGATTACACGAAATTGATGCTTTGGTGGTAATGGAGCCAGGAGTATTTGTATGTTTAGAGGCAAAAGGATATAAAGGTAAGTGGACAGCAAGCGCCAATGAAAAATGGTTTTCTGATAATCAAGAAATTCAAGCAGTTGGCAACAATCCATATAACCAAGTAGATCGATACAGCCTAGTTATAAAAGATAAACTTCAGTCTATATTTCAGGATATAAAATTCCATGTCAATTATTTTGTTGTTGCCCCAGATAAAACAGAATTTGAAATAGAAGGTGCTGCTATTAATACCTTTAAACCTGGTAGATCAGTACGAATTTGTCATGTATCTAAAATAGAACAGGTTTTAGGTAGTATTAAAACTACTGAAGGTGTTGCTGCGAGATTCAACGAAGTTGGTATTAAAAAAATTATTAGCGAACTCACAGGCATCTCACTAGAAGAACTTGAAAAAATTATAATTGGTCAGCCGCCTAAACCACCAATATCTGTTGAAACCACTTCAGAACCAGTTCCTGAACCACCACCAATATCTGTTGAAACCACTTCAGAACCAGTTCCTGAACCACCCATACCTGTCGAAACCACTTCAGAACCAGTTCCTGAACCACCACCAATATCTGTTGAAACCACTCCAGAATCAGTTCCTAAGTCACCTCACAAAACATCTATTCATCCTTCTATAATCCTTACTTGCTTAGTAGGAGTAGGAATATTTATAACTGCTGTAAGTGTAAGTGTAAGTGGGCATTATTTTAATCAAAGACCATGCGAAACTGCTACTGAAACAAAAGTTAATGGTATTTGTTATACAGATATTTCTAAAAAACCTCTTGTTGTAGGTATTATCACATCACCTAACCAGTATTCAGAATTTAAAACATACTTAAAAAACCAACTCGGTTCTCAAGCCATAGATGTAGTAGTTGAAGGTAACTCTGAAATTACATACAAGGAAGCTCAAGCGAATATTGCTAATAAGAAATGGGATATCGTGTTTGCTAATTCACCTATGAATGGAATGCGAGCTAAAGATAATAATTACAAATGGTTGGCTCGAATGTATCCTAAGTATCCACCTACTTATCAATCAGTTTTATTTGTTAGATCTGATAGTCCGATTAAGTCAATTGATGATATTAAAACTACAACAACTATCGCTCTTGGAGATTTTAATTCAGCTTCGAGCTTCTATATGCCTGCCTATGATTTATATGGAAAATCTATGACTGTTACCGTAGGACATAGAAGTAATAAAATTCGAGAGTTAGTAGCTAATAAACAAGCAGATATAGGAGCAGTTGTATATAGTACGGTTAAGGATGATCCACAATTTAGAGTAATTCAAATTAGTAGAGACATTCCAAGTACAGGAGTTTACTTATCTCCAAAATTAGCTCCTACTGTTCAACAGCAGATTCAAAATATTTTAGAAAATGCACCTAAAAAAATTAAGGAACAGGCAAACTACGACACGGGAGAAGAGCCAGACTATAAAGAATTTAGAACGATCGCATTAAGAGCAAATCAGGTTTTGTCTTGCGCTAATTTTAGTAGAAATCCCGTACAATTTTTTTGTAATGCAACACCTCAAGGGATTCTAGGACGAGTGGCTGGTTTCACCAACCAGAGCAATGGAATGATTCGATTACGATTGGAACGAGAAAATCATCAAACCTGCCAAGTCTTTGTTTCTTCACAAACGCTGAACAAAGTTACGGATGGTAGCTCACCAGAAAATATTAATAGAAAACAAGTCAATATTATTGGAGTAGAGCCAATAGAACTAGAAGACGGCACTTGTCAACTAACGATTGAAAACCCTACTCAGCTAGTAGTGTTACAATCTGGAACTTAATGTTAAGCTAGCACTTTATTGTAAGAGACATGATGAAAATCACTTACACGAAATTAGGTCGAGTAGTGCTAATATTTTTAGCTAGTATTGGTGCAACATTTTCACTTGATTATGCCAACTACCAGAGATATAACTCTAGCATATTTGCCGTTCAAACTGTTGATTTCAATATCCTAACTCATACTTTACCGACAAAGTTATCCTATGCACTTATAAAAGGTGATTTAGATGAATTGCAAAAAACTCTAAATAGCAATTATGGTTTATTCGGTTTAGTAATTACTGATTGTAAGAAAACTAAATCTGATTGTTTAGGGCAAAAAATTTTATTTTATACAAATTCAAAATATAGAGAATTTAAACTTAGTGATCTCGCTAACAGCTCCTATGACTATTTAAGAGATCCGATCCCACTAATTACCGAAGGCTCCTATCAAGGTTCTTTTGCACGAGATAGAAATATCACGGGTAAAACTAATCCAGGTAAGATTATTGGAAGAGTTTATTATATCCGTGGAAAAAGACCTGATTTCATTACATCTCAAGTTAATTGGGTGAAAAACCCTTTATATCCTAGAGGTGTAAATATTTTATATACTCTAACTTTCGCATTGTTTTTAACTTTAGGAATACTAATATTTTGCATCATTGAATGGATGATTTTATATTATCAAAATCAAAACCAAATTGATTTACAAAAATATGAAAAAGAGCTAAAAGATAATAAAATTAGGCAACTTGAAGTCGAAAACCAGCTACTTAAGTTAATGACTTTTAATAATGCTTTTGAGCAAGTTATAGAAAATGAATTTTCTTCAGAGATTGCTAATCGTCTCCAACAGCTTGACAGTATTATAAAAAACATTCTTGTTAGAATTGACTCAGATACTAAAAATATAGTTCATGACATATACAAAGCCCCTTTACTAATTAATGTAAATTCCACTTCTCAAATTATAGAAGAATTGAATCATGATCTACCTGAAAGTCCAGTGGAGCAAATACTAATTAATTATCTAAAAGAAGCTGATGATACATTAAAAACATTAGATTGGGTTGTAAAAGATTTGAGAGGAACAACCAGAATAGAAAGCGAAGCAACTCTAGTACAAAAAGAAATTGAGTATCTTAGTAAACATTTACCACCAACACTCCAGAATTGGATTATAGATTTTTCTTACGATTCTTCTCCTTTATGGATAAACTGCAATCCCTGGCATTTAAGAAGCATAGTGAAAAATGCTCTTTACAATTCTAGCGCCGCTCTTAAGAAGTATCGACGTAAATTAAAAGATAATTCCTTCAAAGGTCATATCTCTGTGTGCTGTAAGAGTAATCAAAACATGGCAATTATTGAGATTAAAGATAATGATCCAGGAATTCCTCTAGATATAATACCAACTCTCTATGAATCCTCCGAACGCTTGAATAAAAGTGGCGGTGAATTATCAGGTAACGGTAGCATGATTGTCTTTGCTTATCTTTCTTTACATGGCGGCAAGGTAGAGAAAGAAAATCTTGAAAAAGGCGCAATGATAAGTTTTAAATTTCCATTAATATCTGAACCATCAAAGTAACTATGTCACACTTTTTAATTGTTGAGGATGAAGATTTCATTCGCCGGGAATGGAAAAGACTTCTAAATAAAGAAAATCATACTTATATAGAAGCCGCAGATATAGATCAAGCGATAGAGGCTATAGAACAAAGTGAAAGAGAAGGTGAACCATTTGACCTGATTTTACTTGACCATAATCTTGGCGATGAGACAGGAGTTGATTTACTCGAATATCTTGATTTTGATTATTGCCAGCATCGAATTGTTGTGATTACAGGTAATGGAAGCGTATCTTTAGCAAAAGAATATGCAAAGGTTGGTGCAATTGGTCATTTAATTAAGCCTGTCTCTGAAGTTCAGTTTCAGATAACAATTACATCTGTTTTAGAGCGTAGAGCTATCTATGTTGATGAAAAAGAAAATTGGCAATCTGCCTATGAATTACTTGAAGATATTGGCTTACTTGATTCTATAGAACGGTTAAAAGCTGATTCAGCTAGAGTCGCAGAGCAATATGAAGCTCTTAAATTAATTTATGAACAATTAATCTCAGACTTAGAAAAAGCTGGTGGTAGAGAAAGTGAGATTGCTCAGGCTTATCTCAAGGCTACTGATACTCTCAATTCATCTCCTGGCGGAATCGATTCTATTCTACCATTTTTGGAGCAATTTATGATCACAGCTTCTTTTTGGTCAGATATAGAAAATGTATTCTCCTTCGATAGGCTTCATTTTTTTATTCTTCAATCTTACCTCAAGAAAATTAGAGAGAATCCTTATTATTACCGAATTAAACATCTAATTGGAGGGGCAACAGGTCATTATGAATATAGAATCGGAAAAAACTACCGATTGTATTTTCGTAGGGAAGGAGATGTAATTATTCTTGAAAGGTTTGGACACAAAAATATTCAGAGTAAGATTATTAACTACTTAAGCAGTAACTTGGAAGGATTTATGGAGTCTTGTGTGGTTCTAGAAAATCCTGACAGTCCTTTACCCTACTGTTGGGGAAACTGACAAATTTCTGGAAATACCGCCTTTCTCACCCTTGTAGCGGTTATCGCTTGAGTCGAATACACTCGTAGGGGCACGGCAATGCCGTGCCCCTACACGCGACGATATAATTTTGTATTGCATCCAACTGAAAACTGCTATATTCTATCTAATTGGTTACATTTTGATGTTGCAAGAGGTTAGGTAGCTGACGGGTATTCCACCTAGTTAGAAATCTGAACCTTTCAATTTTGATAAAATTGATATGACTTATTGCACTGGGACTGCGCCATCACGCACTTTTTCAACTCAGCTTGTAACTATTAATCATCGCTCAAAGTTTCAATCAGTAAATCTACCTGCTGCTGTCGCTGCTGTAAAAAACTTTCGCACTCACGCAACGACTCAACAGCACTAGCAAATTGCTCAAAAACCTCTGACAACTCCAACTCACCCTTCTCAATGCGAGTAATAATTGCTTCAATTTCACTCACCTTAGCCTCATACTTCCAACCTTCCACCGAATCAGAACTCGAAGCACTATTACGTTTCACCATGCTACTCTCTGCGTCCTCTGCGCCTCTGTGGTTCCTTAATTTCCGTCACCTTCACTTTAACTTCACCCTGTCCCAACTGAATCAACAAATCTTGTCCCACAGCTAAGTCAACAGCCGAACGGGCAATCGCCCCATTTTCTTGTCTCACTACCGCATAACCACGCTGCAACACAGCCTTCGGGTCAAGACTTGCCAACTTTTCCCTTAACAATTCTAAATGTTGAGTGGCTTGGTGCGATCGCCTATTTGTCATTTGCACTAATTGCTGACGCTTCCAAGTTAGTCTTTGCTACATCCTGCTGCACTTGTCGATCTAACCGCAAACGCCGCAACCGATTTTTCAATCCTTGCAGTTTATTTTCAGCCATTTTCCCATAATCTAGCACCGCCTCATGTAAAGCATTGACACGCTGGCGATGCTGTGCATACATATCTGACAGTGACGGTACAACCATTTCTGCCGCAGCGGTAGGAGTATGCACACATACATCTGCTACTAAGTCAACCATTGATTCATCTCTTTGATGACCAATACCAGTAATTACTGGTATCGAACAATTCGCAACGGCTCGCACTACCCCTTCATCATTAAAGCAAGCCAACTCCTCAACCGCGCCGCCACCCCGTGATAAAATTAGCACCTGGGCGCGACCATCTCGTTCTACTCGCTCAATTGCCTTGATGATAGATTCTGGCGCTTGCTCACCCTGTACTGTTGCGGGTGAAAATAAAATTTGTAATCCTGGATACCGATGAGAGAGGGTTTTTTGAATATCACCCCAAGCTGCCAGCTGTGGGAGAAGTGACAACGGCGATGGTGTGGGGATGATTTGGAAGCGATCGCTTTCTCTTGTTATCAAACAACCCTTCCGCCAGCAACCGATTCCGTAATTGCTGATAGCGTAGCGCCTGTAAACCCAAACCTGCAGGTAAAGCTTGCCAAACTGTCAGTTGATATTCTCCCCTTTGCGGGTAAAGGCGGATACTACCCAAGATGATTAATTGTTCACCAGGGACGGGTATCTGTGCCAGTTTTGCCAATTGACTATTCCACGCCACACATTTAATCCCAGCTGTCCCATCGGGATCTTGTAATGTAAAAAATAAGCCACTGCGGTGGTGGTTAGCACTGGAAACTTCCCCAGTCACCCAAAGCTGACGCAGTTGATCATCTTGTTCTAAAAGTAAGCGGATGTAGTCAGTTAAACCGGCTACCGAAAGCGCGGTGTTGGGAATTGCAGAATTGGCAAAGTCAGAAGTCATCAAAGATGCCTGAAAGCATTAGTGCTTAAGCGATTGTAGCATTTTTTATTGGAAGTCAGCGGGAAACTCTCTCGCCTTATGGATGGTTGAGGTTGCTCAATAGCCGACTTAGGGCATAGGGCATTGGTGACTTTTCTCCATACCCCATGCCCTAAAACTCCACACCACTTGCGGGATGGAGTTTTTTATTAAATTTGAGTTTTTATTATTACAACAAGATTCAGTTATTACCGTCAATGTGGGGTGATACACCACATCCTGATTTGAGAAATCTTGCGTACCATTACGGCATGAGCATCAAACATAGTGTCATCGGAATTACTCAAAAATACTTTTGATTACTAATGTACGATGCAATTAAACTGAAAGGACTCAGATAATTTTAAAACCAAAGGTAGGATTTGAAATGATCGGCTTGAGTAATTCGCAAGAGAACATGGTAAGCACCGTAGCAGCAACTAAGAGATTAGCAAGGGCGATGATGGTTTCTACAGGGGAATTTTCGCTCATTTTGGCTTGCTGTAACACTGAGAAGAGACAACAGCAAATACTGAATTTGTTAACGGAATTTTCTTCAGCAAATATCCAGGAGATACAACTTTCCCCTACGGCGGAAACGCTGTATACCACCATCACAAATACAATTGATGTTTCTCAACCCGATGCTTTGATGGTAAGGGGTTTAGAATCGGTTGTGGCCATTAATCAACTCATTATCAGCACCAATCTGATGCGAGATGAGTTTCGTAAAAAGCTACAATTTCCGCTGGTTTTGTGGGTAAATGATGAAATCCTCCGAAAATTAGTTTGGCTAGCACCGGATTTGAAAGACTGGGCTGCTAGTACCATTAGATTTGATGCCCCTAACAACAGTCCCGTAGTTGAACGACAACCAATCAGTGCTTAATACAAGTTTGAATTTTTTTAAATTTTGAAACTTCTATTTGTTTAGGTATTGGCCTCTTATCTGTGATCTGGCTAAAATCTGTCAATCACTTAAGTAAATGCAATGACGTAATATTCTTAAATATATAAATTAATTATAAAAATATTGTAAAAAATCAGGAACAAATAATCAAGAAAGTGGCGTCTATCTTCTCATGAGCTTTAGAAGACAGACGCTTGTTTGTTTGCAATATATTAGGACTACTATTTGATTTTTGAACAAAATTAGGTATCGTAGGGTGCGTTAGGATGAAATCCGTAACGCACCATCATCAAGGATTTGGTGCGTTACTTTAGAAGAGAGACGCTTGTTTGTTTGCAATTTGCAATATATTTAGTTGATAGCTATAGCGGTTCTCATTCAGATGAGGTACAACATTATATCGCAAGGTGTAGGGGCACGGCACTGCCGTGCCCTTACGGGTGTACGTCACGCTTGTCGGGAAATGCTATATGATTTGTCTAAATAGTAGCTCATGAGTGCTGACTAATGATTTATTTTATGACTTCACTATGAAAAACTTCCTAAAAAAACATCTTACCACAAACCAAGCAAAAAAAAATGTCACCGCTTTCCTATTAACTGGAATTTTATCTGTTAGTAGCGGGTTAACACTAATTACAAATTCCACTGTGGCATCTGCAAATCCGTTACCAGAGACAAGAAATGAAGTTATCAAAGAAAATCTTCGCGCCAACAGCTTACCATCAAACTTACCAGATTCTGTCAAAAATGCTGTTCTAAAAGCCGCATCGGCACGTTTAAAGCGGCCAATTTCGCAGTTAACCATCATTCAAGCTCAACAGAAAACTTGGAGAGACGGCTGCTTAGAATTGGCTGATGTTAATCAAGTTTGTACTACAGTTTTGGTACCTGGTTGGCGAGTAGTTGTTGCCAAAGCTAGTCAGAGTTTAGTCTATCACACCAATGACACAGGTTCCGTAGTCAGACTGAATGAAAAGGCTAACGGAATCACAAAAAATACAATTGAACCTGTACAAATTCCGCCAAATGAGTTACCACCACCATTAGATCAAGGTGTAGTATTTCGCCAAATTTCTAGTGGTGGTTTAACTGGTAGAACTTATCAAACTGTCTTGCTTAATGACGGGACTGTAATACGTGTGCGGATAGGTGATGCAAATGATTCTGAGCGCAGCGTTCATCGGATTTCTGTGAAACAAGTAAAAGAGTTTCAGCAATTTTTACAACGCTCCAGATTTGGTGATTTCAAAAATTTGAGTTATCCCCCAACCAGCGGTGCTGCTGATTACATTACTTATAGCCTCACCAGCCCAGAGGGCACAGTTCAGTATAACGATATTTCTAAACATAAACTACCAAAGAATTTACGGTCAATCATCAAAGTCTGGCATCAGATTAGCAAAAATTAATTGCTCAGTAGTCAGCACTTTAGTGCTTTGAGCGATAAATCGCTCACTACGTATCGATGAAAATTAAATACCCTCCAGTTATTTTCCCTTAGTCGAGAATAGGGGAGCAAAGCCTTGCTCCCCTACTTGAATATGTCCCAAAACATCCTGAAAAGCCCATAGATGCTCAAGCAGCATACAGGGAATCTACACCAAAACTCATCCCCTTTCCTAAATAGCAAAATTGAGTTATGATAAAATACTGTAACACTATCGGGTTAGAGGAGTTAATCGTCCTGCCACTGACAAAATTTTGAGAGTGGTGGGGAGATTTATCAAGGGGATCTTTGGCTAATAGCAGATAAGAGTGAACTTCTGATAATTTGAGGTATTAGGGTGATGGCTATATCTACAACAAGTGTTAATTCTACTGTGGGTTCCATCTGCATTTGTATCCCTGCGTACTATCATCCCCAACCTGTTATCTCGGAATTAATTTCTCGTTATGGGTTAACAGTCAACATTGTAGCGGCTCTTTTACAAGCAGATACTAAAGATAACGGTTGGTTTCAGTTAGAAATTAAAGGTAATTCTCAACAGGTAGAAGCAGCACTAACCTATCTCCAGACAATGAATATAGAGATTGAGCAATTAAATCTCGAAAGTCTGGTGGCAGAAGATAGAGAACAGTTAGAGCTATTATGTGTAAATAACGATTGCAGTGGCTGCATTAACTCAATTGATCGCATGGACAATGATGAACAACAAATTGACTTAACTAGCCAGACTAACCGAGCTAAGTTTCAAATCTGCATTCCCAAAAACTACCGTTATTCACCCGTAATTGCAGGGTTAGTTTCTTGTTATGGACTAACTGTCAATATTTTTGGGGCTTTCTTAGAAACAGATACAGACAATGATGGTTGGTTTGATATAGAACTTTCAGGAAATTCACAACAAATTATTTTGGCTTTGAGATATTTAAAGAAACTGGGCTTGGAAATTTGGTTGTAATGTATGCAACTGGTACATTATTAAGGTACGTCAAATTGGAGAATTTAGTGATAAAAACATATTTTTGACATCTGACGCAGCTTAAAAGATATGTTGATTGTGACACCTGCATAAGTCCTGTGATTTATCAAGTGATTACATCTCTTGTACAACATCTTTATGGATAAAGCTGAGATTGCTGTGCTTTCTATTACATTAATTTATCTGATTAATTTAAAGATTAATTTAAAGATTAATTTTATAAATATATTCTAAAAGAAATAGTTATGAATACTGGGAATTAGATACTTAAGAAAATATTTTATTTGTGGTGAACAATAGTCAGCAAAGAATTTTGATGATGCAAAGCAAGCCATCCATTATGTACTAATACCCTTGGTGTTAAGCATAAAACTCTTTGTCAAAGTTTTGTTACGTAGACTCGTATTGGCTGAAACCAGTCTATCGCAAAGGAGGACACTTACATATGGGGGGTTCCCACGCCCATTTAGCAAAGTGTCCGTTGACACATAGGAAAGAAAAAATGCTTAACTAAACTGTATTACATTATGTACGCCAAATATCAAGCAATAAATATGTAAAAATTGTTTTGATGAAAGGTTCTTTAAATATAGATGTACAATAGAAATAGATGCCTTAGATGACTCAAGCTCATACCTTTGCAGGAATTTGCTTGCGTTTAAATCCCCTTCCCGTGCCTGATACACAATGAATAGTCAATGAAAATAGGTAGTGGGGATATCGCGTTAAACCTACCCTAACAAGAGCCTAAAACTCTAGAGCTTGACACTTGATGATTTGAACTGTCAATACGCACAAGTTAAGTTTATTTGCAGCAAGTCACTGAATACTATTTCTTGACTGCTGATTTATCAGCACATACCTTCTATTGACTATTTTTCTAACCGCCTTCTTAGATTTAAAATACCGAGGAATCTAATGACTATTTCTCCTTTTAGCAAAGAAGAAAATGACGATAAACGTCTCAGACAAAAACCGCATTGGAAAGGACAAAATTTAACGAAGAATCATCTGGATAGCGAAGCTCCTAAAAAGAGAATAAATCCGGTGGTTTCTAGTTCTCTTTTTGAGGGATTACATCGTGGAAGAGTGGCTATTTTTATTGATGGTTTAAACCTGTTTCAATCAGCTACACAACTCGGCATTGAAATTGACTATCTCAAATTTATTTGCTGTCTAACTGATAGTTCAAGGTTGTTACGTGCTTTTTTCTATACTGTAGTTGATATCTCACGACAACCATCTACACGTCTACGCTCTCATGAAAAGCAACAGGGTTTTTTATTCTGGATGCGTCGGAATGGTTATCGTGTATTCACCAAAGAATTTCAAACTGGCAGATAATGCTAAGAAACCGAATTTAAATGTAGAAATTGCTGTAGATATGATTACTTTATCTCCCTACTACGATACGGCGATTTTAGTTAGTGGAGATGGAGATTTAGCTTATGCTGTCAATGCTATCAGCAATAAAGGAGTTCGAGTAGAAGTCGTCAGTCTGCGAACAATGGCCAGCGACAACTTAATTGATGTTGCGGACTACTTCATTGATCTAGATAGCATTAAACAATATATTCAAAAGGATTCGACTGTAGGCTATAATTACCGCACTCTGTCGAATTCCAGTCTTTAAATTTTGTCAGTTGTCATTGGTAAGAATTTGGGTGACAAGATAGTCTTCCATATACTTTACCCAGAAAGAGGGAATGAAAAACTCTCAGCCCTAGTAGTCCACCAAAGCAACAATGCTTGGTTTGTAGTTTTCGCGTAGCGTCTCGTAGAGAGGACTTTAGTCCTAAAAAAGCGATAAATCGCTGACTACATACCCCGCAAAGTTTGTATGGTAAACCACTAGTCCCTAACTAATATTTTCATCATAGGAAATTTCTCTGCGTATTTCGCTCAATCTTAATCAAGATGGATATTTTAATTGTTGAGGATGAACCAGAAATTGCTCAATTAATCCAACTTTCTTTAGAAAAAGAAGGATTTGTCTGTCGCATTAGCCGTGATGGTGTAAATGCTTTGCGAATGTTTCAAGAGCAACCACCAGATTTAATTATTCTCGACTTAATGATTCCTGGTTTGGATGGGTTGGAACTTTGTGCCAGAATTCGCCAAAAACCAGGTACAAAAGACCCTTATATATTAATGCTCACAGCTAAGGGTGAGGAAATCGATCGCGTGATTGGTTTGTCTACTGGTGCTGATGATTATATGGTTAAACCCTTCAGCCCTAGAGAATTGGTAGCGAGGGTCAGGGCTTTGTTGCGCCGTAGCTTCCGCCAAGGGGGGCAAAATCAGGTCAATCGTACTCAGCATTTTATCATAGATGTAGACCAGCGGACTGCTAGTCGCCAAATAAATTCCCAGCCAGCAGAAATATTAGATTTAACTACCTTAGAATTTAACTTATTAAGCACCTTTGTCAGTAATCCTGGTCGAGTGTGGAACCGTAGTCAGCTCATAGATAAACTTTGGGGCGATAACTTTTTTGGAGATGAGCGCGTAGTGGATACTCATGTAGCTCGGTTACGAAAAAAAATTGAGCCAGATCCGGCTAATCCCACTTTTATTAAAACCGTTGTTGGGGTAGGCTATAAATTTGAAGACTCTGCGGTGGTGTGAGCATTATGAAAATGGGCTTGCGATCGCGCCTATTATTCTCCCACCTAGTAGTCATGATTGTGGGCTTAGTTAGTCTTGTAATTATCAGTAAAATCTCTTCTCCCCGTCTTTTTGTTTTGCATTTGGAACGATTAGAAAATCAGGGATTAGATTTAATTGATGTCCGCACTGAATTAGTCGAAGGATTTGAAATTGCTTGGCGCCGAAGCACTCTGTGGTCTGTAATAGTTGGTACAACCGCCGCCGGAGGATTGAGTTATTGGGTATCCAAACGGATTATGCAGCGATTGACTGAGATGGAACAAATCACCCAAAAGTTTGCTGCTGGTAATCTCCAAGCACGGCTACCCATGTCTGATATTCCCGAACTCAATCGATTAGGTGCTAGTTTTAACCGCATGGCTGCAAGTTTAGAAGGGGTGGAAACGCGGCGACGAGAACTAATTGGCGATATGACTCATGAACTGCGAACACCGCTGACAGTTGTCCGTGGTTACTTAGAAGAACTTGCTGATGGGGAAATTGAACCCTCTGCAGAAATTTACCGCCGACTAGCCAAAGAAACTAAGCGCTTAGAGCGGTTGGTGAATGATTTGCAAGAACTATCAAAAGCAGAAGCTGGTTATCTCCCAATTAATATCCAACCAGTAAATTTACGTCCTTTGTTAGATTCATTGGTAGAAAAATTTACCGATCAGCTTTTAGAAGATGGACCAGTTATACTCTGTGAATGTCCATCCTCAATACCGATTGTATTAGCAGATATTGACCGCACAGAACAGGTGCTGGTAAATTTGTTAGGTAATGCAGTCCGTTACACCTCTGAAGGCTCAATTACTATCCGTGTTTGGACTGAAGCAGATCAACTATGGATTGGTGTTATTGATACAGGTATCGGTATCTCACCGGAGGATTTACCCCATGTATTTGAGCGTTTCTGGCGGGCTGACGAATCCCGCGCTCGTCAATCTGGCGGCACAGGTATTGGTTTAACAATTTCTTGTCGGTTGGTGGAACTGCAAGGCGGTAAAATTCAGGTAGAAAGTGAGAAGGGATCTGGGAGTACGTTTCGCTTTTCCCTACCTTTGGCTTAAATTTTATCAAAATAAATTACTTTGCATACAAAAGATTGACACAAAGTAGTCATGGCTGTGTCATATGCAATTGTTAGTGTGAGACTATGAAAATAGGGTCTTGCTAATGTCTACTATTTTGTTGGCTGGATTGTTAGTTATTTTACTAACTTTATCGGGTTACGCTGCGATCGCCTACCTGTTCCCTCAAAATCATCCCCAAGATTAAGTAACCTAGTATAGCGGTTCTCATTCAGATGAGATACAACATTATATCCCAAGGTGTAGGGGCACGGCAGTGCCGTGCCCTTACGGGTGTACGTCACGCTTGTCGGGAAATGCTATATCAACTTTTACCATCAAGCGTCAACACATGAAGCTTGATGGTTTTCTGTTTGTGATTTTACAGCTATTTCCATTGATTTTGCATTGATATAGATCACACTGTCGAGACATTGCAGGCAATGTTTCTACATTAATTTAAATTTTAGATATTATTTCCAAAATTTATCTTGATTTTTTTGTGTCTAGGTGTAAATAATTTTATAGCTGTTCTTCTGAGGGTCAGGTACAAATTTAGCTGTATCCATGTGCAGTTAATTCTTGATTCCTGTAACTCAACAGATTAAGGAGTGGTTTCAGTGAATCAGATGCAATTGGCTTTAGTTCTTAGTTACCTACTGATGACATGCTATTTTTTCAGCAATTGGTTAAGGTTTTCTCTGAGCCATCCCACATCTACTCCAGAAGATAAATTTTTATCTTTTGTCATGTGTTTGATCACAACTATTTTCTGGCCACTAGTTGTGCCGATATCTTGTTTAGATATGCTCAAAAACCGGAAATTGGAATTTACTACTGTGATTCCTGTTATCTTATTAATATTTGCCTTTGGTATCTCATATTATTTGAATTATTTGTATGAACACTCATAATCGGAGCAGTTGAGACTATATTTAATTTAACTAAAAATTTGAATGTGATTTTTATTTGTGCTATGGGCAAATAGATTTGTATTCAGGACTAAAATTAGTGAATGTTGAAGCACTAAAGTGCTGACTACAAATCATCAAAAATAATGATGCAGAATAATAGCAGAGAGGGTTTTTGACATTGAAGAACGACAGAAAGTCTTGTCATAATTAATATTTAATTATCATTTCTAATTAAAAAATCTATCCCGCAATCTATCAAATGGATGATTCGATAATTAAAATTGTCATGTTTTATGGAAATTGATTAATTAAATTATCTCAGGAGTCATCATGGTAGCTAGTGAAACCAGACGCCAACTAGTGATTATTGGGGGAGCCGAAGACAAAGAAGGGGATTCTCAGATTCTGCGGGAGTTTGTGCGCCGCGCTGGGGGGACAAAGGCGAAAATTGTCATTATGACAGCGGCGACAGAACTACCAAGAGAAGTAGGAGAAAATTATATTAGAGTGTTTGAGCGGCTGGGAGCGGAGCAAGTCCGGATAATTGATACAGAAACCCGTGATGATGCATCTTCATCAACTGCGTTGGAAGCAGTTGAAAAAGCAACAGGTATATTTTTTACCGGCGGAGATCAAGCCCGCATCACTAGCATCCTCAAAGACACCCAACTTGATGTAGAGATTCACAAACGATTTTCCGAAGGTATAGTTGTCGCTGGTACAAGTGCAGGCGCTGCGGTAATGCCAGATAAAATGATTGTAGAGGGCGACTCACAGACCAATGCTCGGCTGGAAATTGTGGATATGGGACCGGGACTTGGTTTCCTCCCTGGGGTAGTTATCGACCAGCATTTTTCTCAACGCGGACGCTTGGGACGCTTAATTTCTGCCTTGATTCAAGAGCCTGCAGTGTTAGGATTTGGCATTGACGAAAATACCGCTATGGTAGTCACAGATAGCCATATTGAAGTGATTGGGGAAGGATCTGTCACCATTGTGGATGAGTCAGAGGCGACATATAACAATATGAACGAAATATTGAAGGATGAGGGACTGGCGATTTGTGGCGCCAAGCTGCATATTTTGCCACATGGTTACAAATTTGATTTGAAAAACCGCAAGCCTATCCTGAGTAATGGCTCAGTGACAGATGTCTCTGTACCAGTTGGTTCAACAAGCTTCTAAATGTAAAATGCTTTTATGCTCGTAGTAGCGCTAAAGCGCTAAAGCGCTACTACAAACGTTTCTTGTAGTAGCAATGAAGGTGATTCCACACACAGCTTGAGGGCTGTGATATTATGGGAGACTGCTGCATAAATTTAGAAAAACTAGAAATTGAATCGATCATGGCTCTGACCCAACAGCGGAAACAAGAACTAATTTCCAACTTCCAAGTTCACGAAACCGATACCGGCTCTGCCGATGTCCAAATCGCTATGTTGACTGAGCGCATTAACCGCCTCAGCGAACATCTCCAAGCCAATAAAAAAGACCATTCTTCCCGTCGGGGATTGTTGAAGCTGATTGGTCATCGTAAACGTCTTCTATCTTATATCCAACAAGACAGCCGAGAAAAATATCAAGCTTTGATTGCTCGCCTCGGTATTCGTGGTTAAGGACTACCGCTTATGTCTGTTGAAGAATCTGAACGTAGTCCCTTGCCTTTTGAACCGAATAAAAAACGTCCAAAACCAGTAAAAGCTACAAGTAAACCACCAGTACCACCAAAGCCATCTGAGAAAAAGTCCCAAAAGCAGCCACCTTTCACTAAACAAGAGATGGCAATTCCTCAGGTTGTCAGCCAGCGGATGATCCGACGAGTGGCTGGGTTCTGTGGTATACCAACAGCTTTAGGTATTACCATATTAGTTGCCAGTTATCTACTAGCCACCTACACCGATATCAAACTAGCTCCCATCGCCGTGTTATTGGCGAACATGGGATTATTTGGCTTGGGGGTGTTAGGGATAACCTATGGCGTTCTCTCCGCCTCTTGGGATGAAGATAGAGTCGGTAGTTTGCTGGGTTTTAGTGAGTTCAACACTAATTGGGGACGCATGGTAGAGGTTTGGCGAGAAACTCGGCAAAAGAACGTTTAACTATCAGCGCTCAGGTATCACCAAGCTGCGATATTGGGTAGATTTGAGAGTTAATGTTGAAGTTATTAAATTAAAATTAAAATTAAAATTTTAACTTCAACATTGCGAATTAAAAATTTATGATTCTTTTTGACGCCCAATATTCAGTATTAAAACCTCTGAGCGCTATATTTTTAATTAAATCAATTTTTCTATTGAAGTATTCGCAATCAATATTTCGCTGAAGTATCCACTTAGATAAACAGGAACTTTAACATGATTGTGGTAATGAAAATCGGTTCCCCAGAGGCGGAAATTAACCGGATTAATGAGGAACTAACTAGCTGGGGACTGACACCAGAAAAAATTGTTGGTAAGCACAAAGTAGTAATTGGTCTAGTGGGTGAAACCGCCGATTTAGACGCGCGACAAATTCAAGAAGTTAGCCCTTGGATTGAACAAGTATTACGGGTAGAATTGCCTTACAAACGCGCTAGCCGCCAGTATCGTCACGGCGAAGCTTCTGAGGTGGTGGTTAACACTCCCGATGGTAGCGTTGTGTTTGGTGAACACCACCCCTTGGTAGTTGTGGCTGGGCCTTGTTCGGTCGAAAACGAAGACATGATTGTGGAAACGGCTGTGAAAGTCAAAGCAGCTGGAGCCAAGTTTTTGCGCGGTGGCGCATACAAACCCCGGACTTCACCTTACGCCTTCCAAGGACACGGCGAGAGTGCTTTGGAGTTGTTGTCAAAGGCTAGAGAAGTCAGTGGACTGGGCGTGATTACAGAAGTAATGGACGCCGCTGACTTAGATAAAATCGTAGAAATTGCTGATGTAATTCAGGTTGGCGCCAGAAATATGCAGAATTTCTCCCTGCTCAAAAAAGTAGGGGCACAACCAAAACCAGTATTGTTAAAGCGGGGAATGGCTGCTACAATAGAAGATTGGTTGATGGCAGCCGAATATGTATTGGCTGCAGGTAATGCCAATGTAATTTTGTGTGAGCGGGGAATCCGCACCTTTGACCGCCAGTACACACGGAACACTTTAGATTTATCCGTAGTGCCAGTATTGCGAAAATTGACGCACCTGCCAATCATGATTGACCCCAGTCATGGTACAGGTTGGTCAGAATTTGTGCCTTCAATGGCTATGGCGGCGATCGCCGCGGGAACCGATTCTCTGATGATTGAGGTTCACCCCAACCCGAAAAAAGCTTTATCAGATGGACCCCAATCTCTGACACCACAGGCTTTCGACCAATTAATGCAAGAATTAGCGGTAATTGGTAAAGCAGTAGGACGCTGGCCACAACCAGCTGTGGCTCTAGCTTAAAATCATCAGCAATTCTCGATTTCTCAGTCCGCGCAGGCGGACTTAGTTCTCATAGCCGCGACTATTAGTCATTTGGGCGCTTATTTTTCAGCAAGAATCGCGTAAATTTCGCGTTTAACTTGCTCTAGTAGCTGACGCACTCGATTGATTCGCTCCACATTACCACTGCGAGCCACCTGTACAACAACACCTGCTAATTCTGTGGCCACATGCCGCAACTCGATAAACTCTTGGGGCTTACCTGTAATCAAGCTTTTAAAAGCATCCCAAGGAGAGTCTGAAGTTTCTTTTTGGGTACGCTCTGCTAGCAGTTGTCTACCCTCGTCGGTAATGGTATAAATTCGTTTACCGCCTTCTTGTGCGCTCTTGAGATAGCCGCCTTCCTCTAGCATTTGGAGTGTGGGATACACTGAGCCTGGACTGAGACGACGGAAACCACCATACCGAGTTTCCATTTCTTTGATTAGGTCATAACCATGACTAGGATGCTCGGATAACAATTCCAGCAGGATGAACTTGATATCACCTCGACGAGTCCGGTGTTCATCTCCCCAGCCACGACCAAAGATTTCATCGCCAGAGTGCTTACCATGATGTCTATCATGATGCTTGCCATGCACAAACCAATGACTGACAAAAAATGAATCATCTTCGCTAATTCCTACGGATGCAGGTACTGGAAACCGGGAACGAAAGTGTCTAAACATAAATGAATCTCAAATCTACTTCCTCCAGTATACGATATATCGCGATATATCGGAATAGAATTTTATGGCAATTCAAAAAATCTTTGCCACACATCGATTATCTGTAGTCTGGCGTAATTATGATACCAATACGTTGGTAGGGGCACGGCAATGCCGTGCCCCAGAGCGAAAATATGTGTATTAGCGGCGTCTGCTACCAAAACCAGCAGGTGAGCGACCGCGAGAACGTCCCCCACTACCAAAACCACTACCGCTAGGACTGCGCCTAGTGGAACTGGAATTACCAGAGGGTCTTAGTTGACTGCTACCAAACCCAGAACCACTAGGGCGGTTACCTGAGGTGGTACGTGGTGTGGAGCGTATAGTTGAGTTTCCAGGATATGACCTTCTAATATTCCCTGTAGTGCGGAAAGCAGTGCGATTTCTCACGGCTGCAGGTGGTGCATTGTAGCGACTGCGGTAGTTGTCCACCGCTTGGTCATAGCTTCTACCATATCCACCGTAGCCGGTTAAGACTTGTCCTGGTTGATAGGCAGGGGGTA
Source organism: uncultured cyanobacterium (assembly GCA_963772205.1). Lineage (GTDB taxonomy): Bacteria > Cyanobacteriota > Cyanobacteriia > Cyanobacteriales > Nostocaceae > Gloeotrichia. Next base: position 20,861 of record CAVYXS010000291.1, read on the forward strand.
CATAGTAATGGGGTCTAAAGAACAGACTACCAAGGGCTTGACCAGCTAAGTTACCAGCCACAGCGCCAGCAAAGGGTGTCCAGAAGTTAGATTCTTGACGAACTACTACTGTTTCTTGCTGTCCGGTTTGGGGATTAGTTTTTTGTTCAGTGACGTTATGGACGTACTCAATTTTGAAGTCTTCGGTGAGATATAAGCTCGGCTGTCCGTTTTCCACTTTCAGGTAAGTTTTTTTACCTTCTTTGATTTCATCATCGGTCAACCGTGCCATCTGCAAATTTTCAGTGACAAAAGTCGGGGGCTTACTATTAAGTAAAAATACCGTGTAATCCCCAGTGCCATCATTGTAAGTTGCTTGCTGCACTTGATACTGACCATCACTCAACTTAGTGGCTGCAGAGCTTTGGCTAATGTTTCTAGCTGAGGATGTAGTTTTGTCTCCTCCCCCACAGGCGACAGTTGTCAAGCATAAACTTAGGGCTAAAAAAACGGCTGTAAATCTACGTAATATGCTCATAATCATTGCACTAGTATCCTCTATTTGAGCTTAACAAGTTACCGATATACGTAGTAAGTAGGGACTACCCAACAAGTAGGCGTAGGATGCGTCAGACCGAAAAGATTGACAGCAAATTAGCTGTCTGGTTCTGTGACGCACCCTACAAACAGAGTACCCCACAAGTTATAAAGGAATTAATTCTGGATAATATTGCAATAACTGATCGTTAGTCAGATCATCACCTAACTGTGCTGGTGAAAAATGGACTTGAATTGCCTGGAATTTATGTTTGTAGTGTAAATTGATTAAGGCTTTGAAAGCTTCTGTCAGCGCCTGAATGTGGGAAAGATCAGTTTCTAACTCTGGTACTTCTCCTTCATAAGCAACTGTAATCATAATAATGATATTGCGGGTTACAGGTATAGATAAAGGCTCATTGGCTCCACTATCGGCACTAAAATTTAGTTCAGCCCCGTATCGTTGAGCAGAGTCACTAAATAATTCATTGACATAATCTCCCGCCTCACCTTCATTCCAAAATACATCGCCTTCATTGGCTGCGGAAACCCAGTATTCATCAGAACGCAACAAAATTTCGCTGATTTCTACCAATCCTGCTCCCAAAACTTCTAAATCGCCATCAGCATCAATTGCTTCCCGTGCAGCCCGATTTAATACTCCCAAAATTGGTGCTACATCGCTTCCTCCTAAATGTAAAAATAAGCGAAATACAACATAGCGAGTCCGTCCTATCATTCTATTAAATGTATCGCGCATTTTGCTCCTGAATTATTGACTAGTTGAATGTTGCCGATTGCCTACTACTCAAGATAATGAAAACTTTTAACAAAATCAACAACCATATTTAACGAAGGCAATATAGATTTGGTAGATTCATTAGATATATCATCAAGTAAGGATGTATTGGTATCAGTGTAGTTAAGAAATCGTTTACCAAAGCTGGGGTGATCATAGAGAATCAAAGTCTGATCGCGAGAATTTGTTAATATTGTCTGGGTGGGTGCTTGAAAGAAGTTTAATTTTGCCGCTCGTGCCAGATTTTTGTCCATTTGTTTAATGGTCTGAGCTAAATTCCTAACTTGCTCGATCAACATATTTAATTCTTTCACTCGATGGGGTGTTTTTAGCCCCAACAGAGATATATTTTCCCTGGTGATCATTTCCAGCAGGGCGTGAATATTTTGTTGAGTGTTGACCGCATTTTGAAAGGGTAGAATGGCAATATAAGCTGTGGGAAATAAAGCTTGGTCGCTATCGACGCGGAAGGTAAACACAGTTCGGCGTCGCCCGATTTCGGTAGTGGGCGGTTGTTTCAGCTGACGGTATTTGCGAGAAATTTGGTAATAAACACCAGCGAGGGCAAAATTTGCTTCCTGTTCGAGGGCGGCATCAACGATAATGCGGATTGTGGGCGGAGTTTCATTAAAGAAGTCCCGTGTATCTTCGGAGTTAAACTTTTGGATGATCGAGCGATCGCCTGTGGGACTGAGATCAACCCATTCACAAGTTATACCTTCGGTTTTGAGACCAAACCTGGAGGTAGCGTAAAGTTTGGCCCCTGTTAAAACTGCTCCCGTTAAGTCAGCGCCTACCCATTCGGCTTTAATTAATTTTGCCTGAGTTAAATTGGCATGTATTAAACTAGCATTTGTTAAGTTAGCATTACTTAAATCTGCGCCAATTAAGTTAGCTCCACTTAATTTAGCGCCGCTTAAATCAGCCCACCTCAAATTAGCGCCCACCAAATCAGCCCAACGAAGATTAGCGCCACTCAGGTCTGCTCCACTCAGGTTAGCATGGCACAGATTTGCCTGTCTGAGTTCAGCATCTCGCAAATTGACGCCGCTGAGGTCTGTACGACCCAAATCAGTGGCGTTTAAGTTAGCTTGTTCTAAGTTGGCTCCTGAAAGGGAAGCGCCTCTTAAAATCGCCTCAGTAGTTGGCCCACGGAGATTTGCTTGACGGAGTGTCGCTTCTCGCAGATCAGCGCTGGTGAGATTAGCCTCAAACAGATCAGCGCGACTGAATCGAGCGCGAATTAACTCGGCGCGGATTAATGAGACGCCCCTAAGTTGGGCGCGACTGAGATCGGCACGAATTA
>CAVYXS010000292.1:0-10006 GCA_963772205.1 uncultured cyanobacterium
CACCATCTGTGTTTGGGTGCGATGTAATTCTTTTAAGGTTGTTTGCAATTGGTCATTTTTTTGATTTAATTCTTGGGTGCGTTCTTTCACCCTGTCTTCTAATACCGTGTACAAAAGAGCATTTTCTAAAGAGATTGCCGCTTGAGATATTAATAGATGTAAAATTTCTAGGCAATTGCTAGTAAATGCTCCCACCGTTACGTTATTTTCTAGGTATAAAATGCCAATAAATTTACATTGGTTGACAATTGGCGCACAGAGAATACTCTTGGGTAAATGTTGCAAAATATATGGATCATTGCTTAGGGTTGAATCCACCACTGCATTCTCAATCACAGCCAATGAGAGGGTATTTTTAACCCGATTGATTAGGGTAGCAGGTACTGTTTGATTATCGTCAAAAGGCAGCGAACGCAGGATGATTGCAGGTTGTTCGAGTTGGGACAGAGCTTCAATAAACCAGCCATCGCCTTTTGGTATGAGCAAAGCACATTTATCCGCTCCCGCATTTTTAAGTATCACCTCAAGGAGAGTCGAGAGTAATTTATCTAACTCAATTTCACTCGACAGAGACTGAGACGCTTTGACAATGGTAGCTAGATCCAGGGCTTCTGAAAGGCTAGTATTACTGAAGACTGGAAGCTTGGATTGTTTGAGAAGAGACAGACATCATCGTTTCCGTAGATTTTAAAGATGCTTGTTGTCTTTGCAAAATGGCTGTGAGTAATTGGGGATAGCGGGTTTCTAGATCAACCACTTTGGCTTTAGCTCCCCACCGGGTGTAACAGTAATAGGCCTCAATCATGTAGGCTTGAGCGATTTTTTCTTTGCCCCAATTGAAATAAAATTTGGCAGCCAGTTCGTTGGCTAATGCTTCTTCGTTGACGAATTTGTTTTCTTTGGACAGGAAAATAGCGCGATCATAATGCTCTATAGCCTCAGCTTTGTTACCCAAAATTCGACACTTTTCTGCCTCAACTAAATGCCATTTATGCAAATGATTCATCGGCGCATTGTGCGCCCACTGATATAGCGTAGTTTGATGGGTTTGGGCTTGAGCCAAAGTTTCCGCTTGCTCAGTTTCTGACTGCATGGGAAAGATTGCCAATTGCGTCAGAGCAGCATAAAAATGGAAAATGAGAACATAAACCATGCCGACTACCGAAAGTAGATAGGGTTGGCATTGAGCAATGTAGTCTAGTCCATTTTTGTAATTACTAAAGAGGTAGGCAAGGAACAATTTATAGATGTAGAGAGATGCGATCGCAGTTAATTCATTGTCTTGCTGATGCTTAGGAAGCATCACTGTTTCATTGTAGGCACTTCCCAGTAAGTAATCTGGTTGGCTCACGCTTTCGCTCAGGTTCCTCACTATCTGCCGCTGCATATCTAAATAAGCTTTAGCCGAATATTGTTTTACTTGGCTCATAATGCTACCGTAAGCAGCCATGTCAGATTCCCAAATATCCAGTTTTTCCCCAGTGAAGAAACTATTATGGAAGTAAGCAGATAAATTGTAGCCAGCATGGACAAAATCGCCAGTTTCCATACCAGCCAGATAGCCATTTTTTAGCATTGGTATCGTGGCTCTGAGATCTTCTTGGCGAGCCTGAATCAGGCAGCCGAACTGTAGCAGAACAATACATTTAAATTCACGCACATTTAACTTATCTAGCAATGAGAGTGCCAATCTACCAAAGCTATAGCCAGTTTTGATATCTCCCAAAAAGTTACACAGCACCATGCCGTGAATCGCATACCCCACCGTCGATGCAGATGTATTACCAAACTGGAGAGATAATTTCACCATCGTAATGCTAAGGAGGGGCAGCAAAACTGGCATTCCTTGAAGAATGGGTGAAAATGACATGACTAATAGTTGCATTGCGGCTACTAATGTGGTGTCGCTCATCAATGGTAAATTAACCAACTCCTCAATCTGTGTGTCTTGGAGTTGGTGACTCAGGTTTTGTAAGGCGGCGCTAATCTTAGCTTGATCGACTTCTTTCGGGAGTTCTACCCCCAATTGTGCCAGAGCATCTCTAGCAATTGCGATCGCCTCTAACATTTGGCTTTGGGCTGTCAAGGCGGTAATTTGAATTTCGTAAACTTTGATTTTGTCTAAAATCGTCTGAGCATTCTGCAATACCAATGCTGCTATCTGTTCCATCCCCTCAAAGTCTGCATTTAAATAACTGGCTTCTGCAGCCGCAGTATAAAGTTTTAGAGTCAAATTATACTGACTTTGCCAACAATCGACCTCTAGTAGATCAATCCCAGTTTGTAGATATATTTTGGCGGCGGTATAGGCTATAGAACTTTTGGCTTTAGCACCAGCTTTTAAGTTAAGTTTGGCTAAGGTTTCCCGTTCTTGCTTTTGATTAATTAATGCCTGTCCTCGATTCAAATGTCCCACAATATCAAACAGTTTTTCTTCTCGTTCTATTGCACAAAAGTTTTGCTGAAGTAACTGGCCAATTTTGAGATGAGTTGCTTGCTTTTGGTCATCAATAATTAACGAATAAGCAGCTTGTTGAACCCGATCATGCAAAAACCGATAAATCGGATTAGCTGCTGCATCAGAAACTGATCCACTGTCAGACTGAATAAAGAATTTATAGGTTTTGGTATTGGGAATAATCAGTCCTTCTTGCAGGGCTTTCCATAAGGTGATCGCTGTATCTTCTGGAGACTGCTCAGAGATAATCGCCAATGTATGCAAATCAAACTGCGCCCCAATACAAGCTGCTAATTTGAGAATATCCTGAGTCTCAGTAGGCAATTTCTGCAATTGCAGTGCCATAAACTCTACCACATCATCGGTGAGCGCTAACGTTTTGACTTGAGCGATATCACACTGCCAATATCGTGCTTTCTCGTCAAAGGTAATCTTTCCATCTTCATACAATGATTTGATAAATTGCGTGGCAAAAAAAGGATTACCCTTGGTTTTTTGATAGACCAATTCTGTCAATGGTTGAGCTAGAGATAATTCGCAATTGAGCGTATCTGCTACCAATTGATTCATATCCACTAGACTTAAAGGTTGCAGAGTAATCGTATTCACCACTGACCCAGTTTTGACTATTTCATCTACAGTGTGGATAAATGGGTGAGCGGCTGACGCCTCATTATCTCGATACGCACCCAATACCAATAAATACTCTGTGTTTTGCATCAACAATTGTAGCAATTTCAGTGACGCGGAATCTGCCCACTGCAAGTCATCCAAAAATATCACTAAGGGATGTTCAGCACGCATAAAGACTTGGCTGAATTTTTGGAATAATAAATTAAATCTATTTTCTGCTGCTGTTCCTGATAGTTCTGGGGCTGGTGGTTGCTCACCAATTATCTTGACTAATTCGGGAATAACTTCAATAATTACCTGTCCATTTTCTCCAACAGCTGCTAATATTTTATTTTTCCAGTTTTGCAGTTGTGTATCTGATTCACAAAGCAATTGAACCATTAAACTGCGAAAGGCTTGGACAAAGGCATCTAAAGGTATATTTCGCTGGAATTGGTCATATTTTCCTTGAATAAAATAACCACGTTGACGCACAATTGGTTTATGAACTTCATTGACAACTGCAGTTTTACCAATTCCCGAAAAACCTGCGACGAGCATCATTTCACTTGCTCCAAGGCTAACTCTTTCAAATGCTTGGAGTAGGGTATCTACTTCATTTTCTCGACCGTAGAGTTTTTCGGGTATGAGAAAGCGATCGCTAATATCTCGCTCTCCTAATTCAAAATATTCAATTCTACCAGTGGCTTGTAATTGATTCAGGCAAATCTCTAGATCATGCTTGATTCCCAATGCACTTTGATAGCGATCCTCCGCATTTTTTGCCATTAATTTGCTGATAATTTTCGCTAAAACTAACGGAATTTCCGGAATTATCTGATTTACTAAAATAGCGTTTTTGGCGAGATGACAATGAACCAACTCCATTGGATTATCGGAGATAAATGGTAATTGTCCTGTGAGTATTTCGTAAAAGGTGACACCTAATGAATAGAAGTCACTGCGGTAGTCAATACCCCGGTTCATCCTTCCAGTTTGCTCTGGCGAAATATAACCTAGAGTTCCTTCTAAGGTATTGACATTTTGGATTTCTTGAGTTTCTCTTGGTAGCAGAGATGCAATACTAAAGTCAATTAATTTAACTTGTTGAGTTTCTGGATTAATTAAAATATTGGCAGGTTTAATATCTTTATGAATAATGCGATGATTAATTAGAATATCTAATGTATCACACAAAGATATAGCCAGAAGCAAAAATTCCTTCAGGGTATGTTGCTTTCCCCCCATATCCCCATCCCCCCATACTTCTCTGCGAGACGCTACGCGTAGCTTGCTTCCACGTAGTGGTATTGCTTTGCTTAGTAAAAGTCTGTCCATCCATTCAGAGAGGGAAATCCCTCCAAAGTCTTCCATCACCAAAGCATAGCCATTTTGATAGGCTTGGAGGCTGTAGGTTTGGATGATTCCTGGAAAATTGAGATTTTTGGCGATCGCGTACTGATTGCGAAACTGTACTATTTCGCTGAAACTGGGATAAGGATTTTTTAACAGTTTGATGACTACAGGTAATGAGTCAATCTCGCGAACTGCTCGATAAACCAGGGTTCTGGAACCGTTGTAGAGTTGTTCGCCGACTTGATATCCGGGAATATTGACTTGGGTGCTAACCATGTTGCTAAATCCTTGAGACTTCCAGATTTAGTATTCCCAGATATGTATTGGAATTTTAAACCACGGGAATTTCTATCACAAATTCTGTTCCCTCTCCTAACACCGAATGACATGTCAGCTTACCACCGTGGGTTTCTTCGACAATAGACTTTGCGATCGCTAATCCTAACCCCGTACCTTTACCGACAGCTTTAGTAGTAAATAAATGGTCAAATATTTTGGATTTAACTGATTCACTCATCCCTTTACCATTATCAGCTATGGCAATTTCCACGGATTTATCTAACACTGAGGTTGTAATTGTAATCTGCTGAGGATTAGCTTTAATTTCTGCCAAATTTCGCCCATAATTTGACTCTTCTAAGGCATCAATAGCATTGGCTAGAATATTCATAAATACCTGATTTAATTGACCTGAGAAGCATTCAACTAAAGGTAAATTACCATAGTTTGTAATTACTTCAATTGCTGGGTGTTGTTCGTTAGCTTTGAGGCGATGCTTGAGAATTAAAATCGTGCTATCAATGCCTTCATGGAGATTAAACTGGACTTTATAATCTTGATCAGCGCGAGAAAAAGTTCTTAAACTAGTGCTGATATTTTTTAACCTGTCGCACGCAATTACCATTGAGTCAATCATCTTGGGCAAGTCTTCTAAGCTATAATCTATGTCAATTTCTTCGGCGTGATCAATAATTTTCTGACTTTTGTTGGGTAAACTTTCTTGATAGATTTGTAAGTGTTCAACAATATCAGTGATGGTAGGTTTAGCAAGTTTTAGAGTAGCAGCAATATAGCCTAAAGGATTATTCATTTCGTGAGCTATACCTGCAACGAGATTTCCTAGGGCGGACATTTTTTCACTCTGCACCAATTGCATTTGGGCGCGTTGCAGTTCTACGAGTGTTTGCTCTAGATTTTGTTTTTGTTGTTTGAGTTGTTCTTGTGCTTGCTGACGTTCGGTAATGTCTTCTGTTACTAATAGAATCCCGAATATATTGCCATTAAAATCCCGTAGAGGTATCTTATTAGTATCTAACCAAATTTGCTTACCATCTGCTCGTCGCGATTTTTCAATAATATGAAGTTCTGCTTTTCCTGACTCCATAACACGGCGATCGCAACTACGATACCAGTCTGCTTGTTCCTGGCTGATGGGTAAATCATAGTCGTTTTTACCAACTATTTCATCGGGCGAACTTAAGCCTAGCTCCTTGGAAAAACCCTGATTACAACCCAAATAAACTGAATTGAGATTTTTCCACGCCACCCACTGCGGAACAGTATCAAACACTAAGCGTAATAATTGTTGAGTTTGGTTGAGGGTTTCAATCGAGCCAAATAATTCTTGGGTTCGTTCTGCGACTCGTTGCTCTAATTTTTCAGTCAGTTGTTGTAGTTCTGCGTTTCTGGCTTCGAGAGACTGACTCAACTGGTTAAGCTTTAAGTGAGTTTTTACCCGCGCTAAAACTTCACTTTGTTGAAACGGTTTGGTAATATAGTCAACGGCTCCTAGTTCAAAGCCTGTGACTTTATTCACCGGTTCAGACAAGGCGGTGACAAAAATAATGGGAATATTTTGAGTTTTCGGATTGGCTTTGATACGCTGACAGGTTTCAAAGCCATCTATCACCGGCATCATCACATCTAGTAAAATCAAAGACACGGTGGTATGTTCCAGTTGCTGTAAAGCGCCCTCACCACTTGTAGCGATCGCCACTTCAAAACCAGCCAGGGCTAAGGTGTCTGAAAGTACCTTCAAGTTATTTGGCAAATCATCCACAATCAGAATAATGCCATTGTCTAACTGGGTTGTAACGGGGTTGTTAATCGTAATCGTCGAATTTCTAGAGAATGCTGTCATAGTGAAAATGGGGATTGGGGAATTTTAAATTTTAGATTTTAGATTTTAGATTTTGGAATTGAAAAATCTAAAATTGAAAGGGGATTGGGGATTAAATGAGGATGATCAGAATCCTTTCCTACTCCCGCTAATCAATTGAGATACTTTTCAATAAATATTCGGATATTTTCCATCTCAAAATTATCTGCATATTGGCGGATTTCTTGGATAAATGGCTGGTATTGTTCATCAGTCTTTTCCAAAGTTTTGAGATGTTGCTCGATCGCCATTAAGCGTCCCTGCAATGCTAATGTGTGTAATTGCGATAAAATCTCATTAGTTGGGGAAACAATCGCATGAGAGTTTAAAGAAGATGTTTCTTTGGAGTTGAATGAAACTGATTCTACAGCCGGGGATTTGTCTTCATAAATCCATTCCAGATGCAAGTATTTTTCCAACAACTTTAGCAGTGCTGCGGCTTCTACAGGCTTGGGTAAAAAAGCATCAGCGCCGGCTGTGAGACTCTCATTCTGATTACTTTCAAACACACTAGCACTGGAGGCGATCGCTGGAATATTCTTTAATTCAGGAATTTGTCGCAACTGTTGTAACATTTCATAACCATTCATCTCTGGCATCATTAAATCTGTAATAATCAGGTCAGGATAAATCTCTGCCGCCTTTGCCAATCCTTCTCGACCATTGCTCACATCAATCACGACAAACCCCAAAGGTGCGAGTAAACTGACCAAAACTGACCGATTTTCCCAACAATCATCCACTACCAACACCTGGCGTTGGCTACCTTTAAATCCGATAATCTTGCCTTGTTTGGTGGTTCGCAGACTTGTTGCCCATTCTTTGGCTTCGGGAAGTTCCACCTCAAACCAGAAGGTGCTACCTTGTCCTAGTTGACTATCCACATTGAGGTTACTGTCCATCATGCTCACAATTTGCTGACTGATTGCGAGTCCCAGTCCAGTACCTTCACCTTGTTTCTTCACGTCACCCACTTGTTCAAAGGGTTGGAAGATTTTCGTGAGTCCAGAGGGTGATATCCCCACCCCTGTATCTTGGATTTCAAAGCGGACTTGATAGGTTGCAGTTTCCAGTTTGTGAGTTTTCACGCGCAATGTCACCCCGCCTTCATCAGTAAACTTAATCGCGTTCCCCAATAAATTAATCAATACCTGGCGCAGGCGTTTTTCATCCACTGTAATCCCAGAGGGTAAATCAGAATCCGGTTGATAAGTGAAGAAAACTCCTTTTTGGTTAGCACGAACGCGCATCATCTCTGTAATACCTTCGAGAAACGCGGGGAAATATACGTCGCTGGGATATAATTCTAATTTCCGGGCTTCGATTTTGGCGATGTCAAGCACGTCATTAATCAGATTCAGTAAATGATTACCACACTGATAGATGATGTCAACACCTTTTTTACCTTGTTCCGTTAAGGGTTCACCAGCTTGGAGAATTTGGGCATAGCCCAGGATACCATTGAGGGGGGTTCTCAGTTCGTGGCTCATACTTGCCAGAAAGTCGCTTTTGGCTTGATTTGCCGTATCGGCTTTTTCTTTGGCTTCTGCTAGTTCTAGGGTGCGTTCTTCTACCTTTTGTTCTAAGGTGGCAAAGGAGGTTTGCAACTGACTGGCCATAGTATTAAAGGATGTGGCAAGTTCTCCAAGTTCATCGTTGCGCTCGCTCGGTAAAGTCGCATTCCAGTTCCCCGTCGTCAATTGTTTAGCGGCGCTATTGAGTTGTAAGACTGGTAGGACAACAAGCGATCGCGCTAGCCAACGCACTACAAATAGAGTCAATAATAACACTGAGAAAAAAGTCATCAAAGCAAATCCGGCTACCCAAATTTCCCGCCGCACCACAGAACTTGCATCTAGTTCAATCACCAAAAATCCATTCACCCGTCCCTGAAGATTGGTAATTGGGGCATAACCGTAAAGAACAGTTTCGCCATTTGCCGTTTGCTGAAATTCCTCCTCCACAAACGGTGCATGACTAGCAACAGTCTGCATTCAAACCATTTAAGGATTCTTGATAATCCGTTCCAATCAATACAGTTTTGTCTTGATCGCCAGGGTCGTAGTTTAAGATATAGACAAATTTTTTATTTGGCTGCTGTCTTACTGTATAAACACGTAGAATATCTTTAGCAGTTGATTGAATAGCTACAAGTTTATCATGATTGATTTTGTAAAAAGCTGAGGTGCGATCGCTACGCTGGAGAACTAATCCGTGATAATCGCTGTCGATTTGGGGAACTGCCAGACTCACAATCGCCAAAAGACGATTACGAATTCCTTGCCGTTGACCAGAGCGCAACTGCCAATACATCCCCGAAGCCAATGTCCCAGCCATCACTGCAATTAACACTGAATAGGAAGCAATAATTTTTGTGCTGAGGTTCCAATTTCGCATTGGTCTGGCTCCTTTTACAGTCCCAAGCTACTGAGATAGAAAGTGCATTTTTAATCACTTTCTATGTCATTTTTGCCCAATTATTTCTAAGATGCCCACTTCACCTGTTAAATGAACAGTTTAACTCGATATTTGGCATAAGAGGCAGAGGGGTATGGGCATTGGGCATTGTTACACTCCCCATCCCCCCCTCATAGCCCAAGACTGGCGCGGTATGCGGCGCGTTGAGACTCACGCCCCACTTGGTTAGTAATCTGCTCCCATCTCTGTTCAATCTGTTGCATTGCTTGCTCTTGAGTAATTTTGTTCACTAAAAAATCTGCTCGAATCGCATCAAGGGTTTCAATATATTGCTGATTGTGGGGAATTTTCAGATCCAAAACCATATTGGAACTATTCAGGCTGACACCGATCGCTCCTAAATAGCTGTTGGCAGTTTCCGGTGACATCCCGGCTTTAATCCAGGGGTCTGGATTTTCAAATTGAGAAATTCGGTAGGGGTTAAAGCCCGTTTCGCCCAAGGTGACATCTATATTGGACTGCGCCGGTTGTGCCATATATGAGAGAAACGAATATGCAGCATCTTTCACCCTTGTCTTTGCCGCAACGACACCAACCCATCCCCCGTATGCGGCATAGGGCGAGTGATTGACTCCAGCAATGGCGTAAGGACAGGTAAACTTGTCGCAAGCAACCAGCTGACTCGTCTTGTGATCAAGGACTTGAGTTGTGCCCGGAGTGATAAAGGCGCCCACTTTGTTAATCACTTTTGATGTAGCCGGATCAATCGCCAGGGTACCCACATCCCCCCAGTCAAGAGTCATAGCACACCTGCCAGCCAGAAATAATTCTCTAGCTTTTGCCTGACTCAGGTTTTGCTCGTCGGGAACTCCATAGTCCATCGTTTTTTTGTATATTTCTAGCGCCCTAGCAAATCCTGGATTATTCACTAAAGGTTTCATCGTCTCCGGGTCAAAAAATACCCCTTGTGCCGTTCCTTGAGATTGTAAAAAGGGAGTGACAAA
>CAVYXS010000293.1:0-21826 GCA_963772205.1 uncultured cyanobacterium
GAAAAGTTAGCTCATGCTATCCAAAAGCGTCAGGCTTTAGGATTATCTGCTAAAGCAAAGCAAAAACGCGGAATTGAAGTCACGGTTCGCTTGATTTCTAACTTTTCAAGACTTTGGGAACGAATCACCTATCAAACCCCCAAAGGATCTTGTCAGTGGGGTAACACATTGTTTTTGGCAGAAGGAGAGGCAGATCTCTACGTCATCTTAAATACGAGTACCCACGATTATGCTGGCAACCCTTTACCTGCGATCGACCTACCTACACCAGATAAAGTGTGGGGCTTACACATGGAACCACCAGATTATGTAGAAATGTTTCGCTTGAATCAACCCAATGAACATGATAAAATTTCTCGTTTTTATACCAACTGCCCAGATCTCTACGAACAAGATCCCAGCAAATATGTGCCTTCCCCACCCTATGTTTTGATGCATATTGATCGTAGTTGGGACTTTCTGGCGAAAACTTCCTTACCCCAAAAGACACAAACACTGTGTATGATTTCATCAGGTCTCAAAACTTTAGAAGGGCATAAAGCGCGTTTGGAATTTATTGAGCGCTTAGTTGCTAGCAATTTAGAGTTTTCGCTTTGGGGAAGAAGCAATCAATTCAATAAATATCCAAACTATCGAGGAATTGCACCAACAAAATGGGAAGTTCTTTCTCGTTGTAAATACTCGATTGTGGTGGAAAACAGTATTGTTCCTTTTTACTGGACTGAAAAAATTGCCGACTGTCTGCTTTCTTTTTCTCTACCGCTATATTATGGCAGCCCAAATGTCAACAAGTATTTACCGGAGGATTGCTATATTCCCATTGATATTCACGATCCAAATTGCGCGGACAAGATTAAAGAAATTATTGAATCATGTGAATATGAAAAACGCCTTCCTGCTATCTGGAAAGCTCGCAAGAAAATTCTTTATGAGCAAAATTTGTTTGCTTTTTTAGATCGAGAAATCAAGGCTAATTTTTCATATACGTAAGCTTAGTATAGAAATGGAGTTGGATTTTTTTTAAATTTATAGCACTTTCTATTCAGATGGAGTACAACATTATATAGCTCTAGGTATACGGCAGTATCTTGCCCCTATTAATGTAATTTATGTTAGAATACCTAAAGCACTGCCGATAGAATCAAGAGTTATATTATACCGCTTTTCTGTGTCCAATTGTTTTTTAAATTGGTCTAATTTAAGTGCGAATTAGTGTTGTTCACCAAAATTTTTATTTAGGTTAATAGAGCATGAAAATTGCAGTTATCGGTGCAAAAGGATTGCCTCCAAATGAAGGCGGTATCGAGCATCATTGTGCAGAAATCTATCCACGCATGGTCGCTCAAGGTCACTCAGTAGACCTCTTTGCTCGCTCCTTTTACACAAAAATGCCTGCATTCAAAGAACATGATTTCAAAGGAGTTCGAGTAATTTCTCTACCGTGTCCTAGAGTGGGCGGTTTGGACGTGATCATTAGCTCGGCATTAGGTGCTATGCTAACATCTCGAGATTATGATATTGTTCACTTTCATGCTTTAGGACCATCGTTATTCACTTGGTTAGCACGCATGGTTTCACCAGCTAAGGTTGTGGTGACTTGTCATGGTTTAGACTGGCAACGTGCAAAATGGGGAAAACTGGCGCGTTCATCTATCTTTTTGGGTGAAAAAATTGCTGTTTCTTGCGCTCATGAAATGGTTGTAGTGTCTGCTGCGTTGCAATCATATTTTATTAACAAATACAGTCGAGACTCTGCTTATATTCCTAACGCCCCAGCCAGCTATCATCCTTCTGATACCAAATTTACTTGGAGTGCTTCGTTGGGTTTAGAACGAGGACGGTATATGGTGTTTTTAGGCAGGTTGGTTCCAGAAAAATGCCCTGATCTTTTAATCAAAGCATTTCAATCACTTCCGCCATCTGGTTGGAAACTGGTATTAGTTGGAGGGGATGATTCTCCAACTTTTAAAGCAGAGTTGCTAAGTCTAGCCAATAACAATCCCAATATTCTTTTTACCGGACAACTCTTGGGCGCTCGTCTGGCAGAAATTGTCAGAGGGTCAGGGTTGTTTGTGCTACCTTCAGATATCGAAGGATTACCAATGGCGATGTTAGAAGGTATGGCAGAGGGTGTTCCAATTATTGCCAGCGATATTTGGCCGCATCGGCAACTTCTCGGACAAAATCGAGGTGTACTTTTCCGGAAAGGAGATATTAATTCATGTATTGAGAAACTAGATTGGGCAATCCATAACACTCAAGAAATTCAACAATTCGCTGAAAAAGCAAAAAGTTATGTCAGAGCGAACTATAACTGGGAGCAAATTACGAATAAGTTTATTGACCTGTATCAGACAATTTCGACACAACCACTTAGTGTTCCTAGTTCTACACTAACCCCAGTATATGCTGGTGAGCTTGAATCTGTAACATCGATTGAGTCAACACTTCGTGTTAACTATGTGGAAGAAGACAGCTAATCTAAATTAGTCTAAATTAGTGAACATAGCCAAATTTAATCAAGTTAATACACCCTCCAAAAACCGGGTAAGCGTAACGCACCATCATTAAGGATTTGGTGCGTTACGGATTTCATCCTAACACACCCTACGATACCTAATTTTGTTCAAAAATCAAATAGTAGTCCTATAGTTAAGAAATAATTGATGGTAAACAAGTTCAAACTAAAGACTTTAGTCATGATTTTTTAAGCACTATACGCAGAGCGTTCCCGCAGGGTAGTGCTGACTACAAAATTTTGATTACTAACTTGACAAAGTATGACTATTTATAGTCTCAACTGTTTCTTGCAAAAGCTATGAACATTGGAAAATAACAGCTAAAAGCGAAAATAATGAAGTCCTCTATCTAGCCTATTAGTGACTTCGATAGCACGAAAAATATTGCTCATAACAGGAAGGATTTGATGAAAGGTCTACCAGCGCTAGCGTTTTCAGTAAAACGGAATTTTTGGAGTGCGCTTGCTTCCTTTGCCTCAGTGCTCTCCGTATCATATTTTTATGTAAAAACGACCCCAAAAATTTACGAAGGTTCTGCTCGATTGATTCTTGATGATCGACGAGTCAGTGTTTCTGATCTGGGACAAGCATTGGCGGCAAATACAGCATCTGGAAATGCAAATCCGATTGCAACTCAAGCGGAGTTAGTTTCCTCAGAGCGCGTTCTAGAAAGAGCGTTGGAAATGCTATCTCATGGCAAATTCTCTCACCAAATTACCTCATCTGGTGAAATTGCTTCTGGACTCAGAGTCAAAATTGTCCCCGCTACCAATATTCTGGAATTGCGATACAAACATTCAGATCCAGAGTTAGTTGCAGCTGTGCTGAATGCGATCGCTAAAGCAATGGTGCAAGAAAATGGTGAGTCTATTCGTCAACAGGCTTCATCAGTTCGCAAGTTTATTGAGGGGCGAATTCCTGAGCAACAAGAAAAGCTAGCGCGTGCGGAAATGGCTGAAAGTCGGTTTAAACAAGCTAATGGCATTGTTTCCATTGAAACACAAAACAATAGTTTGATTAACAGCTTAACCGTCGTAGAAGATCAAGAGCGCACATTGATAGCACAAATTCAAGAAGCACAACGAAAAGGTGAGCAACTGCAAAAAGTTATTGGCGACAAAAATATTCAAAGTGCTTATGTAGCATCACGTGTTGGACAAGATGACGGACTTAAAGCTTTACGAGCTAGACTTGTTGACATAGATTCTCAAATTGCTGATGCTCGTAGTCGTTTTTCTGATCAACATCCAACGGTGATTAACTTGCTTCAAAAGCGAGATGAAACACAGGCACTATATAATCAAAGTTTGGAGCGAATTGTTCCTAATCAATCATCAATTAGTCCACAGGAAGTTGCAGGGGATGAATTGAGCCGCAATTTAATTTCTACCTATATTACAGGTGTTGTAGACTACAATGGATTGATAGATAGACTAAACGTTGTCAAAAGTCAAAAAGTCATTTTGCGATCGCGCCTGACTGAGTTACCAGCCAAACAACTCATTCTGACTACCTTATTGCGGAAGCACGAACAAGAAGCAGCAACCCTCAAGTTACTACAAAATAAGTTAGAAGAAGCCCAAATCGCGGAGGCACAACTTGTCAGTAATGTTCATATTGTAGGATTAGCTGCGGTGCCAACTTCGCCTGCTAGCCCGAAACCAATGGTAATTTTGGTGTTAGGAACAGCCGCCGGTTTAGTGTTAGCAATTGGTGTGGTTATTTTGAGCGAAATGCTCAACACAAAGATTGGTAACGCAGAGGAAGTAGAAGGGCAGATTCATCTACCAGTTTTGGGAAATATTACTGATCGATTACCAATAGAACCAGGTAAGTTCGCCCGCTTTTTGAATAATCCACAAGCTGTTGAACCTTATCGTCGGTTGCTGAAAAAGTTACAACTCAGTAGTAAAAATCCACTGAAGTCTATTCTCATCACTAGTAGTATGAGTGGTGAAGGAAAATCCAGTGTTAGTGCCTATTTAGCGGTTGTCGCCACGATGATGTCTAAAAGAACGCTGCTGATTGATGCTGATTTGAGTAATCCGTTACAGCACTACTTTTTTAACCTGTCGGCTCAACCGGGTTTGACTGATGTTGTATCTGAAAATGCATCGCTGCTGTCTATGGTACAACACACTGAAATTGATGGTCTTGATGTATTGACACATGGTAGATTGTTCAATCATCACGCTCAAGTTGTAGAAGCAGTGGCGATGAAAAAATTGATTGCGACTGCAATGACTCTCTACGATTTTGTGGTTATCGATACGTCTCCATTGCAAAAATATAGTGATGCAATAGCCTTGAGCGGTGAGACGGATGGAATTTTGTTAGTTGTGCGCCCCGACTTTACGCCTAAAGCGATCGTTCAGCAAATGATTGATGATTTACAACGCAGTGGTGCGGCAATTTTAGGAGCAGTAGTTAATGTGACGCCTGATCCGATAAATCTCTTGCGTAAGTCAAATAAAAACATTCAACCGCAACCTTTGGAAAACGAATATAACAATCATGTTTCCAGCCCTCGTGAATCAGGAGATAAACACTTTTGGTTTAAAAGCTCTCGCTGAAGCAAGTCACTTCGGTATCGGCTCAAATAGTCGTCAAACACAGTTTTTATGACAATAACATCTAACAATATAAGTAGAGCGGCGTAAATAATTAAAGGTTTGTAGTAAGGGCTTTAGCCCTCAAATAAGGACTAAAGTCCTTACTACGAAATAATTTCAATATCTTTTAGATTACTTAACTTACTTTGATTTATTTTCGCCTACTTACTTAGTCAGATACAAAATTTATCAACCATTTAGGCTAATCATAAAAAATGTAAATGCTGTATTTAAGATATTGGGTGGCATTGATTGGTATAATAATGGGAGTGGCAGTCGGCTTTTATGTTGGGTTTAACCCTATTTATGTCGCGCTAATTCTATTCGTTCCTGCATTTATTACCTTCTTTTTCCAAAAGTTCGAGTTGACTGTTATTGGGCTTTTAATTCTGCGAAGTGCGCTTGATCCTTTTTCAGACAAAGGAATCACTAGTCTATTTGCGCTGGGAATGTCCGCCTTGACGATTATGTATGTGATTGTTCGGCTTTTGTCCAAACAGACTGTACATATCGACAAATTTTGTTGCTTTTTCGGAGGATGGGTAATCCTTCAAGGGATATGGGTTGTTCTGCTTCCTTTAGGCGGTTTAGGAGAGGGTGGCGAACATTTCTCAGATGCATCTCGTGAGTGGGTGCGAGTTTTTTGTTGGTTCATGTCTTACTTATTGATACTGCAGTTGAAAGACAGGTTACACCCGGAGCAAGTCGTTAATAGTATATTTTTTGCCCTGGTTATTCCGATTTCAACAGCCTTTTTACAACTTCTTGTTCCTGGTCATTTTTTACCATCTTTTCTGGCGGTTAATCCTAATCAGCATGATTTTCGGATTAACGGGACATTAGGTTTAGCAAATACATTTGTAACTTTTTTGATTTTTTTTATTGGCTTAGTTTACTGGAAAATCGGTACTGTCCAAAAACGTCTTCCTTGGTTGATTTTGCTGGGTATACTTGTGTTTTTCTTGGTAAATACTAAAGTATTAGTAGGCATCGCTATGCTGGTAGTTTTAATTATTACGCTAGTGATTCCTCGCCTAAATTTTGCTACAACGATTGGCGGAATTTTATTACTTTCTATGATGATTGGGTTGTTTGCAAGTACAGATTATGGTATAGAACGCCTCACCTCTATTACACAAACTCCCTTGCTCAATCCAGATATTGATGTATCGCGTGCTGTATTGCTGGCTGCGTCTGATGACAATAGCTTTAATTGGCGAATTGCTCAATGGACTTCTTTGATTGGGCAATGGCAACATTTTCCCATACTTGGCTATGGACTGCAAACATCAAATTCTTTTGGACCGATGTTTGCTTGGGCACATAATGATTATGTGCGGGCGCTAGTTGAGGAAGGAGTTGTTGGTTTGGTGTTATTTCTGTTGTTTATGGTAGTACAACTACTGCGACTGCTTCAGATTATTAATTCTCCCTTGAGTGATCCTTCACAAAAACAGTTTTGTTTGGTTTTATTTGCGTTTCTGTTAGCAGCAATGGTGGGAATGCTGACGGAAAATGTCTGGAGTCATACAGCACTTTTCTTCTATTGGTTCTCAATGTCAGCGATCGCTTCTTGGGATTGGGGTAAGTTTGCAGTTAGATCAAGCTCCAGTATACAAGTGCGTTTAGCTCACTTTCAATAGATTTATTCACCAAAGTAGCGCGTTGACACGTAGGGTGCAATACAAAATTATATCGTCGGGTGTAGGGGCACGGCACTGCCGTGCCCTTACGAGTGTATTGGACTTAATTGTATTATTGTGCCAAATCCAACAAAAACAGTCAGAATAGGAAAATAACTCTTATTCTACAGAATATTCTGAAGATATGCCTTCTGCTGTGATCCTGACTGCTATTCCTGTCGAATATGACGCTGTGCGGAAACATCTCAACCATCCCCAGGAGGTAGAACATCCCCAAGGAACGATTTATGAACAAGGGGATTTTGCTGGTTGGCAGGTGGGAATTGCGGAGGTTGGCGCCGGAAATACAACTGTATCTCAACAAGCAGAAAGAGCGATCGCTTTTTTCCATCCCAGTGTGATTCTGTTTGTGGGCGTCGCTGGTGGGATTAAGGATGTTAAGCTGGGGGATGTGGTAGCCGCTACGAAGGTGTATGGTTATGAGTCTGGTAAAGCGGAAGTAACCTTTAAACTTAG
Organism: uncultured cyanobacterium; assembly: GCA_963772205.1. Classification (GTDB taxonomy): domain Bacteria; phylum Cyanobacteriota; class Cyanobacteriia; order Cyanobacteriales; family Nostocaceae; genus Gloeotrichia. The sequence continues at coordinate 7,291 of CAVYXS010000293.1, forward strand.
ACCAGATGTAGGACTTTCGACTTTTAAATTAACGGAGCGTGCGAAAGCAGAAGCGAGAAAACCAGACTGGCTGCAAAGATTGACATCTCCCTCTATTTCATCCCCTAGGGTATTTGTTGCGCCTATCGCTGCAGGGGAAAAAGTGATTGCTTCCACCCAGTCGAGTATTTGGCAGTTTTTGCGGGATAATTATAATGATGCCATTGCTGTGGAAATGGAAGGACGGGGTTTGCTAGAAGCTGCTCATGCCAACCAGCAAGTCTCGGCTTTGATTATTCGCGGCATTTCTGATTTGATTGATGGTAAAAAGGAGGCTGATGCAGCGGGTTTTCAAGAAATGGCTGCAGACTCATGCTAGTGCTTTTGCTTTTGAGATTCTCGCCAAGCTCAATCCTGGGGGTGGGGGTACTCCGCCAAAGAGAGAAACTAACCCCAAATTTACTTTTGATGTCGTTACCGTCAACGCTTGGGGAACAATTATTAAACGGGAATGTAAACAAGCTGAATATTTTAATGAACAACTTAGTCAGGGTGTGACTCTGGAAATGGTAGCTATTCCTGGGGGAACTTTTATAATGGGTTCACCCAAAGAGGAAGCGGGAAGCAGAGACAAAGAACGACCCCAGCACAGAGTAACTGTCAAACCTTTCTATATGGGTAAGTATGCCGTAACTCAAGCTCAATGGCAAGCTGTCGCGCAACTTCCGCAAATTAACCGCGAACTGGAAGCCGATCCATCTAAATTTAAAGGAAATAACCGACCTGTAGAACAAATATCGTGGTATGATGCAGTGGAGTTCTGCGATAGGCTTTCAAAAGCAACAGGGCGAAACTACCGATTGCCTAGTGAAGCTGAATGGGAATACGCCTGTCGTGCCGGAACTTCTACGCCGTTCCACTTTGGTGAGACTATTACACCAGAGTTAGCGAACTATGATGGTAACTACGCCTATGGTGCTGGTGCTAAAGGCGAGTACCGTAAACAAACAACAGCCGTTGGTAGCTTCAAGGTAGCGAATGCCTTTGGGTTATATGATATGCACGGCAATGTTTGGGAATGGTGCTATGACCATTGGCATAATAATTATGAAGGCGCTACTTCAGAGGGTAGTTCTTGGCTGTCTGATAATGATAATCAAGGTCGGCTGCTGCGCGGTGGTTCTTGGGTCAACAATCCTGGAGGCTGCCGTTGTGCTTATCGCGGCAACTACCTCCCCGACTACCGCGACTACGGTATCGGTTTTCGCGTTGTGTGTGATGGTCTTTCGGCGAGGACTCACTAGCCCTTTACCCTTTAGCACTTGTGCCCTCTGCTCTGTTTCTCTTTGCCCTTCTTTAACCTAGCCGCCGAAGGCGGTCAATTTTTCCGCAAGTTGGGGCTTGATGTGGATAACCTACCAATTATCCAGCGGGCAATATTTGAGATAAATAAATCATAGCACGATATTGATCAAATATTGTCTGCAGGTAGGGTAATGCCTGATTATTTAATTTGTGTTTAATTTGTGAAAATCAGTCATCTCTCAGATCCCCGACTTCGCAGAAGTTGTCGGGGATCTCGTTGTTCTGACGACAAAGATGGCTGTCGTTACAACAAAGATGACTGTCGTTACGACAGAGATGGCTGTCGTTACAACAAAGATGGCTGTCGTTACGACAAAGATGACTGTCGTTACAACAAAGATGGCTGTCCTAACGACAGGGGTGATTTTTGTGATAATGAAGAAAATAAAGTTAAGATTGTGGCTATACTATGTGCGTCACTGCATAATCTCAATTTTTAGCTGCTTAACTTGAATGGCAATGAAGTTTAGGCTATGAACAGTCAACCAAATTCTCTCAACAGTGAGTTAAAAGCATTTCATCAACAAGACATTGAGACTATTACCCTTTTATTAGCGAAGATTTCTCACCGCACTCCCGATGAGATTAAACCTCACTTAGATACCATGCTTGAGCGGCTGGTGCAACCATTAAAGGAGCGTCCTTTTTATGAAAAAGCAACCCCTCAAGAGTGGGTAGCAGCATTTAGTGAGTGGGTGGAGAGCCATCGAGAGCTTAACCTTCCGTCCCTTTCTGATGAAGCCATTAGCCGCTCAAGTATTTATGGAGAACGCGGTTAAGTGTCTTACCTTGTAGATACTAATGTCTTATTGAGGAGTGTAGACCTTAGCCATCCCATGAACCCGGATGCAACCAATGCTATCAGGACATTACGCGGTCGCGGCGAACAGTTACACATAGTACCACAAAACTTGATTGAATTTTGGAATGTTTACACACGCCCAACCGAGCGCAATGGATTAGGGCGTAGTTTAGCAGAAACACAAGCAGAAGTTAACCGTTTAAAAGTGTTGTTTCCCTTGTTATTAGATAATGAAGCAATTTATCAGGAATGGGAAAGACTGGTGGTGGCTTATGGAATTAGAGGCGTCAACGTACACGATACGCGACTAGTTGGAGCCATGCTGGTGCATGGATTAACTCATATCCTGACATTTAATATTAGTGATTTTGCCCGTTATTCAGAAATTACTGCTGTTAATCCCACAGCGATTTCACCTTAAGTTACCCCCCACCTCCCCACCTCCCCATCTCCCCACCACCCCACCTCCCCACAGGCAAGGTAAACTGTTGAAATTGACTGTTCTACAAAATATCGTCCTATGCCTGCATTTCTATTAGAACTCGGTACAGAAGAACTACCCGCCAACTTTCTGCGTGATGCCATTTTACAATGGCGATCGCGGATTCCTCAAAGTCTCCAAGCTCATAGTCTCACAAGTGAGGCGGTGGAGGTTTACGGTACGCCTCGGCGGTTAGCGGTACTCATCACAGGTTTACCATCCCAGCAACCAGATAGGGAGGAGGAAATTAAAGGCCCTCCGGCGCAAGCTGCGTTTAAGGATGGTAAACCGACACCGGCTGCGACTGGGTTTGCGAAAAAGCAAGGTGTGGAATTGTCAGCTTTAAAAGTGCGACTCACAGATAAAGGGGATTTTGTCTTTATCAACAAAAGCATTCCTGGTCGTCCAGTGGCAGAAATTTTAACAGAACTGGTTCCCCAATGGATTTTCAATTTAGAAGGTAAACGGTTGATGCGCTGGGGTGATGGGGATGTGCGGTTTTCTCGTCCCATTCGCTGGTTGGTGGCTTTGTTGGATGATGCGGTGTTGCCGATTGAGTTGGTGAATGCTTCTAAAATCGTCAAGAGCGATCGCATTTCCCAATCTCATCGCGTCTTACATCCGGAACCTGTGACTATAACTCGCGCTACAGATTATGTTACCACATTACGCTCTGGTTATGTGGCAGTTGATGCCCAAGAACGAGCGAATACCATCACGGCGGCAGTTAACGCATCGGTGCAAACGTTAAATGGTTATGCGGAAATTTACCCTGATTTATTAACGGAAGTCACTAACTTGGTAGAATGGCCTTCTGCGGTTGTCGGTAAATTTGAAGAGGAATTTTTGAATTTACCGACAGAGGTGATTACAACTGTGATGGTGAGTCACCAGCGTTATTTCCCGGTTTTCAAAGCTGCAGATAGCAAAGAATTATTTCCCTATTTCGTCACCATTTCCAACGGCGACCCCAGTAAAGCTGATATCATTGCTGTGGGAAATGAAAGAGTGATCCGCGCCCGTTTGGCTGATGCACAGTTTTTCTACAAAACAGATTTAGCCAAGTCCTTAGAAAGTTATTTACCGCAATTAGAAAAGGTTACATTCCAAGAAGATTTAGGTTCGGTGCGTACCAAGGTTGATAGAATCGTCCAAATTGCTGGAAAAATTACCGAGCAACTGCAGTTAGATGCCAACCAACGCCAGAATATTCAAAGAGCCGCTTTACTAATTAAAGCTGACTTGGTAACGCAAATGGTGTATGAATTCCCGGAATTACAAGGAATTATGGGGGAAAAGTACGCCTTAGCTAGTGGCGAAACAGCAGAAGTTGCCAAAGCAATATTTGAACATTATTTACCCAGAAATGCTGATGATATTTTACCGCAAACTATCACAGGTCAAGTTGTCGCCTTAGCCGATAAATTAGACACCTTGGTGAGTATCTTTGGCTTGGGTTTAATTCCCACAGGTTCCTCAGATCCCTTTGCATTGCGTCGCGCAGCAAATGCGGTAATTAACATTGCTTGGGCAGCTAATTTACCAATTAATTTAGCAGATTTATTAGCGCAAATCACCACAGATTTTGTCGCCGCTTATCACAAAGAACAAGCGCCATTAATTGCTGCATTGCGGGAATTTTTCTTACAACGCATCCGCACCCTACTGCAAGAAGAAAAGCAGATAGATTATGACCTAGTAAATGCCGTATTGGGAGAGAATGACCCTGAATATGCCGAAAGAGCATTAAAGGATTTATTAGATGTGCGCGATCGCGCATTATATCTCCAACAAATTCGCCGTGACGGTACTCTCGATCACATCTACGAAACAGTTAACCGTTCCGCTCGATTAGCAGCCCAAGGAGACTTGGATACACAACAATTAGACCCCACAGCCGTAGTGCAAACAGCACTATTCCAAAAGTCTTCCGAGTCGGCTTTTTACAATGCCCTAGTTGAATTAGTGCCGCAAACACAAGCAGCCCAGCAATCACGAAACTATCAACTGTTAGTAGCCGCGTTAGGGAAAATTACCCCTACTGTTAGTAGCTTTTTTGATGGCGCAGATAGCGTTTTAGTCATGGATTCCCATCCCGAAATCAAGCGCAATCGGTTACATTTACTCGGCTTACTTCGCAACCATGCCCGTGTTTTAGCTGATTTTGGTGCGATCGTCAAAAATTTGTAGCATCAGTCAATCAAAGGTGGTGTAATTTTTGCCAATTAACGCTACTATAAGTAGTGCTTAACCGGGGATCTCTGCTTAACACAGTCTATGCCAAAAGCTTCTGTCATTGGATTAGGAAAATCCGGTATTGCTGCGGCGAGATTGTTGCAACAGGAAGGCTGGGAGGTAGTGCTAAGTGATAGCAACACCTCCGAAACCCTCCAAAAACAACAACAACAACTCGCGGCGGAGCAAATAACCGTTAAACTGGGGCATTCCCTGGACTTAAATAGTTCAGAAATCCCACAATTAATTGTCGTCAGCCCTGGAGTGCCTTGGGATATTCCCTTATTAATCAAGGCACGAGAATTAGGGATTGAAACCATTGGCGAAATGGAACTGGCTTGGCGCTATTTGCAATCAGTTCCCTGGGTAGGAATTACCTGGCACTAACGGCAAAACCACCACAACTGCTTTAACTGCAGCCATATTTCAAGCCGCCGGATTAAACGCCCCCGCTTGTGGTAATATTGGCTATGCTGCTTGTGAAGTAGCTTTAGCCGCAACACCTCCCGACTGGGTGATTGGGGAACTTAGCAGCTATCAAATAGAATCATCTACTACCCTTGCACCCCGGATTGGTATTTGGACAACATTCACACCAGATCATCTCAGTCGTCACAAAACTTTAGAAAATTACTACAACATCAAAGCCAAGCTATTAAAACAGTCACAATTGCAAGTGTTTAATGGTGATGATGCTTACTTGAGTAAAATTAGTGTTAGTGATTGGACTGATGCTTATTGGACAAGTGTCAAAGGTAAAGAATACCTCATTGGCGACAAAGGCTTTTACATCGAAAATGGCTGGGTTGTAGAAAAGTTGACTGATACTTCCACACCAGAAACGATTTTACAAGTATCTGCTTTGCGGATGGTAGGAGAACATAACCAGCAAAATCTACTCATGGCTGTAGCAGCAGCGCGGTTAGCCGGAATTGCACCCGATGCGATTGAACGCGGGGTGAGAGAATTTCCAGGAGTTCCCCATCGTTTAGAACATATCTGCACTTGGGAAGGCATTGATTTTATTAACGATAGCAAAGCCACCAACTACGACGCCGCCGAAGTCGGGTTAACATCTGTTAATAGTCCCGCCATCTTGATTGCTGGTGGTGAAGCCAAAGCCGGCGATGACACAGCCTGGCTAGCCAAAATCCAAGCCAAAGCCGCTGCTGTCTTATTAATTGGTAATGCTGCGCCTGCATTTGCTCAACGGCTGCAAGAAGTGGGATATACTAATTACGAAATCGTCGAAACAATGGCGAAAGCTATTCCCAAATCGGCGCAATTAGCAAAACAACATCAAGCCTCTGTAGTGTTATTATCTCCCGCTTGCGCCAGTTTCGACCAATACCCTAATTTTGAAGTACGCGGTGATGATTTTCGTCAGTTGTGCTGGGATTGGGTTGAAAAAAAGTGAACTGGGAAATAGAATACACAAATGAGTTTGAAATTTGGTGGCAAACTCTGAGAGTTGAGCAACAAGATGATATTGTCAGCGTTGTTCAACTACTTGCAGAAAAGGGAACACAATTACCCTTCCCTTATTCATCCGATATCAAAGGTTCAAAAAATTCCCACCTAAGAGAGTTACGTATTCAAAGTGGTGGTAAACCAATCAGGATATTTTATGCTTTTGATCCGCGACGAGTTGCAATCTTACTTATTGGTGGAGAGAAAACAGGAAATAAGCAGTTTTATAACAAATATATTCCCATAGCAGATCGTCTTTATAAAGAATATATTGAAGAAATTAGTCGCGAGGGTTTAATATGACAGGGCATCAAAATTTTAGCAACCTTACGAAAGATTTTTCTTCAGAAAGAAAAGTAAAGATTGCCACTCAAACAGCTAAATTAAAAGAGCAAATAGCATTAGCTGAATTACGCCAAGCTTTAAAAACCTCCCAAGCTCAATTAGCTGAAAAGCTACAAATTAAACAACCTGCTATTGCTCAATTAGAAAATCGGACTGATATGTATATTAGTCATCTGCGACAAGTTATTGAAGCGATGGGAGGAGAATTGAAGATCACAGCAATATTTCCTGATGTGGAACTAACAATTACTAATTTTGAAGATTTAGAAATGGAAATTGATGAGTAGATGAAGTAATTTTGGCATTGCTGAATTGAGGTATGAAACTCAAAAATTCCATTTCTCTCTCCTCTTACTCTCTGCGCCTCTGCGCCTCTGCGTGAAGAAAATCATACTTTCACTCAACAACGCCGTAATTTTTATTGTGTACCTGTATGTGTTTGTCTGTCTTGCATCATGTTTTGAGTACCCCATCCCCTTCATCCCCTCACGCCAACCGCACTGCTACACTACCCGCATGAGCAGGTAAACCTTCCGCTTCTGCTAACGTCACTGCTGCTTTACCAATTTCTTGCAATGACTGTTGATTACATTCCAAATAAGTGATACGCTTGAGAAAATCGTAGACACTCAAGCCAGATGCAAAACGGGCTGAACGCGCTGTAGGTAGTACGTGATTTGGCCCACCTAAATAATCACCAATGGCTTCAGGGGTATAACGTCCTAGAAATACGCTACCAGCAGATTTAATTTGGACTGCAAGCTGTTGTGGGTTATCTACGCACAATTCAACGTGTTCTGGTGCTAGCTGGTTGAGCAGAGGGATACTTGCGGCTAAATCATTAACAATAATTACCGCTCCGTGTTGTTGCCAACTAGCCTGTGCTACTGTTTTAGTAGGCAGAGCCGCGAGAATCTGCTCAACTGCTGCAATAACTTGCTGGGCAAAGGTGGCAGAATCAGTAATTAAAATTGATTGGGCGCTAGGATCATGTTCAGCTTGGGATAATAAATCCCAGGCTATCCACTCAGGATTGTTTTGGCTATCAGCTACCACCAATATTTCCGAAGGACCGGCAATGCTATCAATCCCTACAATACCAAATACTTGGCGCTTGGCTTCGGCAACATAGGCGTTCCCTGGCCCGACAATTTTATCTACAGGGGCTATAGTTTCTGTACCATAAGCTAAAGCTGCTATTGCTTGCGCTCCACCAATACCGTAGATTTCCGTAACTCCGGCAATTTGAGCAGCTGCTAAAACAGCGGGATTTATTTCCCCACGTGGTATGGGTACTGTCATCACAATTCTTTCCACACCAGCAATTTTCGCCGGTAGGGTATTCATCAATACAGAACTGGGATAACTAGCACGTCCTCCGGGGACGTAAATTCCCACTTGAGATAAAGCTACCCAATTTAAACCCAGTTTAACACCGACTGTATCGGTATAACCGATATTTTGGGGTAATTGTTTTTGATGAAAAGCTGTAATTCGTTCTGCGGCTAATTCTAAAGCGGCTTTCACGTCTGCAGAACATTGAGCGGCTTGCTCGGCAATAAAGGTGTCACTTAACCGTAAAGATTCCGGCTGAAAATGGTCAAAGCGACTGGTATATTCTTTCACGGCGATGTCTCCGCGCACCTTGACATTAGCAACAATATCGCGTACTGTTCCGTTAACATCGACTGTCGCTTCCCGGCGATCGCTTACAAGGGTTTGGAATTTGGCTGAAAAATCTGGGTTTGTGGTGTAAAGGAGTTGCATGGACAGCATTTTCGAGGCGGTATGGTCAATATTTAGTCTACAACTACACAAAAGGATTAGTCCTTGTTAAGCAGATTTCTACCGTAAACAGGATGCGCTTAACTGCTAAATGTTTGTAAATTAAAAGTGCTGGTGAGCGATTGACGCTCTAGCTGAATGCTGAGTTAGTTATGAGTAAAAATACTAGCTCAATACTCCATGCTCCTTTTGTAATGGCTACTTTTAACCTGGATTTATGACTGAAGATATAAGACTTTGGATAGAGTTAATAATATTTATGGCAACATAATTTAGCTTACATCCTCCTCAGGATGGAAACTTATACAATTGATCAAAGTTGCTCGCCTCAAGGTTACAGGAGATGGTGTCAATCGAATTCTTAACCGCTTGAACTTTATGCTGACACAAGGCCAACGCACGATCCTCATTGTTGATGATTTGCCAGCCAATCAGGAAAAGTATCGGTGTTATCTGAGTGCTGATTCAGATATCACTTATACAATTTTGGCAGCAGAATCCGCACAGGATGCTTTGGTTATTCAGAGTCATAGTCAGAAACTCGATGGTATTCTGTTGAAAAATCGCCTGAGCGATCGCAATGGATTAGCAGTTTTAACCACGTTGAAAACCCAATTGGGTGAAAACTGCCCGCCGGTGGTGATGATTGATGAAGGGGAAAATACCGCCGTGGCTGTGCGGGCGATTAAAGGCGGAGCCGAAGACTATCTGGTGGAAGATCAACTCACACCAGAACATTTACGGTATGCTCTAGAGACTGCGATCGCCAATGTTCAGCAGTCCCAGTCAGCCCAGAAAGCACTCCAAAACAGTGAACGGCGCTTTCGGGCAATTTTTGACTCGACATTTCAATTTATTGGGCTACTCACCGTTGATGGTATATTAATTGAAGCCAATCAAACGGCACTGGATTTTGGTGGGTTAACACAGGCAGATGTCATCGGTCGTCCAGTTTGGGAAACCCGGTGGTGGACGATTTCTCCTCAAACCCAAGCACAACTCAAAGCCGCGATCGCCACAGCTGCAAGTGGTGAATTTGTCCGCTATCAAGTGGAAGTTTTGGGCGCAGGCGATCGCATCGCTACTATCGATTTCTCAATTAAACCTGTACACGATGAATCCGGGCGCGTGATTTTGTTGCTCCCGGAAGGACGAGATATTAGCGAACAGGTGCGCGTCGAAGCTGAACGCCAAAAATTACAAATGGCGCTGCAAAGAGCAAACCAAGAATTAGAGCAACGAGTAGCAGAACGTACCGCACAGTTACAACAAGTTAATGCCGCTTTAGCCGAGCGGGAGGCGACACTGCGGAGTTACTACGACAATGTACCGGCGCTCATGGGTGTAGTCGAATTAATCGAAGATGATATTGTTCACGTTTACGATAACACTGCCACATGTCATTTTTGGGGCAAAGAACCGGGCAGTACCACGGGCAAACTCGCCAGTGAGTTAGGCATACCGCCAGAGATCATTCAAATGTGGCTCACCCATTACCGCGAATCTCAGGTACGAGGTGAAGCGGTGCAATTTGAGTATATTCATGAATATATCGAAAACAGTCCTCGCTGGTTGTCGGTCAAAGTCTTCCCGATTGATCCAGCGCTGTTTGAGTCTCCCCGCTTTTGTTACGTGGCAGGAGAGATTACAGACCGCAAACGCACGGAAGAAGCTTTGCGACAAACTGAGGCACAACTACAGCGACAATTGGCAGAAATTGAGTCAATCTATCAATCAGCCCCCATTGGACTGAATGTTATAGATACCGACTTGCGCTTTGTGCGGATTAACCAACGCTTGGCAGAAATCAATGGTTTTTCTGTTCAAGACCATATTGGACGCACAGTCCGGGAGTTGCTACCCCATCTCGCCGATGAAGTCGAACCGATATTACAGCGCGTACTGGCGGGGGAAGCACTGTTAAATGTAGAACTGACTGGTGAAACCCCGGCTCAACCAGGTGTACAACGAACTTGGCTCGAACAGTTTTTACCGTTAAAGAATGGAGGACAGATTATTGGCATCAACACCGTTTGTCAAGAAATCACCGAAGCCAAACAACGGGAAGCAGCGCTACAGGAGAGTGAACAACGGTATCGACAGTTAGTAGATTTGTCTCCTGATGGTATTTTTATCAAAAGTCAGGATAAGTTTGCTTTTGTCAATCGGGCAGCGGTAAAATTTTTTGGTGCAGCTAGTCCAGAAGAGTTACTTGGTAAACCCGTCCTAGATTTTGTGTCTCCAGAATATCGAGAAAGTGTCAAAACTCGGATTCAGCAACTCAGAGAAGGTCAAACAGTTTCCCTACTAGAAGAGAAGTGGTTGCGATTAGATGGCACAATAATTGATGTAGAAGTCGCAGCCAGTCCATTTTTGTATCATGGTAAATCAGCTGCTCAAGTGGTGATTCGAGATATCAGCAAACGCAAGCAGCGGGAAGCCGATTTACAACAAGCCCTACAAAAGCTGCGCTTCCATGTGGAAAATTCACCCCTAGCAGTGATTGAGTGGGATCAAAACTTTCGAGTATCGGGTTGGATGCGAACAGCGGCTGAACATATTTTCGGTTGGCAAACTGAGGAAGTGCTAGGTAAACGATATGATGAATGGCCACTGATTTTTGAAGATGATATTGAGCGAGTTGTCAATCTGGTCAGCCAATTAGCTCAAGGTGTAGAACCGCGAGTAATGCTTCAAAACCGCAACTATACCAAAGCCGGGAAAGTGATTGATTGTGAGTGGTACAACTCGGCTTTAATGAATGAGTCGGGTAACTTAGTTTCGGTATTGTCCTTGGTTTTGGATGTGAGCGATCGCGTCAGGTTGCTAGCAGAACGCGATCGCGTTTTACAACAAGAACAAACAGCCCGTGAGCAAGCCGAAACAGCCAACCGCATCAAAGATGAATTCCTGGCGGTACTATCCCACGAACTGCGGACACCCCTAAACCCCATCCTCGGTTGGGCGAATTTACTCAAAAGCCGTAAATTAACTCCAGCCAAGACGGTTGAAGCTATAAACATTATTGAACGCAATGCCAAATTACAAGTAAACCTGATTGAAGATTTGCTGGATGTTTCCCGCATTCTCCAAGGCAAACTCAACCTGAATGTTTCTACAGTTAATCTAGGTGCGACAATTGCTGCAGCTATCGAAACAGTCAGTTTAGCAGCCCAAACCAAAGGAATTGAGATTCAAACCATCATTGAACCAGATTTAGGGCAAGTTGCAGGCGACCCCGCCCGTGTGCAACAAATCATCTGGAATATTTTATCTAACGCCATCAAGTTTACACCCAATGGTGGACAAGTCCAAGTCAGACTAGAGCGTGTTGACATCTATGCTCAACTGACTATCACTGACACAGGTAAAGGCATCAATCCCGAATTTTTACCATACATATTTGATTACTTTCGTCAAGAAGATAGTACAACCACGCGAAAATTTGGTGGATTGGGGTTAGGTTTAGCGATTGTCCGTAATTTAGCAGAACTGCATGGTGGTAGCGTAGAAGTTCATAGCCTTGGTGTTGGGCACGGATCAACTTTCACCGTCAGACTACCACTATTGAATGTTTACGTAGAAAATGCTTTTGACAATTCGCTCCCAGATGTATGTTTAGATTTAAGCAGGATCAAAGTTTTAGTGGTCGATGATGACGTAGACTCACTGAATTTTGTGAACTTTGTGCTAGAAATGCATAACGCCGATGTTACCACCGTATCATCAGCACATCAAGCACTGCAAGTACTGGCAAAGTCAAAGGCACATGTTTTAGTTAGTGATATTGGCATGTCCCACATGGATGGGTATGAAATGTTGCGACAGATTAGAACCAGAGCGCCAGAAAACGGTGGAGAAATTCCCGCGATCGCTCTGACTGCTTATGCAGGTGAATTTGATCAAAAACAAGCGTTGGCGGCTGGGTTTCAAATCCACATACCCAAACCAGTAGAACCAGAAATTTTAGTCGCCGCCGTTGCGAGACTGGCTACAGAAAGACTGGGGATTAACACTCCCCTACGAACTTAAGCAACAGCATATCCTGTGTGTTGCCTGACATTAGGCGGGTGAAATCCGAAATAAGTAGGGGTTGCTGAAAAAAAGGTAAAAGTTCGTAGTAGCGCTTCAGCGCTTAGTTTGAAACTTTATGGCGCTGAAGCGCTACTACAAGCCAGAAAACATTTTCTGTTTAATTAGGTTGACTTAATTACCTGCAGATACGTAGGGTGCGTTATCGCGGAGAGTAGGGCACCATCATGAAGGATTTGGTGTCCTTCTCCACTCACTCAAGGGAATGGAGTTTCCCGCCGACTTCCAATAAAAAACCCCACCCCGCTTGCGGGGTGGGGAGCGTTTACGCGATTCAAATGCGGGGATGGGTTGGGGGTATGGTTAATTGCTCGGACATCATATGACCGATATTAGAAAGAGAAAGTTGTCCGCAGAGTGCCCACGTATTGGGTACTGTTGTTGTTATTATTCTCAGGATTGAAAATTACCAACAAGCCGGGGGTAACTTGAACATTATCACTGACCTTGACCTTGTAAAGTCCTTCTAGATGATAAGAAGTGCCATTTTCAGCAAGAATATTAGTACCACCAGTTACTTTGGGTGGTTGACCGAAGATCAGACCCAAAACGTTACCTTCTTTACCAAAATCTTTGACAGCTAGTGTAGCACCCCAGTACCAAATGTCTGCACTTTTGGATGCACCAGTTTGGGCGTTAGCAGAGGTATAACCAGCCCAACCACTCAGAGTCAACTGAGGGCTAAATTTGTAGCTAGCTTCTAAACCGTAGTTGTCAGATGTCGTAGCAACAGCAGTACCGAAGGGAGCATTAGCATATACGCTACCTGTAGCTTGGAATAGTCCCAAACTACTGTTAGTGCTAAGATAAGTGTGAGCATAGCTAAAAGCAACATCGAGGTCTTTGCTAGGACGGAAACCTAACTGACCAAAGATGGTGCTGTCACCACCGAACAGCCCGTTGGTATTAGTGGTAGTATTAGCAGGATTATTAGGTGCAGTACCCGCACCAGAATCAACAGGCGCTAAATATGCAACTGTGGCATTTATGGGGGATTTTGGAGAATTGAAGCTCACTGTCAAACCAGCACCACTAGCACCTTGACGATAAATGGGGCTAAAACGTCCATAGCGGGATAGAGCGCCTTTTCCAGAGCTGGTAAAGTCAGGGTTCAAGGTGTTGGTGTTTTCATATAACTCAGCACCCGTAGCATCAATCTTGACACGCAGATCATCGCTGGGGTTGAAAGCATAGTTAAGTTTATCGATGCTTACAGCATTACTGTTATCACCGTCATACCCCAAACGAGTTTCGTTAGTACCAGTTACACCTCTATTTGAGGTGGTATTAGCCGCATACAAACGAGTTTGTAACTGATCTGTACCGGTGAAGCTGGTATACAAGTTCAACCGAACGCGGTCAGAGAAAACCGTGTTAGAGTTGTTACTCAAATTTGCGCTTGAAGAACCAGTAGATGGCCTGCCAGAAGATCCAGCAACAGCTACATTACTACCAAAAGCATCAGAAACGTTGAAAATTGCTTCCCCAACCAGCTTGGTGGTGGTAGAGAATTGGTGAGACTCTAAAGTAGAAGTACGAGCTTCGAGCGCATCTACTTTACCGTGTAAAGTTGCGAGTTCTTCAGCGTACTCTTCTTGTAGTCTTTGGATTGCTACTAGGTCTTCTTTTTTAGCTAAATCAGTTGTACCAACAGCAATCAATTGATTGATTTGGTCTAGACAAGCATTTAAACCAGCAGCAAACTCGTAGCGAGTTAAAGCACGATTACCGAGGAAAGTTTTGTTAGGATAACCAGCGATACAGCCATAACGCTCTACTAAAGATTGCAGAGAGCGGAAAGCCCAATCTGTAGGCTTAACATCAGAAAGTTGAGAAACTGAAGTAACTTGTCCAATAGACTCAGAATTTGTAGAGACTGATTCAGCTGATGCAATTGTAGGAATTGCAACTACGATCATCGCCGCGAAAATTGCTGGTTTTAACAGCAAAGAATTCAACCAAAATTTCTGCATAAATATGTC
>CAVYXS010000294.1:0-14133 GCA_963772205.1 uncultured cyanobacterium
GGCATTGTATACGAAGGACACCCGAATTTGAAGCGGATTTTAATGCCAGAAGATTGGGTGGGTTGGCCTTTGCGTAAGGATTACATTTCCCCTGATTTCTACGAGTTACAGGATGCTTATTAAGTAGTTCTGAGTGCTGAGTATTTTGATAACCCCTTTCCGGTGGCGGAGAGGGGTAAGTTTTTTTTGTTTACTTACCGCAGTTTTCACGTAAATAGACCACGGGGAACAGTGCCGTGCCCCTACAATGTATTTGACTCAATACAGTTGGTGTTAAGCACAAAGCAAGAACCCCGGTAACTTCTGCGAAACCGGGGTTCTGACTATCTAATTACCCTTAACACCAAGCGAATTGAAATATGACTGTGACAGTCATATTAACTACGTTTTCTAGCCCAACCTGTACCCTTCCAAAAACTAATGAACAAAGCTGCAGAAATCAAAGCACCTAAATTCCATTTCACAGAACTCTTGAGCAAGTTTAAACTCTGAGTAGATTTATTTTCTTCTGCCTGTGTCTTTAGTTGTTGTTTGCTTTGAGCAAGTTGCGCGAGAAGTTGTTTTTTGATTTCTGCAGGATTTTGTCCGTTTAAAGACCGTCCTTGACGCTTGAAATTATTTTCTATTTCTTCAGGTGTAGCTTTAGTCAATTGTTTTTCCGCTTGTTCCGCTTGAGCTAACTGTTGGGCATATTGGATGTTGATTTGAGCAACACTATCATGCAACTTGAAAGTATCAGACACTGCCAAAGGAATTAGTAAGATATACAATATTCCAACTAATAAAGTCAATCGAGACAACAACGCCAATAGAGGAAATTCCCATTTACTGCGTAATTCAAACTTGCCAGAGAACACCAATAATAATCCAATTAATGGTACTGCAACTCGTTCTACAAGTTTTCCTATAGTTTGAAATTCCCACACAGGATTCATCAATTTAAATGGAATAAACATGTCAACTATGTCAAACAATGCCAATACCAAAAGACCGTAGCCAAAAATCCTAGAAATATTTAGAACATCTAGTACAGAGTTGACTGATTTGCTGATCTTTGAAAATTCAGCTTCCAAAAATTTATTAATGTCTAATTCTTGCATAATTTTAGGAGAGTAAGAGGATTTGTTTTTACTGAAAATTAGGGTTTAGGAAATCTTGGTTGCCACCATTGATACCAAGAAAACCAGGCTTTTTCTAAGATTTTGTACGCAGTTTCAGGGGAAGAATTATTTAAAGGAATCGACAAATGCGCCCAAAGACAGCGCTTATCTAGAAGAGGTTCCTGACCTTGCAATACAGGTAATAGCCTCTCCAGGCGCACATCTTGGTGATACCGATTGTCTCTGAACTGTGCATGAGTGAATGTACTACCACCCCGTGGGTTAATACAGGCACTTAAGTAGGCTCTTTTGTTGTCAACCCCTAGACCGTAGTAGCCTATTCCCTCCCGCTGGCGCATAACAGCAGCGGATTTAATGGGAGTGTATTTGCTAATAAATGAACTAACATCTGCAACGTTTACATTCTCCAAATAGCGCATTTCTATATCCAGAGGTACTCCATTACTAATAAATCGATAACCCTTTTTAGAAATTAATTCTTGATGTTTATCTGTGGGATTTTTTGTGGGATTTTCTAGAGAAAAAGTTTCACTTAGCTGCCATTGTGTTAAAGGTATTTTGTCTGGAAAAATTGAGGCATTAATTTTGGGTTTTTCTAAGTTTGAAAATAAGATGATCCTGCCCACGGCGAATAATCCCATCCCAAAAGTTAAAGTTAAAATGCTAATCCGTATTGTCTTCCAGTTAATCACCTTTAATTCTCTTGAATATTTTGATTTTTTCTTTCATTTATATTCAGCAAAAACCAGCAAAAACACCCGAATAATAAAGACGCAATCAAGGAAAAAATTAAGGAGCCATCACCCTCATGCCAATATTTAAAGGCTTCTTTTTCACCATTAGCTACTAAAATAGCCATAAGAACAACTCGTATTCCATTAACAACAAATGCGACAAAAGGTGCTATAATTGATACCAATATTTTCTGCTGTAAATTTAAATTGAATATTAAAATAAACAACAATCCTAAACCCAGTAAATTCAATATAAGAGTCATTCCAGAACAACCAGCATATACTTCTATTCCCCCCGTTGGTAAATTAATATTCACTCCAGAACGAGTAACTTGAAAACCTGAATACCAAAGAATGAAATGTGAAAATTTTGCTGTCAACAGCGCCATCTTATCATTTATAAATACATTCATAAATCTAAATATAAGTATAAATTTATGTGCGCTTAGAAAAAATAATGCTAAGAGTTCTGGTATGTATTGCTTTAATCCTTTAAATCCAGAAGCCAGCAGCGCCAGACCAAAGCCAGACATTAAAGGTGACAGTATTAATAAGCCTCCAAAATTTATTTCTAATGTAGCATTAAGAAATACTATTAAAAGTATAGCTAAACCTACAATATTAGAAAATATACCGCTTTCCAAATTTAAGAATTTACGTTTTTCCCAAATTATAAAAATTAAAGTTACAAAAAATAAACTATGTAAAATTAAGATTTCATCATTAATATCTTGAAAAAATAAATGCAAATTAATGCCTATTAAACATCCTCCTATTGCTATAAGTAAAAAATGTGTATAACTGAGTGCTGTTAATCTAAAAAGTTTTGGATAATTCATTTTTTTTATCTAGTAAAATAGATGATAAAAAATAGAAAATAGCAATTTTAGGTTGGCAAGCCAAACATGATTATTATTCATGACTTACCCAACTGGTTTATGAGTAGGGTGCGTCAGACTCGATAATTTGGTTACTATTAGGACTTACTTAGTAGAATGCGTCAGATTTGAGAATTTGGTGAGGCACCTACAACATATGTTGACTGTGACGCTTGCGTAAGTCCTATTTTATTTACTGCCTTTTGTATTTATACGTATTTTAAATTTAAAATCAAGTAAACTAATTTACATTTAATAAAAGATAAATCTCGAAGTTCTGCAAAACAAAAGCGGGCTTTGAAACCCGCTCCACAAGATTTGATAAATTATTGTTGTCAGTCCCTAAATCAATTTGCTCGCTTACCCGTCTTCTTTTTCAATTCTTCCCATCGTTGTCGCAGTTGCTTTAAATTAGGTGGATTACCACCATAACGCCAGCTAACATAGGCTTGGCTAATTTCGTCTATGACCTCAGCGGTTGCTGCTGAATGATGCTGATATGCTACTCTGACATATTCTAAAGGTGTTTGGGCTGGATGCTTGCCTAAACCTTTCTGACTTGCCCATTGTAGCATTTGTTGATACAAGCTTTCCATTGGGGGCAATTTCCGCAACCAACGGCGTTTAAGCCATTCTCGCCATTGTACCCAACCTAGCCAACTAAAGAAAGCAGTTGTCGTTCCTACAATTAAGCCAGTTAATATACTTAGCCAACCTTGAGTGAATAACGCAAAAAACCAAGCGATCGCTCTGGTTATCCAGCTAAATATTGTCCCAAATACATGATTGAGCAACCCTGTGACCGGTGAGGGTAGCCACCCAGCCACCCATTGCCAAAATTGTCGCAGGACGCTAAAGGTTTGAGTATCCTCCGTTGAGGGGGGTATGAGGGGATGACCGGGAATTGGATCAAAGGTAAACCAGCCATATTTGGGGAAATACACTTCTGTCATGGCGTAAGCATCAGTATTCCGGACAACATACATCCCCGTAAATGGATTAAACTCGCCCGGACTAAACCCAGCTACTAACCGCGCTGGGATACCAATGGAACGCAGCATCACTGTGAGAACTGTTGAGAAGTGGTCTGCATACCCGCCTTTATACTTAAATAAGAACGCCTCTACTAAGTCATCTTTGTCACTAAAGTAAGGCAGTTCTAAGGGATTTTGGGGAAGTGAATAATGTTGCTTCAGGTACTGAGCCAGATAAAGAGCCTTTTCATAGGCTGAATCTAAGGTTTTCTGCGATTTCCATACCCGTTCTTGATTGTAGTCAGCCAGAATTTCTTCGGTGCGTTGCCTAACTTTTTCGGCAATTTCTGGAGGGATTTGTAAATAGTGCTTTTTAATACTAGGCGGATATTTTGTAGAAGCCAGTCCTAGCAAAGTGCGATCGCGGTTTGGAACTTCGGAAATGATTGTGTAGGTCAGGTCTTGTGACAATTCTACAGGCGATCGCAACCCGTCTTCTTGATCTACGGCGATAATGGGTGTGGGAAAGTAAATTTCCTTGGGAGCCGCCATTGCGGGAATCAGGTTAGGCAAATCTGAAACTATTGTATAAGTTTGCACTACCTCTTGGGTTTTAACCGCGATGGGTGGTGGGGAAAGATAAATTTGGTAAGACCAAGACGATCGCTTGAGGGTAGTAACCTGCTCATTGCGGGAAATTTCCCATCCCTTACCAGTGTAGCGGTCAAATGCCAAAACTCGCCAAAAACCTTCTGCCTGCGATCGCACTCGCATGACTACTTTGGGTTTCATCTCTCCCCGCAGGTTTTGGTTCATCTGGCTATTAAAACCGTAATAAAAGTTATTATCTAGGTTTCCTGGTTTGCCTGCTTGGCTTTGTCCATTACTATTGTTACCACTGCCTTGATTACTGGCATTACCTTGGCGGACATAACCAGGATTAATAATGCTATGTCCTGTAAACCCGCCTTTGACATCGATAGGAGAACTGACGGGAAATGTCCGCAGCTGGTAGCCAGGAAACCGGGGTAAAACTGCAAAAATTGCTAGTCCTAGCCCCACAATTAACGTAAAAAGCAACAAATAAACAGATAAAATCGAAGATAATTTTGTTTGTTTTACTCTTTGCTGTTTGACTTTGAGCTTGTCCAAGCCGAGTCGTGAGCGGTAATCTAAAACTAGGGTTGGCAGAGCGATCGCTAAAAATAACAGCAGCACAGGCGCAAATGCTAACGTTTGACTCAGCGTTGCTGCCACACCTAATAAAATCAGCCCAATCACAATAGAATACCCCAAGTCCTTACGGCGGGGCATATCAAAGCTGTGGAGTACCTGTAGTTGAATTAATAACTCAGCTAGCCCGATACGTGTGTCATTCAATTCCCCGAATATCCGCCCAAAGAAAGCACCCAGTGCTACTAACATT
The DNA here is from genome assembly GCA_963772205.1 of uncultured cyanobacterium. GTDB lineage: Bacteria > Cyanobacteriota > Cyanobacteriia > Cyanobacteriales > Nostocaceae > Gloeotrichia. The sequence goes on from CAVYXS010000294.1 coordinate 5,134, forward strand.
CCTATGGCGATGCAGAATTTGATTGTCACATTAGCATCGCGGCGACGGTAGTAAGTCCAAATCGCACCCACTATACTTAGAGGTATTGCCCAAAAACTGAAGATAGTCTGTGCAGCAATATCTGTCGCCACGGTACCGATGATTACCAACGCTAGCACTAGCAACCGTAAGGTAATTGAGTCTTCAACTTCCATTAAAGGAGAACCCTGTCTACTTTGTCGCCAGTAATGACTTACAGGTAGACGCCAAATCCGATTGATCCTGGACAAGTTCAACATTTCAACTTTGAGCAAAGCACTAATGTAGAGGCTGCGGACATAATGCTAGGGATAAAACCCTACTACCCTGTCTTCAGCTGCTACTTTACTCTACTCTAGGAGCATCAGTCCTCCGAAAGTATACGGGAATACCTTTATTCTACGGCAGATCCCTTAATAATGTGGTAATATACCCGAAGGACTTCACTTCTATGGGAGTCTACACGTCTTGTGCAGTAGCCCTCCTCATAGTGGGTAATCGCAAACGCCCCAATGACCGCTTGTTTAACAAAAGATCAGCTAAAAGACCAGGATAATCTACTTCATCTAATCGGCGTTTATCAACTTTAAGTGCTAGCGATGGTAATTTCGTCTACATCCTCAGAGTAATCACAAATAACAGCGGTTGCTGTTCTATTTCGGGAAAATCTACTGACAAAGTATAAGTGTGATTAAATTGATTACAGTCTAATTCTACACTCATGCTTCCTGGATTGTCAGACTGTGCTATTGCTTGAGTACCATTCCCTTGGAGCTTCAAAATTCCTTGAGTGGGTAATTGAGCCGAAACACAGAGCTTGCTTTGCTGATGATCAGACTTGTATTCTACTTTCAGAGTTAGCTCACCCTGACTCGTGAGCCATTGCCTTTGGGCGACTGGATTCACAGGTGAAAGTCGCAAATTCAGGGTTTCAAATAGTTGTTTCGCAGCTAGTAAAGACAACGCCATTTGTTGACGTTGCTGTAAAGCTGAAAAATCACTCTGAAGATTGGGCATAGGAGCCACATCTGCAGAGCGAGCTGTACTTCTTAGCACCAATCCAGCTAAGTCATTGAGTGTGTGGGTTTCGTTAGGAAAAAAGTTTTCTACCACCTGAACTAATTTGATCCCCAACGGTAGGGAAGATGTGAGCAGATCTTCACATTTTTCTAGCAATTGCTGAAAAATTCTGTCCGGTAGAATCACCGGCAGATTCAATCTTGACTGTTGTGCCATCCACCCCCAGGTAGGAACTAATGTCATCGATTGCTCGTCTACATAGTCAGGGTATTCTCTTAATTGGGTTTCCCAAGGAAACAAAGGTGGATGGTTTTGAATTTGGACTTGTAACCGACGTTTGAGGACGGCTTGGAAACGTTCTTGCACAGTAGGAATTTCTCCCAGTTGAAAGGTTTGGGGTTTCCCTCCCAACTCATGCTCGCCACTTGTTGACGTGGCTGCTTCCTTGAGAGGGTTGTTCACCCCGACATTTTCCTCACACTCTACCGCAGGATGCTCGTAGCTTGTGACATTGTCTGTCAAAAACCAACTAAGTAACTGGTGTTGTAAGGATTCTGAGTCACTATTCATGAGTAGATGCACCTGATCCGGACACTAAAGAGTTACGAATTTCCCAAGCTTGTTCAAGAATCTTAAACCATCGTTTTTGAAGTTGTGCTAGGGACAAACCTAAAGTTTTAGCAATTTTTTCTTCGGGTTGTCCTTGTTGCTTCAATTCCAGTATTGACCGTTGTTTATCATCCAGCTGGGCTATGTATGTCAGCCATTGCTGGGGAGTTAAGCCCAAATTGCTGTGCAAAGAAGCTTCCAGCCACTCGTGAACCAATTCCCAGCGATGTAATAAGGCAAATCGAATTAAATGATATTTAAAGCGCTGCTGCAAGTAATCCCTTTGGCGAGGGGTTAAACCCAAAACTGACTCTATTTCCTGTGCCGACATATCCTGGAGGCGTAAGGAGAAGTAATCAGCGCAATCAGTCTGTTGCCGTTCTTCAAGATAATTCAATAATTCTGTAATTACCACCGAGCGCAACGTGTCTTCTTCGGGTTCTGGTTCTGGTTGCGTCGCCATAGCCGAACGCAATTGCTGTACTGCAGGCTCTTCCCAGGAACCGTCAGCTTCATTGGCGCTACCTTCTGCTGCTTGTTCAATGTCTACGCTGGTTTCTGGCGGTTGGTGTTGAGAGAAAGTTTGTGCCCGCAAAATAATCAGCTGCTGCTGACGTCCTGGTAAAGGAATGCGTCGCTTACCATAGCGCTCGGTAAAGGCCATGTACTCTGACAATTCCAGTAGACTCTGAGGCCGATAGGTAGGGCCAAGTTCGTTTTCCCGTCGGAAAGCATTTAAAGCTTCCAGATAAAAACTCTGGAGAAAATCTTCAATGATAGTTAGCCGCCCCTGATAGCTCAACTGCTTCTGAGGAGGATTAATATAACGATAGATGATAGCACTCAGAGTACTGTGTAATTCTACCCGACCACGATTTGAACCCAAATCATAGTACCTAAGACACTGTTGCAGCCGATGTCGGGCTAAAGTCATTGCGGAACTTTCCACGGCACCGGAAGCTTGGATACGTTTACTTTCACTGCAAATGCGGTTGACTTCGGCGGTAATTCGTGTTGCCACATCGTGGCAATTCTGTTCCGAAGCTTTAGTTGACTGTTTAAGCTCCTTAAATAGGAGTTGAAATATCACCTCCACGCCGATAGAATTTTCTCCCTGAATAGTTGCGGTTACGGCTGAATTCATAGTCTCGGTTTTAAAAAGACCCTAACATACTTAATTAAAACCTGTACGACCGTGGGTTTTGGCTGGATGGGTTTTGCGTATAAGCTAAACGCAGGACAATCCTCGGTTGAGGATTTGACTTATTTTATTGTTCCCCACTCTGGTGGGATTGTTGACATTTGACTTTGATGTTATTGCCATTACCCAGGAGCCGTTGACAAGTCATTATGGATTTAGAAGCACAAATTCAATTGCTGATTGATCATGCACCCCACGATGGTATAACACCACAACTTGTCACAGCAATTGCCCCTGCCCTGATCGCGATCGCCCAAAAGCTACGCCATCCCCAGTATTATATTCTTCAAAATTCAGAATCCAACTGGGTTGTAACTACATTGAGCAACCGTGCAAATCCAGGATTAGAAAAATGTGTCATTTATGCTTATCCTACATTACAGGATGCCCCAATCAGCTCATCTGCTGGGCTTGACCCGCACATAGCTACAGCACTTCCTGTAACTCATATTTTGTTCCAGCTCCTAGCATTAGAACCTGTAGATAGTATAGTTTTTTTTGAAACGCCTACAAGCACTAGCAACGCCATCGAGGTGCGCCGATCTGATCTGCAAAACCTCATTCAACAAAAACTACAACCAAAGCGATCGCCAGGACGAATACCCCCTAATATCGCTTAAGGGTATGGGGGCAGCCCTGCGTTCCTGTCGCCTTGCGTCGGAAAGCATGTGGCGTCATGGGGCAATTCAATTTGGGATACTTCCACCCTTCTCTGCGAGACGCTACGCGTAGCAAGATCCACGTAGTGGTACGGCAAGCTCAGGGCAGGCAAGCTCAGTACAAGTTTTGGATTTGCAATTTTAGATTCGACTTCAATCTAAAATCTAAAATTCCTAGGGCATGGGGAAAATTGCTTCCTCATCTCCCTCATCCCCCACATTTTCCTATGCCCCATATCCCAGTAAAGAGTGCCTAATATAGGCGACTCAATACATAGTCCGCCATATTAATCAATGCTTCGCGAGATTCCGAGGGGGACAGAACTGCAATATTTTCCTTTGCTAACTTAGCATGGTGAGCGGCTAATTCTCTCGTCTGCTGTATACCTTGACTATCTTCAATCAGCGCCAGGGCTTGTTCTAAGTCACCTTCGTGGGCAAATTCTCTTTCAATGAGTATTTCCAAGTATGGTTTTTCTGCTAAAGCAAATAAAACTGGTGCTGTCAGATTACCGCTTTTGAGATCTGATCCTACTGGTTTGCCCAAGGTATCTGTGGAGCTTGTGAAATCTAAAATATCATCTACAATCTGGAAGGCTAGACCCAAATTACGTCCGTAGCTATATAGGCTTTCAATCGTTTCTTTTGATACATCGCTCAGAACTCCAGCAGCTTTAGAACTGTTGGCAATCAAGGAAGCCGTTTTGTAATAGCTCTTTTTGAGGTAAGTCTCAATCGAGGTTGTGGTATCAAAGCGATTTAGTCCTTGCTGGATTTCTCCCGCCGCCAAATCCATAATTACTTCTGACAGCAGTTTAACTACTTCTAAATTATCCAAGTTTGCCAAATACCAGGACGATTGAGCAAAGAGAAAATCTCCTGCTAGTACCGCAATTCGGTTACCAAACAAACTATGAACTGTAGGGACACCACGTCGTATTTCTGATTCATCGACCACATCGTCATGCACCAAGCTGGCTGTGTGAATCATTTCTGTGATTTCAGCCAAGCGTCGGTGACGGGGTGTAATATCTTGTTCTAACATTGTCGCCCGCGATATCAGCAAGACAATTGCTGGTCTGATACGCTTTCCCCCAGCTCCAAATAAATGTTCGGCAGCTGCATAAAGTATGGGGTGGCGATTTCCAACTAGCTCTTTGAGATTATCTGCTAGTATTCGCAGGTCTGCTTCCACAGGGGTAAACAGGGAGGTGGCTGGGGTCATGGATGGGCGGACTCTGGCTTAGGTTACGAAAGTTTACATATCCTATACTCATTTTAAGATAAACTAAAGCCAGCGCAAACTTTTAATCCTTATAATCCTCAGAATCATTCCCTGTTACGAAAACTGATCACCTTTAACCCTAAACAACCGCTACGCCGCCAAAAGTTTTGTTGTTAGGGGTTTTGTCATTTTCTATCATGCTTTTATCCCAGAATAAACACTGACCAACTACGTTAGGCTGATGTTATTAATTAATGTTCCAATAAAATATACTTAAATCCATGTATACGCTAGAAACGCATGTTCAGTAATTATACTTATAAGTTTCGTTACATAGACTCTTGTGTCCAGAAATATTGATTGTTTTAGAAAGAAATTTATGTTTGGCAATTGGACTGATAAGTGACCCTAATCACAACCTCCGAAAATGGCTCTTATCTATTTTAGACAGCCGCTATTTTCAGTGTCACAGTGATTAGTCCAAGTCTTAGACAAGCCATCGAGAAAATTTTAAATTTAACTATAAAATTGGCTAAAAAGTCTTAGTCCTTGTGTTACGCTAAAATCTAGGGATTTTAAATTTTTCAGATATTCACCGCCGAAAGGTAAATAGCCTTTAGGTATTTTTACTCGCTAGGTGTTGTAAGTCTAAAATAACTAGTCGTAGGTTGAATTAAGGAAATAATTCCCGGCATTCTTGCTGCGACAAATGAAACTCTTAGGTTGGGCTATTAGCTACCATTTATGGAAGTCGCTATGCGTCTTGAGCGCATGTTCAGCGCTAGCATTAGTTCTGCCATAGAGCTTTTTGGAAAAATAATGCAGACTGGGTAGACTACTGAGGAGCGCAGTTTAAATTCGCCGTTTGGCAATTTAACTGTTTTCGGATGTATAGTCTGCAAAAAACTACATTAAATAATAACTGCGTTGACCGTAAAGAATTATAACTTTACGGAGTAATTTACCATAGCAAACTACAGCCATCAAGAATGAACTTGTTTGGCTGAGGTTCTACTAATGTTCTGGATTTTCATGTTCGTTTGACAAAGGTGCTGGTAGAACAATGATTTACGGGAATATGCCTATGATGATTTTTATTTTAGCTGCGGGATATTTGTTCACAGTCTATTTATTATTAGCACTGGCAAAAAGAACTGGCAAAAAGATTGCTCCTAAGAATGTCCCTACAAACAATAAAGGAAAGCACAAAGAAGAAAGATCGGTAAGAACCAAAGTTACTCAAGCAGTCAATAGTCCATAGTCAAAGGTCAAGGGTCAACCGATTTTGGATTTTGGATTGACCCCGATCACAAGGGGCAAACAATTTTAGATTTTGGATTTTGAATTTTGGATTAAATCTAAAATCTAAAATCTAAAATTCTGCGGAGCCTGCAAGGTACCGAAACAATCTAAAATCTAAAATCTAAAATCTAAAATTGGCTTGGTCAAAGACACCTCCTCCACCATCGGGGTATAGCCTAACCACTGTACTGCGGATTGGGAAAACTGCTGTGGCAGCCGCTGACAGCGAAGCGAGTGGGTAGTGGGGGGTGAGTGTTTATTAAACCGAGTAAATCTAGTTCTTGGGCGCAAGCTGCGACGACGTGAACTGCAGGGTCAACCAAGATTACCTGAGAGGGAAGGAGCGATCGCGGTACCTGGTGCAAGGTGGGGATAATGGGTACAGCCATAGACTAAAGTGTCAATTTCTTGCTGTAGTAAAGGATCTAAATAAGAACGTGCCACTTCAATAGTGTAGGGATCGTGAATGCGGTTTTGTTCAATCAAGGGGACAAATTCCGGACAACCGACTTGCCAGACTTGGACATGGGGATCAATTTCGAGTATAGCATGGCGATAAGCATTGCTCTTGGCAGTGGCTGGGGTAGCAATCACACCAATCCGTTTTCCTAGTTGTACCGCTGCTTTTGCGCCTGGGAGGATCACACCGAGAATCGGCAGATTAAATTCCTGACGCACCGTTTCTAGTGCTAGGGCAGAACTGGTGTTACAAGCCATAATCACCATTTTTACCTGTTGCTGTTGCATCCAGGTAAAAATGGTGATTATGGCTTGTAACACCAGTTCTGCCCTAGCACTAGAAACGGTGCGTCAGGAATTTAATCTGCCGATTCTCGGTGTGATCCTCCCAGGCGCAAAAGCAGCGGTACAACTAGGAAAACGGATTGGTGTGATTGCTACCCCAGCCACTGCCAAGAGCAATGCTTATCACCATGCTATACTCGAAATTGATCCCCATGTCCAAGTCTGGCAAGTCGGTTGTCCGGAATTTGTACCCTTGATTGAACAAAACCGCATTCACGATCCCTACACTATTGAAGTGGCACGTTCTTATTTAGATCCTTTACTACAGCAAGAAATTGACACTTTAGTCTATGGCTGTACCCATTATCCCCACCTTGCACCGGTCCTGCGATCGCTCCTTCCCTCTCAGGTAATCTTGGTTGACCCTGCAGTTCACGTCGTCGCAGCTTGCGCCCAAGAACTAGATTTACTCGGTTTAATAAATACTCACCCCCCACTACCCACTCGCTTCGCTGTCAGCACTCTCACAGCAGTTTTCCCAATCCGCAGTACAGTGGTTAGGCTATACCCCGATGGTGGAGGAGGTGTCTTTGACCAAGCCAATTTTAGATTTTAGATTTTAGATTTTAGATTGTTTCGGTACCTTGCAGGCTCCGCAGAATTTTAGATTTTAGATTTTAGATTTAATCCAAAATTCAAAATCCAAAATCTAAAATTATTTGCCCCTTGTGGTCGGGGTCAATCCAAAATCCAAAATCGGTTGATCCTTGACCTTTGACTATGGACTATTGACTGCTTGAGTAACTTTGGTTCTTACCAATCTTTCTTCTTTGTGCTTTCCTTTATTGTTTGTAGGGACATTCTTAGGAGCAATCTTTTTGCCTGTTCTCTTTGCCAGTGCTAATAATAAATAGACTGTGAACAAATATCCCGCAGCTAAAATAAAAATCATCATAGGCATATTCCCGTAAATCATTGTTCTACCAGCACCTTTGTCAAACGAACATGAACATCCAGAACATTAGTAGAACTTCAGCCAAACAAGTTAATTCTTGATGGCTGTAGTTTGCTATGCTAGATTACTCCCTAAAGATAGAATTCTTTACGGTCAACGGATTTATTATTTAATTAGTGTTTTGCAGACTATACATTCCAGAGTAGCTAAATTGCTAAACAGCAATTTAAAGTCCACTCTTCAGTAGTCTACCCAGTCTGCATTATTTTTCCAAAAAGCTCTATGGCAGAACTAATGCTAGCGCTCAAATCCACTCAAGACGCATAGCGATTCCATAAATGGTACCTAATAGCCCAACCTAAGAGTATCATTTGTCGCAGCAAGAATGCCGGGAATTATTTCCTTAATTCAACCTACGACTAGTTATTTTAGACTTACAACACCTAGCGAGTAAAAATACCTAAAGGCTATTTACCTTTCGGCGGTGAATATCTGAAAAATTTAAAATCCCTAGATTTTAGAGTAACAAGGATTATGAGTTTTAAGCCAAGTTTATGGTTAAATTTTAAATTCTCTCGATGGCTTGTCTAAGACTTGGACTAATCAGCTCTGACACTGAAAATAAGCAGGCTGTTCTAAAATAGATAAGAGCCATTTTCAGGAGGTTGTGATTAGGGTCACTTATCAGACTCAAGATACCAACATTAAATTTCTTTCTAAAACAATCAATATTTCTGGACACAAGAGTCTATGTAACAAAAGTTATAAGTATAATTACTGAACATGCATTTATCCGTATACATGGATTTAAGTATATTTTATTGGAACATTAATTAATAACATCAGCCTAACACAGTTGTAGTGTTTATTCTGGAGATAAAAACATGATAGAAAATGACAAAACCCCTAACAACAAAACTTTTGGGCGGCGTAGCGGTTGTTTAGGTGTTAAAGGTGATGAGTTTTCGTAACAGGGAATGATTCTGAGGATTTATAAGGATTAAAAGTTTGCGCTGGCTTTAGTTTATCTTAGAAAATAAATTATATAGGATATGTAAACTTTCGTAACCTAAGCCAGAGTCCGCCCATAACCAGCCACCTCCCTGTTTACCCCTGTGGAAACAAAAGTGTGCAAATATTAGCAGATAATCTCAAACAGCTAGTTGGAAATCGCCACCCCATTCTTTATGCAGCTGCCGAACATTTATTTGGAATCGGGGAAAGCGAATCAGACCAGCTATCGTCCTGCTGATATCACGGGCGACAA
>CAVYXS010000295.1:0-8126 GCA_963772205.1 uncultured cyanobacterium
TCAAAATGGTAATTTCTAAGGCAGAAATGACCTTGGCAAAAGTGGATATGCAAATGGCACACCATTATGTCGAAGAATTGTCAAACCCTGAAGACAAAGAGCGTTTTGACAAAGTGTTTGCACAAATTGCCAGCGAATTCTATCTTACCAGAGATTTGGTCTTACAAATCACCAATCACAATCGACTTTTAGACGGTGATCCTGTATTGCAACGTTCTGTACAGTTACGTAATGGCACAATTGTACCCCTAGGATTCATCCAAGTTTCTCTACTCAAGCGCCTCAGACAGTCCCGAAATACCGTCACCACTGGCGTCATCCACTCCCGTTACAGCAAAGGCGAGTTACTGCGAGGTGCATTGTTAACTATTAATGGTATTGCTGCAGGCATGAGGAATACCGGTTGATGGGGAGTGGGGGAGTAGCAACAACTGACAACTGACTATTGACAAATGACTAAAAAACCAGTTATAATATGCAGCCTTATTGCACTATCTACAGGATTTTTTAGTAGTTACATGGGTGGACAAATCACCTTAATGGTACATAGCCAAAAGTGTCAAAATCAGGCTTGGAGCTTAAACCAGATGTGTAACGCTTGGGTAGCGCCTGGTGCAATTTGGCAAGGTAGCACTAGAGGACTATGGACAGGGATAGTCTTAGGTGCTTTTGTCGGCGGTTTGGTGATTCGCAAAAATCGGTATTAGTCAGTAGTCAGTAGTCAGTAGTCACAAATTTCACCCTTTTTTATTGGCAATTACCTCAACTATCTGTAGAGGCTGTAGGCGCTTGCAAATTACGCAGCGTTCTCCACGAATTAGTGCTGGTATCAAAACAGCGCCAAGTTCCCCCTTCAGCGTCTTGATAGCAAAACAGACTGCGATCGTCACCATTAAAATTGTCAATTAAATAATATACAATTCCTCTAAAAGGATAAGTTTTGCGACTTAGGCGTTTAGCAACTGCTTGATTGGGACATTCAACAACGAAAACGGGTTCGCCATCGAGGTGTGTCAAAGAGAAGATACACATCCGCAAAATGGCTCTGAGCCAACTTTCAGAGTTGTCAAAGTAATCATCTATGATTTTGTTAGTCAGCGCTTGTTCGAGGGTACGATCTTTGTTTTGCGGAATTTGAGCGTCAGACATAGCATCACCTATTGCTATACCGTTGGTTTGAGATTAAACCAAAATTGGGAAAACTGACAAGTGCATAGACACCGAAAAACTGATCAGGTTTTTCCACAAGCAAGAGGCAATAGGTAAAACCAGCAAAAAAATGTCAGCCAGACTGGTAAAATCTACCTATAGCCTTAAGAGCCAATTGCCATGCCTACCGAAACTAACCCAGCGAATCAAACTACTACAGGTGCTGATGCTATTGATGAAGCGATCGCACGGGGAATTGATTTTGATGGTACTCCCATTCCCCCTACCAAGCTAGAATTGTATAGCAAAGTCATGGCATTAGAGGCAAATAGACAGCGCAGTGGCGTCTCAAATACCATGCGATCGCGTATTGTCCGTATTGGTGCTAAACACATCCCCCAAGCCGAACTTGACACATTGCTTGCAGAAGCTGGTTTTGCACCCTTGAAAGACAAAGAAATTGCCTTTTTTTACGGCGGAAAATGAAATTAAAAGTTAAGAGTGAGGAGTGGGTAGGGGGGTTAAAAAGTAAATTTGTGGGTAGACTACATTCTTAATCAACCCGCCCTTACAGGAGTTGGGAGTGATTAATGCAAAACTCACTCAACACTCCTAACTTTTCCCAGGTTTTGACAGTTAGCACGCACTTACAGAGTTAAATTCGTTCTTTCGCTATGTTAACTTAGAAATAATCTGGAACTTTCTGCTTAGGAGGCAGTGCAATGGAAATATGCATTGAATCAACACAAGAATTTGAACAAGATTTAGCAGCTTTTAGCCAGACTAAGAAAGCAAATATTGTTAATCAAATGAATGAAATATTTGAAATTATCTCACATAATCCAGACGCACTTTTTCAAAACATGACTCTTAAACAATTTAAAAAAATTAAACTTAATAATAATTATAATTCTTCCCTATATTCCCTGACACTGGAAGCTAAAATACGAATAATACTTGCCATTGATGATGATCCTATTTTTGATAGGACACTGATCACTTTATTTAGAATTGTCAGTGCAGAAAACGCATCAGAAGCATACAATTCAGTTGCAGAGTCTCTTTACCAAGACTTTACTATGGAAAAACAAGCGGTTATAGCGGTTCTCTGTTGAGTGAGATACAAGAACCCCACCCCCAACCCCCTCCCCGCAAGCGAGGAGGGGGCGATGATATACCTCAACTAGACTGGGAAACGCTATACAGCACTTTGCAAGTAAATGAAGTACACCCTTACCTTGCTTTGGACTACGGTGAATTACCCCCCTTAATCCCCCCGTTTATTGGGGGGAAAAAGAAATCTAGTTCCCTCCCCTTGTAAAGGGGAGGGTTAGGGTGGGGTATTTTTGTACCTCACCAACTCGCAATCTGCTGTAGCTACTTTACAAATAATCGAAAAATACCTCTGGTACTAACCGTAATTCTCGCGATTTGAAGCGAGCAATATCTATCCAAAGTGCCCGATGTTTATGAGTTTCTGATTCAGAAAAAGTTAAGCTATCAATTTGATAAAATTTTGGATCGGCAAAATCACATTGATAAAGTTGAATAATTTCATGTCCCTGTCTACCATTGAATGTAAACAGGTTTTCTATACAACCCAGATAGCGAATATTCGTTAATTCTGCCTGAATTTCTTCTTGAAATTCTCGTTCTAAAGCTATACGACTGGTTTCACCAAATTCCACACCACCACCCAAAGCGCGATAAAATGTATCTTGCTTTGCAGGATCGAGTCCTTCAGAAACAAAAATGCGATCGCCATCACGAATTAGCCCTAAAACTAATACCCGAATTTCGCCTGGTTTGTGCATACTGGTAACTTAATTAATTGTCGTAAATTGAGTAAGAACGACTCTCGCTATCTTCGACTGGCCAATCTGGATTTTCGCCGCCGATGTACAATTCCTCAATGGTGACATATTCCTCAGTTAGCTGGGTGAGAGCGTTAATTAAAATATCCAGGGCAATCGCATCACTGGTTCCTAAGTCAAACCAGCAACGCCCCCACTCACCCTCATACTCAAATTCACCCATGTTGTGCATCAAGGCCAGCAAGCTTTTATCATAACCTTTTTGGTCATAATCCAGGTAGCTAATATCTAGTCCTGTGTCTTGTACCTGGAGATTTTCGGCATTAAATGCACCCAATTTTCCCAAATAAAACCAGGAATTGAAAACCTCTTCTATATACTGCTTTTCACGCTGAGAAGGAATGGTACTGAACTTTAACCAAATCCAGACATCAAAAGGATTAATTTCACGAAACTCGATGTGCATTTGGGTTTAATATCTCAATTAATTTCACTCAACACCAGCATATCAAGATTAGGGATATGGGGAGGTGGGGAAGTAATTTACTGCCCCATGACGCCACAAAATTCCGACGCAAGGCGACAGGAACGCAGGGCTGCCCCCATACCCCAATTACCCACCGGGATGCTTCAAGCGGTTAGCAGCATTATCGCGCTCTGACTGAATTTGTTTCACTAAATCAGCGGGTAATTGGGATTTTTTCGCCAAAGCCTTGTCAAAATCAGCGATCGCATCTTGAATTAGTTGCTGGCTGTTTTCTTTTTTACCTTGCTCATGGAGAATTTGAGCTTTAAGATAGTATAATTCTGGATTATCGGATGTGGTTTTTAGGGCACGTTTAGCATATTCTAGGGCTTGAGGGTACTGTTTTAAATCCCGATAGGCAAGAGCAATACCGCGATCTACTAAATACTGCGGCGCAGCATTTTGTTCTAAGCGTTCAATAGCCTGATTTGGGTTGGCAAAAGGTAAATTGACAGCCAGTAACAAATCCATATAACCCTTGATTAAATTTAATTCTGGATCGTTGGCAGAAATCGCTTCAGCTTTGTCCAAATATTGATAAACTTGCCGTAGCCGACTCAGGGCTGTTGGGCGCCGCTTGCACCCTCACGGATGACAATTACGGCGCCTTCTAAAAAATTACCGACAGCAGTATATAAATTCCCCCGCAAAGGATCGCTAGCAATCAGTTTTTCTCCGGTTTCTAAGGTTTTTTTGCTGTAGCTATCTAGTGTAGCTATATCCTTCTTACCGTATGCCAATGATGCCTTCATGGCATAGACTAGGGGTTCATTTGACTCAGTGGATAGTGCTTGTTGCAGATATTTCTCTGCTGCTGGGTAGTTCCCTTGTTGGAAAACAGCTTTAAAAGCTGCTTCTGTTTGATCGCCAATTTTACGTGGTTCGCTAGTACGAAAAGGATCACCAGCCAGAGAGGGATTTGTCGACAAATTTAGTGCGATCGCAGCTGCAAAAGTCCCCTGAATGACGCTAGTGAGTCTAGCAAACACAATTGCTTGAGGAGTAGAAAACCGTTTACCCATTGTAACCCTCAGAATAATTGCGGTTGAAATTGTTGTTTGTGTTACTTAAAATGCAGAAAAATGCTTCACCTTAACTTGTATCTGTTTCAGCCAAAATTTTCTACACAGGTTGACTGCGGTAATTTTTCTAGGTTCCCATACCCCGGTAGCCATTGTTCAGGGGTAAGTCTGCCACAATGGAAAGAAATCCGTAGAAACCCCGCATCTTCGCTTAGGGTGGGTTGGTTTTTGCTATCAGGGTTAGATCTTCGGCAAGAAACACTTGTTACCTCCGACGTTAGATTAAGGCTTTAAAGCAGGTTATGCGCTATGAATGTTTCCGAAATTGTCCAGTTGCTTTGAGTGTAATTAATTGTAGTTAATCAGTTATTCGCCCAATTTTGGTAATCTTAAACAAATGCTCTATCTCAGAAATCTAATTTATCACCCTACAGCCTGCCCAACAGCAATTCTCAAATCAACTAACCTGGAATTACCACCCCAACAGCTAGGCCTGATTATCGGTCCTAGTGGTTCCGGTAAAAGTACTTTACTAGAAATTCTGTCTGGACTAGCCGAACCGACATCTGGCGCAGTTTTCTGGCGTGAACAAGAACTCATCGCCGAACAACTACAACAACTGGCTGGGTTAGTGTTTCAGTTTCCAGAGCGGCACTTTTGCGGTGGTACAATTTTAGAGGAATTGCGTTTAGGGCATCCAGAACTAGGGTCAGAGCGAGTAAGACTTGCACTGAGTGAAGTGGGATTAGAGCATTTATCACTCTCAGCATCTCCCCATGCTTTAAGTGGTGGACAGCAGCGGCGTTTAGCTTTAGCTGTACAATTAATTCGCCAGCCCAATTTACTCTTGTTGGATGAACCCACAGCCGGGTTAGATTGGTCAATGCGCCGACAGTTGGTAAATTTATTAGCGAAACTGAAACAAGATTGGACACTGTTGATAGTAACACACGACGCTGGCGACTTATTGGCGATCGCAGACCGTTGTTGGACACTCAACCACGGTGAACTAATAGCAGTTGATCCCGCGACATTGGGAACAAAATTTAAAGAACCTGAACCGGTGGTTTGATATGGGGAGAGAGGGATGGAGAGAATAAATTTTCACTCTTAACCCTTGATCCTTGACTTTTTTTAATTTAATTTGACACTTGACTAATGACTAATCTATTGCCTGAAATGGCAGAAATTTGGGAGCAAACACTCAATTGGCAACCCACTCACCAAGAACATTTACAATTTCAGAAGTTATATGAATTAATTTTAGAAGGAAACCAGCAATTAAATTTAACTCGCATCACCGAACCCCAAGAGTTTTGGGAAAAACATCTGTGGGATTCATTGCGGGGAATTGCGCCAAAAATGCAATTTATCCCTTCTCTGAAAGCCGGCGCTTCTGTAATTGATATTGGTACGGGTGGGGGGTTTCCTGGTGTGCCGGTGGCAATTACTGTACCTAATTGCATAATTACTCTGGTGGATTCAACAATAAAAAAAGTTAATTTTCTTGACAAAATATTGACTACATTAGCTCTTTTTAATACCAAAACTTTGATTGGTAGAGCGGAAGAAATCGGTCAACAACGCCAGCACCGGCAAAATTATGATGTGGCGCTAATTCGGGCTGTCGGCACAGCTTCAACCTGTGCAGAATATACTCTACCTTTACTCAAACAAGATGGTTTAGCAGTCATTTATCGTGGTAATTGGACTGAAGATGAAACTATAAGTTTAGAGAATGCTGTTAATCAGTTGGGTGGCGTAATTGAACTAATTGAACAATTTACTACACCGCTGAGTGATAGTATTCGTCATTGTGTGTATGTGCGTAAGATAGCAAATACACCAGTTAATTTTCCCCGTGCTGTTGGTATACCTACTCAAAAGCCGCTTTGAGCAAATGTAAAATATTGCATTTGCTGTCATATCCTTCATTCCGTGAAATCCTTAAATCAGTTAAATCAGTGATAAATTTTTGATTGGTAGCGTTATCACAAATTCTGTGCCTTTTCCGAGAATGGAATGACAATCAAGTTTACCTTTATGTAGTTCGGTGATAATTTTATAGCTAATCGATAAACCTAAACCTGTGCCCTTACCTACGGCTTTAGTTGTGAAAAATGGGTCAAACAATTTTGGGATAATCGTATCTGAAATTCCTAGTCCATTATCTGCAATTGAAATCATGATCTGGTTTTCAGCAATTAGCTGAGTACAAATAGATATTGTGTTGGGATATGTATAAATTTCTTCATATTTTCGCTGCTGATTTGCTTCTTCTAAAGCATCTATAGCATTAGATAGGATATTCATAAATACTTGATTAAGTTGACTAGGGTAACATTCTATCAAAGGCAGTTGTCCATAGTTTTTAATCAAATGAATACCATTGAGATTTTCTGGCGTTGGTTTTAAGCGGTTATTTAAAATTACTAAGGTACTATCAATTCCTAGATGAATATCTACTTCTTTAGAACTGGCTTCATCTAGTCGAGAAAAAGTTCGTAGTGATTTGATAATTTGAGAGATTCGCTCGGCTCCACCATGCATTGATTGAAATAGTTTTTTTAAGTCCTGTTGGAGGAATTCAAGGTCGATATCTTCAATTTTTTCTTTAATTTTATCTACTGGTTGAGGGTAATATTGCTGGTAAAGTTCAATCAGGTTTAGTAAATCTTGAAAATAATTATTAGCGTATGTTAAGTTTCCGTAAATAAAACTAATAGGATTATTAATTTCATGGGCAATTCCAGCAACTAGAACGCCCAGGGCAGACATTTTTTCAGATTCAACCAATTTTACCTGTAAGGCTTTGAGATTTCCTAGAGCATGTTCTAACTCGCGGCTCCGGTTTTCCAAAGCAGTTTGCGACTCTTCAAGTTCTCGAATTACACCTTTAAGGATCGGCCCTCATTTCGTTCACTAGACTCCTCAAGTTGAATTCGATCTGCTTCAGAGCGGGTAAGTTTTTTTTTCAGAATCCGAATTTCTTTTTCTAAGTCCTTATATTTTTGCTGATCATCTGCAGATTCCATAAGCCGTTACTTTGTGCCTAGAAGCAGAGTGACAAATGTTTCTTGGTGATAGTAATTTGAACCATGTGGCTGGAGAGGTACAAATTCACCGTAGCTGTAGAATCCGCAAATTGGTAAAGTATTGGATAGGGAATTTTTAACGAGATGATATTCTTCTTTAGCTCTGGTACCTTAAAAGCCAACGACGACAGCAACAAGAAAATAGTAAAACTGCTTCTGGCTCTGTACCAGGATAGTTTTCTAAAGCCATTTTTAATGAAGTTTCTGAGGCTGCAATTACTTCATTGCGACTAATATCTGTAACTCGAACTTCGGCTTGTTCGGGAATTTTACCTAAAAAATTAATGCTGCCGGTTTCTGGATCGTAAGTATTAGGAACTCGCATATAGTAGCGTTCACTATTTTGGTCATAAACGGCTAATGGATTTTCAGCACTTGGTAGGCGATCGCCCAAATAACGTTTGTAAAATTCCAGCGCCGATTTGCCGTCAATTTCATATACAACTGTGCCTTCAGCTTTGGTTACAATGCTTTTATTCCCAATAGGTTGCCATCCACATCCTCTACCATAAGAAAATTG
>CAVYXS010000296.1:0-14447 GCA_963772205.1 uncultured cyanobacterium
TAGCATCATTAGGTCTAATAATTTGACGATAGCTTTCTAGATTTCGGTAAGTATGAGAATCATGACTAAACAAGTCTCTCAATTGCAAGAGGAAAGAAGCAATCGCCTCTGAATTAAATGTCAATCTAGCACTCAATACTGACTCCTGAGTCAATGAACCCACTTCTGCTTTTTTCCCATTCTCCCCCCCTCCCCATCTGGCTATCTCTTCTTGGTTTCCTACCAACAGAGCGCTAAATCTATCAGAAACCAGCAACGTAAATCGTTGTATTTGCC
This sequence comes from uncultured cyanobacterium, assembly GCA_963772205.1. Lineage (GTDB taxonomy): Bacteria > Cyanobacteriota > Cyanobacteriia > Cyanobacteriales > Nostocaceae > Gloeotrichia. Next base: position 277 of record CAVYXS010000296.1, read on the forward strand.
ACTCTACAGGAATCGGAATCCGTGTTATTACGGCTTCTGTCAGCAACAAAGCTGTACTTCCCACTGCTGGAGTCATCTGCTGTAACAATTCCCCAAGCTGATTAAATACATCTATTGGCAAAGTTCGAGAAAAGCTCAAATCAGGAGAACTAAGCATTGTCAAAAGTCTAGTGAGAGAAGCTAAGTGCTATGATAGAAAGTTTTTGATCAACGGGATTAGGGCATTTCCTTGCTTGGTTCGTAGTTAGGACTTTAGTCCTAAAAAAGCGATAAATCGCTCACTACATATAGCCCGCAAAATTCCTGTAGCAGACTATTAATCCCAAATTTCCTTCATTTTGTTCTAATTAACAGTTTAAAACGGTAATACAGGATTATGCATCGTATAAGTGCCACATCGGGCGGATGGAATCAGTCAGAAGACCTGATTTTTCTAGAACAAACTCCAGCTCCCTTCGTATTGATTACGGCGGCTGATACCGACATTCAAACCCTGGCTGCGGCTGTGCCCAAATTACCCGCTAAATTTCCTGCCTTAAGAGTTGCCAACTTGTTGCAGTTACAGCAACAAATAAGTATAGATGCTTATGCAGAGCAAGTTTTGGAACCTGCCCAGGTGATCATTGTGCGCCTGTTAGGAGGACGTTCTTACTGGTCTTATGGCTTAGAAGTAGTGCAAGAAATTGTGCAACGCAATGGTACAACCCTCATTGTAATGCCAGGGGACGATGCTTTTGATCCCGATTTAGTATCTCAGTCTACTGTGCCTCTGGCTATTGTTAACCAAGTATGCCAGTACTTTAGCGAAGGTGGAGTGGAAAATATTGTTAACGCTCTCAAGTTTATTGCCGATCATTGTCTATTAACCACATTCAATCCCCCAATCCCCGCGCCTGTTCCTCGTGTGGGGTTGTATTCAGCATGGGGGATGGAGCATGGGGACAAGAGGACTATGGAACAATCCCCAATCCCCAAAGTCGGCATTCTCTTCTACCGCGCCCATTATCTGGCGGGAAATCTAAAAGTAATTGATGCTTTATGTCAAGCTTTGATCCAAAAAAATTTACAACCTTTACCGATTTTTGTCTCTTCACTGCGTGATCCTGATATTCAAACTGAATTAAGCGAATTTTTCCAGCCAAAAGACTCAGAGCAAATTGCAGTGCTGCTCAATACCACCAGTTTTTCCCTAGCGCGGTTAGAAACAGAAACACCGCAAGTTGAACTCTGGGAAAACTTGGATGTGCCTGTGTTGCAAGTTATTCTCAGTGGCGGGACAGTTGAGGAATGGGAGTCACAGTTACAAGGACTTTCCCCCCGCGATATTGCTATGAATGTGGCACTTCCAGAGGTAGATGGAAGGATTATCAGCCGTGCTGTGTCTTTTAAGACAGTACAAACTCGCAATGCTGATTTAGAAACAGATGTAGTAGTTTATGAACCAGTGAGCGATCGCATTGAATTTGTCGCTCAGTTAGCAGCTAATTGGGTACGTTTACGTTCTAAACCCCCTCAAGAACGGCGCATAGCCCTAATTTTAGCAAATTACCCCAATCGCGATGGTCGCCTCGCTAATGGCGTGGGATTGGATACGCCAGCTAGTTGTGTGGAAATTCTTCAAGCTTTGCATTTGGCTGGCTATGAGGTGGAAAATCTCCCCGTCAATGGCGATGAGTTAATTCAACGTCTCACTTCTGGTGTGACTAATGACCCAGAAGGTCGAGATTGGCGTCCGGTGCAGCAAAGTTTATCTTTATCAGCATATCAGGAATATTTCGTGTCTTTGCCGGAAGTTGTACAACAGGCGATTAATCAACGGTGGGGACTGGCGACTGGGGAAGATTCTTCCCAATCCCCGTTCCCCGTTCCCGGAATTCAATTTGGTAATGTTTTCGTAGGAATTCAGCCATCACGGGGCTATGATCTTGATCCTAGTTTGAATTATCATGCGCCGGATTTGGAACCAACTCATGCTTATTTGGCTTTTTATCATTGGGTAAGGGAAGATTTTGGTGTTGATGCGGTGGTACATGTGGGAAAACATGGCAATCTGGAATGGCTACCAGGGAAAAGTTTGGCTTTATCCAGTAATTGTTATCCAGAAGTGGCGCTAGGTTCACTCCCTCACTTATACCCGTTTATTGTTAATGATCCTGGTGAAGGTTCTCAAGCCAAGCGTCGCGCCCAAGCGGTGATTATCGATCACTTGACGCCCCCAATGACTCGCGCTGAACTTTATGGTTCTTTACAACAGTTAGAAAATTTAATTGATGAGTATTATGAGGCGGAAAGTTTAGATCCGAACCGTTTACCAGCAATTTGCGATCGCATCCGTAATCTGGTTATCCAAGAAAATCTCTACCGTGATTTAGGTATTCAAAATGAAACAGACTTTTTGAATTTAGAATTTTTAATCTTGAATTCCATTAACGGCTATCTTTGTGAGTTAAAAGAGGCTCAAATCCGCGATGGGTTACATATTTTTGGCAAATGTCCCCAAGGACGCCAACTGCGAGATTTAATCGTCGCGATCGCTCGCATTCCCAACCGTCATTCTATCGGTATTACCCGTGCGATCGCTCAAGATTGGGGTTTAGATTTTGACCCCCTCACGGCAGATTTGTCAATGGTGAGTGGTGAGTTGTCAGTTGTCAATGGTAAATCCTGTCACACCCTCGGCGATGTCGTCACAGTTATAGAAGAACACGCCGCTTTGTTAGTCGAACAACTCCTGACAGCAACTTCCGACCTTTTTACACCAACTCCCGACCTTTTTACACCAACTCCCGACCTTTTTACTCGAACTCCCGACCTTTTTGCACCAACTCCCGACCTTTTTGCACCAACTCCCGACCTTTTTGCACCAACTCCAGACCTTTTTACACCAACTCCCGACCTTTTTGCACCAACTCCCGACCTTTTCACTCCAAACTCCCTACTCTCCGCTGTCCTCAACTGGATCAGTACCAAACTCATCCCCGCTTTACAACAAACCAAGCAAGAAATTAGCAATTTACTACGCGGACTCGATGGTAAATATGTCCAAAGTGGTGCATCTGGCGCACCCACACGCGGACGCCCGGAAGTTTTACCAACAGGTAAAAACTTTTACTCTGTTGATATTCGTGCCCTGCCAACAGAAACTGCTTGGGATATCGGCAGAAAAGCCGCTGAGACTCTCATTGAATGTTACACCCAAGAAAATGGCGAGTATCCCAAAACACTAGCTTTATCCGTTTGGGGCACAGCGACGATGCGGACTGGTGGTGATGATATCGCCGAAGCCTTGGCGTTGTTGGGTGTGCAACCTGTGTGGGATGGTGCGGCGCGACGGGTGGTAGATTTTGAAATTTTGCCACTGTCGATAGTGGGGCGTCCCCGTGTCGATGTGACTTTACGAATTTCGGGATTTTTCCGCGATGCTTTTCCTAACTTGATTGATTTATTTGCACAAGCAGTAACAGCGGTAGCGGCGTTGACTGAACCGCCAGATCAAAATCCTCTAGCAGCACAAGTTAACCAAGATACTGATTTTTGGACTTCTCAAGGTTTAACAGCAGAAGATGCAATGGTGCGATCGCGCTATCGTGTTTTTGGTTCCAAACCAGGTGCTTATGGTGCGGGACTCCAAGGTTTAATTGAATCGCAAAATTGGACAGATGACCAAGATTTAGCCCGTGCTTATATTAACTGGAGTTCTTACGCTTACACTGCTGCTGGTGGGGGGTTAGCGGGAATCGCAGCACCGGAAGCATTTACACAACGTTTGTCACAAATGCAAGTTGTGCTGCATAACCAAGACAACCGAGAACATGACTTGCTCGATTCTGATGATTATTACCAATTTCAGGGTGGTTTAATCGCTGCAGTCCGTTCACTACAAGGAAAGAATCCCCAAGCCTATTTTGGTGATAATTCTATTCCATCCCAACCACGCATCCGCCAACTCAAAGCCGAAATCGCCAAGGTATATCGTTCTCGCGTCGTCAATCCTAAGTGGATTACAGGAATGATGCGCCACGGTTACAAGGGTGCATTTGAAATGGCGGCGACGGTGGATTTTCTCTTCGCCTACGATGCTACAGCCCAATGTGTTGAAGATTATATGTATCAAGGGGTAGTTGAGGCCTATTTGATTGATCCAGTTGTTTCGGAGTTTATTCAGGAGAAGAATCCTCATGCTTTGCGTGATATTGCTGAAAGATTATTAGAAGCACACCAGCGCAATTTATGGCAGGATGTAAATATACAGACATTAGAAAGCTTGCGAAACTTAGTACATCAAGCTGAAGCAGCGATCGAAGAAAAATAAATGGTGTAGGAATCAAATATGGACAATATTGCGTATTTGCACCTAGCTTGCGCCTACGAAGACAGCGAACCTAGTGAATTAGTGTCCCTGAGCTATTTGTTAAACAAAACAGCTGCACCGGACTGGAAACGGCTTTCTAGCAAGGCCTGGAAGTATATGTTGCCCCTGGCGCTGACTTTGTCTATTCTCAGCGCTGTCAGCAGCGTCTTGGCATTAGAAAGGGGCGATCAAGGCCCTTCTGTCAGGAATTTGCAACAGCAATTAAAAAAAGCAGGCTTTTATCAAGCTAGCGTCACTCAAGTATATGACTTCCCCACAGAAGATGCTGTGCGCCGCTTCCAAAAAGCAGCCGGCTTACCAGTTGATGGGATTGTGGGAGCAACTACTCTCCAAAAATTAGAGAAGTGGCGCACACCTGCTGCGAGTACAAACACGCCAGCCAAAAAACCCACGGCTGTCAGTCACACCGTCAAAAAACCCACGGCTGTCAGTCACACCGTCAAAAAAACCATTAATACTAGTTCAGTCACTAACAACCGTCACAATTCCAATTTCCTTGTCAAAGGTGATGAAGGTGAAGAAGTGAAAGTTTTGCAAGAAAAATTAAAAATTGCAGGCTTTTATTACGGTAACGCCACAGGCATATTTGGTCCAATTACAGAAGAAGCTGTCAAGCGGTTCCAAACGGCTTACAAATTAGAGGCTGACGGTGTTGTAGGACCTGCTACACTCCAGAAATTGCCGCCAAAAGGTGTTGGTGGGGAAGACGATAATTCTCAGCCACAGCTAGTTCAGCGAGATAAACTCCGCATAGGCGATCGCGGTGAAGTGGTTCGTGTTCTCCAAGACAACTTGATCAAAGCAGGATATTTACAGGGCGAGCCAAATGGCTACTATGGTCCCAATACGGCAGATGCTGTGCGCCGATTTCAATCAGCTAATTACTTAGCAGCCAGCGGCGTTGCAGGTCCAACTACCAGAGCTAAATTACATAGCTTAGTTAATACTAGCTCCAAAAGTGAGTTTAGTACCCTGGAAATCCAAAGGCGATTACAAGAAAAGGGCTTTTATAAAGGACAACTCAACGGTGTGATGGCAGATGACACTAAAAAGGCGATTAAACAAGCCCAAGAATTCTACGGTATCAGTCTGAGTGACATTAGAAGCGGACGCTTTTAGCATTGCATTTCTACTTTATTCTCCCATCCAAGTGCTACAACGGCATTAATGCCCTTTGGCACTTGGGACAAACTGCATGAATTGTTAGCTGACAGTCAAGTAGATGAAAACCTTCTTTTTCGGCGGTTTTTCCCCCAATTCTTAAAATAGATTCGTTTTTGAACTCAATGGTACTGTTGCATCTGACACAAATCAGATGATGGTGGTGATGCGGGTAGGGCTGGTTAAGTTCATAATGCTTATGTCCCTCTCCCAGTTCTAACTCCCGCAAAATTCCCATCCTAGCCATCAACTTCAAAGTCCGATAAATAGTAGACAGACTTATTCCTTCACCTTCAGTTTCTAGACGCTGGTAAAGATCCTCAGCACTGAGATGTTCACCTTGTGGTAACTCCTGAAAGATATGTAATATCGTTTCTCTTTGGGGAGTTAAACGCCAACCTCGGTCGTTTAGTTCTGCCTTGAGTGAACTAGATGTGTAGATGGTCATACTAATTTTTCTCAACAAAGCCCGTTAGTTGAGAATATAACAAATTTTTCGACCAATTTGCAACAAACAGAGCTTATTGAAAATCTTTATTGATTACTTAAGAATAATTGATGAGAGATTATCAGCATAAAATCATAGGTAATCGCTGCTATCAATATATCCTAGCACCAAGGTTAGAGTTTTACCAGTTTATTTAAATGATAAAAATTTGCTTTTAGATTGAGAGAAATTTTTATGCCAAAATATCAAAGTAATTTGGCACACCTCAAAAGCTCACGCTTAACAATCTATAATCTATATGTTGTCCATTATTGACTATTTTTGCACACTAAGCCAGAGAAAACGCAAGCACACGAACCATTGATGCCCAATGTCCACTGCTGACTGCTAACTTTTTACGGTTTGGACTGTTCAACTGGAATTTGAATCACAAATTCTGCTCCCTGTCCAGGAGATGAAATACATTGTAATTTACCACGGTGTCGCTCAGTTATAATCTGGTAGCTGATAGATAAACCTATGCCAGTGCCTTTGCCTATAGGCTTAGTTGTATAAAAAGGTTCAAATAATCTTTGTCGTACACCTTCTGGCATCCCAGGTCCATTATCAACGATGCGGATAATGATTTGTTGGGCATTCAGCCTTTCTGTAGAGATGCGAATTTCAGGATTTTTGGTGGTTTGGTTATTGAATAATGACTCTTCTAAAGCATCTATGGCATTTGCTAAGATATTCATAAAGACTTGATTGATCGGTCCTAGGTAGCAGTCAACCAAAGGCAAATCATCGTATTCTTTAATAACTGTAATTTTTTCACGATTGGGTTTAGATTTCAGGCGATATTCCAAAATCATCAAAGTGCTGTCGATAGCTTCATGAATATCGGCTGGTTTTAAATCGCCTTCATCGATATGAGAAAATGTGCGTAGAGAAACAACGATTTTGCGAATGCGTTCTGCACCAACTTTCATGGAAGAAAGGAGACTGGGTAAGTCTTCCACCAAAAAATCAAGGTCTATAGCTTCCGCTTCATCTTGAATTTCTGGAACAGGATTTGGGTAGTGTATCCGATAAAGGTTCAATATATTTAATAAATCGTGAGTATAGTTGTTAGCGTGACCCAGATTGCCATAGATGAAGTTAACTGGGTTATTGATTTCGTGGGCAATTCCCGCTACTAATTGACCCAAAGAGGACATTTTTTCACTCTGGATGAGTTGGGATTGAGTATGTTGGAGTTCCTTGAGGATTTGCTCTAATTCAACTGTTTGCTCATGTTTCTCGTCTCCCTCGCATCTGCTATTGGTAAATTCTGCCTCTGGAAAAACAGTGATATTTTCAATAATTGACAGCACGCCAATGATCTTGCCATTCAAGTCAGTTAGGCTGGTATTATACCACTTGCAAGTAATGATTTTGCCGTCTTTTGTTAAATTTTCGTTAATACTGAGAATTACTTGTTTTTGTTTCAGTAATTTGGTGAAGGACTCATGTACTTTTTCCTTAGCACTTTCTGGTATTAACAACCCTACCGCATGGCGACCTATTGCTTCACGTTGACTGTAGCCAAAGATATTTTCCGCAGCCAGATTCCAATCTGTCACCTCAAACGCCAGATTCCACGAAATCACCCCTAAGGGATGACGCTGCATCAAAAAGGATAATTTATGCTGTAATTCTTTAAGAACGTTCCCTGTGTGCTGGGAATTCATCCACAGCCTATATTGCTGTTTGACTGAACGACTAGCAGACAAGAAGGCTTTTTCCAGTTCTTCAATGCGTCGGCGTAGGGTTGTTAACTCTTCGTTTAGGGTTTCCGTGGACATACTGGGTTGTTATCTATTTTGTATATTTTTAGATAGTTAGCTACAGTTTGCTGATACTTCTACTTCCGGCACAGATTTGATTTTCTTAAACAGTCTCTTTACTTAAAATGCCCAAAAAAGTTAACACTTTAACGATAAATTGCGAAAGTTATTGATTTTTAACAAGGAGCTAGGTCAAAAACTGTCAAACGTCAACTATGAACACTGTTAAAATATCAAAAATACCTGTTGCTTTAACTATTGCTGGCTCAGATAGTGGTGGTGGTGCAGGAATTCAAACGGATTTACGCACTTTTGCTTTTCACTGTGTCCACGGTACTAGCGCCATCACCTGCATCACAGCACAAAATACTTTGGGGGTGAGGCGAGTTGATGCTATGTCACCAGAGGCTGTAATAGCGCAAATTCAGGCTGTGGTTGAGGATATAGGTGTGCAATCTGCAAAAACCGGAATGTTGCTCAACCAGCAAATTATTTTCGCTGTAGCCCAGCAAATCAAAGCCTTACAAATCGATAACTTAGTAGTTGATCCAGTGATGGTGTCACGTACAGGAGTGCAATTGATTGACAATGAGGCTGTACAGACTCTTGCCCATGAGCTAATTCCCCAGGCTACTATTGTGACGCCAAACCGCTACGAAGCCCAAATTTTGAGCGGGTTACAGATTGATTCTTTGGATGATATGCGAGCATCTGCCCAAATTATTCACCAGAAATTAGGGGCGAAAGCTGTTTTAGTCAAGGGTGGAGGGATGGAATCGAGTTTGCGCGGGGTTGATATTTGGTTTGATGGACAAAAGCTGGAAACTTTGACTACCAAGTTAGTAGATACGAAAAATACCCACGGTACTGGTTGTACCCTATCGGCGGCGATCGCTGCTAATTTAGCTGACGGTAAAGATTTATTTACAGCGGTGCAACAGGCTAAAGAGTACGTCACTACTGCTCTGACTTATTCCCTAGATATTGGCAAAGGACAAGGCCCTGTGGGACACTTTTTCCCATTGTTACAACAAAAGAATGGGGCATGATAGCGGTTATCGGTTGAGTCCAATAAACTCGTAAGGGCACGGCACTGCCGTGCCCCTACACGCGACGATATAATTTGTAAGGTATCCAACTGAGAACTGCTATAGTTATTCTCCCCATCCCCTAGTCTCTACTGAATTGAAAATGTAAATAAAAAATCTTTGCTCTAGGGGCGTTTTTCTATTATTCTTGGGCATAGTTTCAGGATCACTATCTCTGAGCGATCGCTGGATCACATAATTACCTAGTTTTTTGATACCAATTAACCAATGCGAACAACCACAGGTTCTGTTCACAGTTACCCCACCCAACCCACAACTCCCGCCTACCCTCCCTCTGTACCCCTGTCTGTATACCGGGAATTGGCAACGGAGTTACAGACGGTGCAGACAAAGTTAGATAAAGTAACGACTAAAAATCAGCAACTAGCCCAAGAAAATCAACAGTCTGCGTCAAGAAATTATCAAAGTCGTTCAGTCTTTGTTACATTTGCAAAAGTTGGTTGATCCTAAAGTTACAAGTAATACGCCTAGCGATCGCCAAGTTCCCCATTCGGCTACAGATGTTAAACATTCCGCCAAGGTGCTAATTCCTGAAGCACGTCCCCGTCAGCAGGTTTCCCATCCCCGTCAGCCAGTGACACCACCAGTTCCACCAAGTGTCCCTCGTCCTGACGTTGTTTTACCTATGATGGACATCATACCCCCAATGCCAGAACCAGTGTTCATCGAGGAGCAGGAAGTTAGATCATATGCCTCTACTGAGCCAGAAACAAAGGAAATGAGTATCTGGTGGTTATTGATCACTGTATTGTTAATTATGCTGACTGCTTTTAGCGCTGGCTATTTGATTGTGCGTCCCATGTTTGAACATCAAAGTCGTTAGTGGAAATTTCCACGCTTTCTAGTTGTAATGATTCTTTGAAATTCTCCATGAATATACTCACTAGTGGAATTTATCTATTTTTGAGTTACTTAAGTTACAGATGTAAACTCTAGTATGAGGATAAATTAATCATGTTATAGCCACAAAGAATATCGGATTAGCAATATTTACAGATGCTAATCTCCGAAATATATAGGCAGGGTATCTATACTTTAAAAAGTGGCTATTATTACATGAGGTTTTGAGATAGTCCTACTAGTTAAAGCTTCAGACAGTGAATCTGGTTAGATAGATAATCAACGCTAGTAGAAGTAAGGAGTTGAGAACATGAAAAAAGTAGAAGCGATTATCCGCCCATTTAAGCTTGATGAAGTGAAAATTGCCTTGGTAAACGCTGGTATTGTCGGGATGACTGTTTCTGAAGTCCGGGGGTTCGGAAGGCAGAAAGGTCAAACTGAACGGTATCGTGGTTCTGAGTACACTGTTGAGTTTCTCCAAAAACTCAAAGTAGAAATCGTAGTTGAGGACAACCAGGTGGATATGGTAGTAGAGAAAATTATCTCTGCTGCTCGCACTGGCGAAATCGGTGATGGTAAAATTTTCATCTCACCTGTTGAACAAGTGATCCGGATTCGTACTGGGGAAAAGAACACAGAAGCGGTCTAATTATTGAGTAATGAGTGCTGAGTTGAGTTGGTAAAGTTTTGGGTTTGTAGCAGATGCTAAATGCCTCTAAATACAGTTTTGAACAAATGAAGAAATGGTGCGATATAATTTCTTTATCGGGACTTACTCAAAAATTGCTCTTCACTCAGCACTCAGCACTGTATTTAGCTGGGGCAGTAAAGCTGTAAAAGCCTGTCCTCGATGACTAATTGACTTTTTCAATTCCGGTGTCATCTCAGCAAAAGTCAGTTGCTTGTCGGGAACGTAAAAAATTGGATCGTAACCGAAACCACCTTCGCCACGGGGTGTATGGAGGATTTCGCCACGACAAACGCCTTGAGATTGTAAGGCGATCGCACCATCAGGACGAGCGATCGCCACTACACACACAAATTGGGCTTGGCGATTGACTTCGTTGCCCAATTCTGTTATGACTCTACCAATGCGTTCTGAGTCTGTTTTGCCATAACGAGCAGAATACACCCCTGGTGCTTGATTTAAGGCCGCAACTTCCAAGCCAGAATCATCAGCAATTGCCCAATTTCCCGTTGCTAAAGCCACCCCAGAGGCTTTGAGACAAGCATTGGCGCTAAAGGTGTCACCTGTCTCTTCTATTTCCAATTCTTCCGGTTTGAGGGCTAATTCCCAACCAGTACCAGCTAGGTAAGCTTGCATTTCCCGCAATTTACCTGGATTGCTTGTGGCTACTACAAGTAATTTAGTCATTTATCAGTTGTTATACCATTTCACCAAAACCCTAATAGATATATATATAGCGAAAATGGCGGCACGGCAATGCCGTGCCCCTACCAACAGCAAGCTCTACTCTGACTGGTGCAAGCCTGCCAGAGCAAGTAGCTAGGATGAATTTAGCATCCCCGTTTCTTTATAGCGGGGAGTGTCAATTTACTCTGCCCAATGTTTTGCCCAAGCAAGAGTTTGATGTACTTGTTCGAGTGTGGGAGCTTCGCAGTAGAGGCGTAAAACTGGTTCAGTTCCGCTAAACCGAATCATTAACCAGCTCTTGTCAGCTAGTCGGAATTTGTATCCATCTATTGTCTGACAATCAATAACTTTCAGTCCAGCAATTTCGGTTAAGGGTTGGGTTTGCAGTTGTTGCAAAAGTCGCGATCGCACTTCCATGCTGGCTAGGGGTAAATCTATGCGATCGTATGCTGAGGTGAAACCAGTTTGTGCTTGCAAGTGGCGGTAATATTCACCTAAATCCTGTCCTGATTCGACAATTGCCTCTAGGACGTATAATGCTGATAGGAGTGCGTCTCGTTCGGGTATATGGCTGCCATAGCCAATTCCGCCCGATTCTTCGCCGCCTAACAATACTTCTGTGGCTAACATTCTGTCGGCAATGTATTTGTAACCCACTGGGGTTTCAAATACTTGTAGATTATGTAATGCTGCTACAAGCGGCATCAAATCAGAACCACTGACAGTTTTGACGATTTCTCCCTTAAAGCTGCGTCTTCGGGTTAAATGGTCAATTAATATCGGTATCAAGACTTGGGAACTCAAGAAATTGGCTTCTCCATCCACAGATGCGATGCGATCGCAGTCTCCGTCAAACACCAACCCTACTGCTAAATCTGTGGGATTGTTTTCTCGGTGAGTCCGTATGACTTCAAATAACCCGGAAAGGTATTTAGGTAAGGGTTCTGGCGCACCACCACCAAACAAAGGATCGCGGTTGCTGTTGATTTCCCAGACGCGATCGCCTATTAGTTGCGCTAATCCTCCAGCGGCTGCACCATGCATGACATCAACAAATACTTTCAGTTTACCAGAGGCGATCGCTTCTCTAATTTTGCCAATATCAACTTTCCCTTCTAGTGCTTGAGTGTAACTCGGCCAGGGATTAAAGCTCTCTACCTTACCGGGGCTACTTACAGGTGTCACCGACTCGGATAACAATTCTTCTATTTTTTGGGTAATTTCTGGCGGTACAGAACCACCAAAAGCACCCTTGACTTTTAAGCCTAAATATGTACCTGGATTATGACTAGCTGTAATTACCAAAGCCCCCAAGGCATTAAGTTGTTTTGCAGCCCAGCTAAAAGCTGGTGTGGGAGCATAGCTTTCACTGAGTAACACATCAAAGCCGACAGCCGTGACAGAATCAGCGACAACGCGAGCAAAGTCTTCTGCCATAAATCGGCGATCGTAACCGACTATGATCGTCCGGCTACCGGTCGTCGAATAATATGTATTATATAATACTTTTGCGGCAACTGGTGCGACCAAGGCTAGGCGTTCAAAGGTGAATTCATCACCGATAACGCCCCGCCAGCCGTCTGTACCAAACTTGATGGAGTGAGCTACAACTGGCATTGGGTTATCCTAATTTTATACCTGAGGATTTTACCATTTATACAATATCCTTGGTAAAAAAAGCATATAGTAAAAATCTGTTAAATTGCTACTTATTTGACTTGACAATGGGCATGGGGCATGGGGAATTGAAAAGTATATCAGAGCAAGCTCCTCGCAAGCGAAGAGGGGGTTGGGGATGGGGTTATTGTTCACCCTCCGTGGACTTCTCTGCGTTCCTCCGCGCTTACCTCTGTGCCCCTCTGCGTTTAAATTTCTCCCCTCAATTCGCCACGATTTTACGCAAAGCTCTACGAAGACAAATCCCTACTATTTTTGCTACTATAAAGTAAGAAAAATATGATTACCTTATGGTAATACAATGTCAACTGAAAAAATCTCAATTTCCTTACCAGCGTCTTTGGTGCAGTTTATTGAGAACTACAAAATTACCAAGGGGTGTAAATCTCGCTCCCAAGTGATTGAGTTAGCGCTAGATTTATTGCGTTATCAGGAATTAGAGCAAGCTTACGGCGAAGCATCGGCAGAAATTGACGCAGATTGGGAATTAACCGTAGGGGACGGCTTAACAGATGAAACGTGGTGAAATTTACTTTGCTAACCTTAGTCCCGCAGTGGGTTCAGAAATGGACAAACGCCGCCCAGTGTTGATCATCAGCAATGATGCTAATAACAACGCAGCTAGTACGGTAACAATTTTACCAATTACCTCCAATGTCAGCCGTGTTTATCCCTTCGAGGTTTTGCTGCAACCAGAGGATAGTGGTTTGGTGAAACCTTCTAAAGTCCAAGCCCAGCAAGTACGCACAATTTCTAAACAACGAATGGGAGTAGATGTGCTAGTGGTCTGTCAATTTTCTATTTGTGGATAAAGACGCTTGAGACGGATACGGGCATCCGCTGTTGTGAACTGCCAATCTACAGATTTTTGTGAATGATTGCGTTGAATATACCAAGCCGTTGTTTCTTGTTCTAAAGTTTCAAGATCAGGAATCCGACGATCTAAGCATTGTCGAGTCATTGCGGACAGTTCGTTTTCAGCGATATTGAGCCAACTTCCATGTTTAGGAGTGTGGTGAATTTCCAAGCGTTCAACCAGACGACGGGCAATGGACGGCTCAAAAGCTTGATATAGGGAGGCAAGTTTGTGAGTATTTAGCTGGTCACATACTAAAATGACTTTGTCGCTATCGGCATAGTCGTTGTCAAGTAAATGCTTAATTTCTGTTGCCCAGTCAACCGCTGTTCTCCGTTCACTGACGACTGTTTTACGCCACCCAGACAACGGTTCTGTAAACATAAAGATATTGGCTGTTCCATTGCGTTCGTATTCATAATCCACCGATTCTGGCTGTCCTGGTTTGGCTGGCAGAGGAATGCGGGTTTCTTTGACCAATTGTATAGGTTGCTCATCCATGCAAATCACTGGACATTTGGGGTC
>CAVYXS010000297.1:0-40048 GCA_963772205.1 uncultured cyanobacterium
ATACAGTAAAGAATACAGATCTTAAAAATGATGCTGTTAACAACGATATTTATATGACTTCCTGGGATGGCTCCCGCACTCTAAAATTAACTAACAGCAAAGATAGCGAAAGTTCCCCTCGTTTCAGTCCCGATGGCAAGTATCTGGCCTTTGTCTCCAGTCGTCAGTCAGACAATGGAAATAATCAAATTTGGCTGCTAAACCTCGCGGGTGGAGAAGCAGAAAAGATTTCCAATTTTCCCGGAGGCGTTTCTGATTTCATTTGATTTCCCGATGGTAAACGAATCGCTGTCATCGCCGAAGATCTACCAGGGGAAACTCAAAATGGAAAAAAGACTCCACCGCCAATTGTGATTGATCGGTTTAAATTTAAGGAGGACGGCGTTGGATATCTGGGAAAAAGTCGTGAACACCTGTACGTGTTAGACTTAGCAACCCACAAAGCAGATATTCTCACGCCTGGTGAGTTTAATGATAAGAATTTCCAATCCATTCCTACACGCCGACAAAATTGTAACACCAACACTATTTCTAGGTGGCGATCGCGATGGTTCTGTGCCGTTACATAATTCTGAACAGATGTATGAAGCACTCAAAAGTTTGGGTGTTGATACTCAATTGATTGTTTATCCTGGGCAATCCCACGGTATTAGCAAGCCGAGTTACCAACGCGATCGCCTACAACGCTATCTTACTTGGTATGACTTGTATTTAATCCCGAAATCAGCGAAAAAATTTTAATCCGCAATCACCGGGAAAAACAATTGCGTAGATTATTGTTTTGTTATAGCGGTTATCGGTTGAGTCCAATACACTCGTAAGGGCACGGCAAGGCGGTGCCCCTACCCAGGTATTAGTCCTCACTGTTAACTTTAGCCTGAATGTAGGCGATCGCCTGTTTCCAAACAATAGTTTGCTGACTGTTTTCATCTACAATACATATACAATTAGGGTCTTGCCAAATCACCCTACCTGTCAGCAAATCGCCAGTCACCAGTTTGAACTCTACTACCGCTGTCTTTTTGATGAGGTTTTGTACTTGCCTGATGCTAGGCAGTGAAGTATCAAATTCTGTTGTTAGCATTTTTGGTAATGATGTATGCACCAGAAAGAATGTTTAATTAAGAGAATGGGGGATGGAGCATGGGGTATGGGGTATGGGGCAACTCCTAATTCCTCATCCTTAATCATTGATAATTCATCTTGAGAAAAATGGCAATTAATTTTACTAAGTATCAAGGGCTAGGTAATGATTTTATTCTCATTGACAATCGCTCATCATCATTGCCAGTAATCACTCCAGAACAAGCAGTCCAGTTGTGCGATCGCCATTTTGGTATTGGCGCTGATGGTGTAATTTTTGCTTTACCTGGAGAAAATGGTACTGATTACACCATGCGGATTTTTAATTCCGATGGTTCTGAACCGGAAATGTGTGGTAACGGTATTCGCTGTTTAGCTGGTTTTTTAGCGGAATTAGAAGGGATATCTCGCAATCAAGACAGCTATCGCATTCATACCCTAGCTGGTATAATTACACCGCAACTGATGCCCGATGGTCAAGTTAAGGTGGATATGGGTTTACCTCGGTTACTCGCTGGCGAAATTCCCACCACTCTGGCAGCGGCTGATGCTAAGGTGATTAATCAACCTCTAGAAGTGGCGGGTAAATCTTGGGATGTCACCTGTGTGAGTATGGGTAATCCCCACTGTATTACTTTTGTGGAGGATGTAGCCGCCATTGAACTAGAATCAATTGGACCACAGTTTGAAAATCACCCTGTTTTCCCCAAAAGAACGAATACGGAATTTATTCAAGTGGTTAGCCGTGACTACGTAAAAATGCGAGTATGGGAACGAGGTGCGGGTATTACATTAGCTTGTGGTACTGGTGCTTGTGCTTCTTTGGTGGCTGGTGTATTAACCGGAAAATGCGATCGCCTCGCAATTGTAGAACTACCCGGTGGACCTTTGGAAATTGAATGGTCAGAAATTGACCAAAGAATTTACATGACCGGCCCCGCCGATAGGGTTTTTCAGGGTAAGATTTAAAGCAGCTGATCCCACATACGTTTTACCCCTCCTCGCTTGCGGGGAGGGGCGGTTTTGGCTTTAGACAAAACCGGGGTGGGGTTCCGAGCGGCTGATTGGTAAGCTTTATTTGCGCTAATCTACTGATAAATCCCTTTGATGTGATCAGCAAGTCTGATTGCTAGCGCCACAACTGTCAGCGTCGGGTTAGCATAGCTAGAAGTGGCAAATACAGAACTACTTGCAATATACAAATTATTCAGATCATGAACTTTGCAATTTTCATCCACAACACCATGTTGTGGTAAATTTGACATTCTGGTTGTTCCCAAGTAATGTCCTCCTTGTGGACTTGAAGGTATTGTTGGTAAAGATAAAACTTTTCCCACACCACAGTTATCTAGTGCTTGCTGGAGAAGATTAACGGATTTTTTAATACTTAAAAGATCTAATTCGCTACATCGCCAGTCTACTTTGAGTTGATTGAGTCCAAAAATATCCTTTTTATCACTTAAGGTTACTTGACTCTGGGGATTTGGTACTTGCTCACTATCAATGCGGAGTGTATAAAGGTTAGATTTATTTTTGACAATCACAGAAGGTAATTTACTTTTGCTCAAGATTCTTTGTGTCATCCATTTATATGAAAAATCCAGCATACATTTAGGATCAATAAAAATATTTTTTAGATGATCACCAAAATGAATAACCTTTCTTTTGGTGATGAAAGATTTAGCTAAATAAGTAGCTGAAAGAATACCACTCTCATGACTGGGATCGCTGAAGTTAGGACGCTCGACAAAAAAACGTTGATTTAAGAGTTGATATTGTCTACGTTTATTTTCACAAATGGCAATGGAGTGTTGATAGTACCTGCCATTTGGTAATCGTTGATAGTCCCATATTATAGGTGCTTTTTCAGGAAATTTAACCTTGATGTAGCTATTTAAATGCCCCATATAATATCGACCATACAAGATTAAAGCGATTTCCAATTCCTTGTTGATGGACATTATTAGATAGTAGTAATAATCTGGTTACTTCCAAACCTCCATTTGCTAAAATATAATGCTGCGAACGAACAATAAAATTATTTTTTCTCACTGAAGAAACATTTAAATGTTGCACTGAACTGCCATTTTCATCAGTAGCAATATTTAAACAGTTAGCATACACAAGAATATTGATATTTCGAGATTTATTTAATACATCTAAATATCGCTTACCAAAATTTGTTGGTGGACTAAATAGATATAATTGGTCAGTAGAAATATCTGCTGATTTTAAACCGGGAATCATTGATTTTGATGCATCAGTATGAGCAAGTGCATTACTCACTGAATAATTGTAAGCGCCAATTTCGCAGTAGGTATGTGCCCGTTCATAATAGGGATCTAAATCTTTTTTAGTAATCGGCCAACCACTGTAAGGGACATAGGATTTGTACTCAAAGTCTGATTCATCAAATGGTACACATCTACCGCCCCAGGCTGTTGTGGCTCCACCAAAATGTCTACGTCTGTACTCTTCTAAAGTGGTATGAGTTTTCAGGTTTACTTCTCCCTGATTTAAGGACTCAAGACTTTGTTCATACTTTAGTCCTCCACTCTCAAGCAGAAGAACTTTCATATCCTGGTTAGAAAATTCATGCGCCAATGTAATACCAGCAGCACCAGCACCAACGATACAAATATTACAATCGAGCGTTTCAGCTTCTGCTATACTACGTGCATCTATAATCATATCGTTGCAGAATCTCTTAATTAACTATTCCCACTGTTTGTTTGGTAACTTGTTGTACTCGCTCGCGAAAATATTGTCGAATTACCTGAATATTTTTCTCAACTTCACGGCGAGAATAACGAGGATAGGTGGGTAAGTAGATTAGCTCTTTTTCCACTTTCCTGGAATTGGGACAATCGCGATAAAATTCTGCAAACCGGGGTGAATCTGCAGTGTTGGTAAAATGACCGGCTGTATATCTCGATGACGAATAAACATAAATTGCAGTAGATCATCCCGATGGGAATATTGAACGGGAAACCAAAGATATGTATGAGAGCCATCGGTTCGCAGAGGTGGTAAGATTAATTCATCAATATCTTTCAGCCCCTCGTAATAAAGATGGGCGTTGTCAATCCTCGTCTTGATATCCCCATCAATGCTGTTAAGCTGTGATAAACCAAGACGCGCCTGGAATGATGTATAGGATGATTTATAGAACTCAGGTAGCTCTTTTGCTGGCTGGCTTACCTGGGGATTTCTGCGAACTTTTTTGTTGACAAATTCAACATCATTCAGATAACTGTATCGCAGAATTCGGTAGGTTAATAGCTGAAACAGGATGGGAAAGCTAGCGATGTCGTGTATCAATCCTGATTTCACTTTCCGAGTAATACCGGGAAGGGGTGGATATGAGAAAGTTTCTAACTCAGTCCGAATCTTTTCTACCACATCTGCTCGGTGAGAAACTACCGCTCCGCCTAGCCATGTAGTTAAATTTTTATGCATTTCAAAGCTGAAGACACCCACATCGCCAATTGTACCCACGGCTTTTCCTTGCTCAAAGACGCCAAAAGACTGAGCGGAATCTTCAATCATGGGGATATGGAAGCGATCGCAAATTTGTTTGATGCGGTGCGCCTCGGCTGTAAGTCCATGCAAATGGGTAATTAAAACTGCTCCTGTATTCGGGTTAATCAGACGTTCTACTTCATCTGCACAGATATTACAAGTTTCCCGTTCCACATCTGCAAATACCGGACGCCCTCCGGCAAATATCACCATATTGATCACATCAGTAATGGTGTAAGGTGACAAAATCACCTCTTGTCCAGGTTTGATTAAAGCTTTGACAGCAAGGTATATCCCCACTCGACATTGATAAACACAAACTGCGTGCTGAGTCTCGAACCGTTCACAAAGCGCTTTTTCAAATAGTTCAATATCTTTTTTATCTCCCGCTAACCGCCCTCCCAGTACATAACCCAAAAACATCAGGTAACTGTTCAAGTTCGTGTACAAGCGGTTTTTAGGACTGGGACTCAAACTCAGCATATTTTTCGTTCCCTCTAAACTTTTATTGTCAAAAGTTGGCTATACTCGCCATAGCAATTTTGCTGGATAAGTTAAACGTTGAATCGCCAGCGAGTATATCATAATACAAAATTCTCTGTCAATAGAATTATCCAATAAGTAAGTGGGCATAAATAATTAAAGGTTTGTAGTCAGGACTTTAGTCCTTGAGAGAGGACTAAAGTCCTGACTACGAGACAATTTAATTTTACATTGCGTAATATAGTTTCATTTTTTATGCCTACCTACTTAATTAAATATGGACTTGGATGGAATTAAACGCAGATGGACGCAGATAAACGCGGATAGAACTTCTGTTATTGCTCGTTTTCCAGATATTCTGTAAAAAGTTTTGTCAATAGTGTGATGCTGAAGGTAGCACTAAATTATAAGCTAGTACAAGCGCACTATTAAAAACTGGGAATGTCTGACTTAATTCTGTTTTGGCATCGTCGAGATTTACGCATTTCTGATAATACAGGACTGGCTGCGGCAAGACGGCAGAGTCCGAAAGTGGTGGGTGTGTTTTGTCTAGATCCGCATCTTCTGGAACGGGATGATGTGGCGCCGGTGAGAGTAACTTACATGATTGGCTGTTTACAGGCGCTACAACAGCGATATGCTGAGGCTGGTAGTCAATTGTTAATTCTGCATGGTAATCCTGTGCAAGCTATCCCAGGTTTAGCGGTGGCTTTGAACGCTAAGGCTGTGTTTTGGAATTGGGATGTGGAGCCTTACGCACAAGAACGCGATCGCATTGTGATTTCTCTTCTCAAAGAACAAGGCATTGAGTTTCTCGATCGCAATTGGGATCAGATTCTCCACACACCAGAGGAGATTTACACAGGTGGTAAAAGTCCTTATACAGTTTACACACCTTTCTGGAAAAATTGGAGTAGCAAACCGAAAGCTAAACCTGTAAAAACTCTAGAAAATGCTGAATGTTTAACTGCAGATGAGCAGGAAATTGTCAAGCAAGCCGGGGTAATTGCCTTACCAACAGCTAAGGATTTAGGATTTGTTTGGGATGGAGAATTGATTTTACCACCGGGAGAGGCAGCGCCACAAGCACGGTTGGCAGAATTTACCAGTTACGCCATCAACGCATACCAAGAACAGCGAAATTTTCCGGCTGTTGATGGCACATCGCAACTGAGTGCGGCTTTGAAATTTGGCGTTATTGGCATTCGTACAGTTTGGCAAACTACTTTAGAATTGTTAGAAAATAGCCGCAGTGAAGAAGTAGAAGCCAGTATCCGCACATGGCAACAAGAACTGGCTTGGCGGGAGTTTTATCAACATGCAATGTATCACTTTCCAGAGTTAGCAGCAGGTGCTTTTCGTGACAGTTTCAAAAATTTTCCTTGGCAAAACAACGAAGAACATTTTCAAGCTTGGTGTGAGGGTAAAACTGGTTATCCTATCGTAGATGCAGCGATGCGTCAAATGAATGAAACCGGCTGGATGCACAACCGTTGTCGGATGATTGTCGCTAGTTTCTTAACTAAAGATTTGATGATTAATCCCCAATGGGGAGAAAAATATTTTATGCAGCGACTAATTGATGGCGATTTAGCTGCTAATAATGGTGGTTGGCAATGGAGTGCTTCTAGTGGATTAGATCCCAAACCTTTGCGGATTTTTAACCCCGCAACTCAAACACAGAAATTCGATGCTGAAGGCGAATATATCCGCCAATGGGTAACAGAATTGCGCTCGGTGGATACAGAATATTTAGTAACTGGTAAAATTCCCGCTTTGGAACTTCATGCTGTTGATTATCCTCCGCCAATTGTGGATCATAAACTGCAGCAGCAGCGGTTCAAAATGCTTTATCAACAGCAAAAAGGTGTGATGATATGACATTAAATATAGCGTTTCCCACTCTATTAAGATACATACATCATATCCCCCTCCTCGCTTGCGGGGAGGGGGTTGGGGGTGGTGACATTAAATATAGGGTTTCCCACTCTATTAAGATACATACATCATAGCCCCCTCCTCGCTTGCGGGGAGGGGGTTGGGGGTGGGGTTCTTGTATTTCACTTAACTGAGAATCGCTATAGTCAGCAGTCTTATTTACCCCTGGCTAAGTCAGCGTAAATAATAATCTCTACAGCTAAAATAACTAAAAGTATCAGTTCAATCACAGCAAGAATATTCACAGCTACAGGCGGGTTTGATACTAGCAGCCAAAAGCTGACTAATGCCAGGATACCGGAAAGCACAAAGGTTATTTCATCAATAATTAACTGTTCTATCTTGCGACGTTGGCGACGGTTATCACTTCTGTGTGCTATCTCCCAACCAAATATCGATTCACTATCTTGATCACCAGTTTGTTCTTTGATTTTTTCGGTGAGTGTGAGGCGAATATATCTACCAATAGCGGAAATTTTCTCATCATTGACAAGATAATTCCAGCCCAAGATGAGGGAAACCCAAGGAATTACTAATAATCCATAATAATTGGCTTTATTGGCAACGGCAAAGGAAACAACTGCACCAAATACTCCTAGTGTCACATACAGCAGGTTGTCGCGAAAGCCGATTCTTTGCGCTTGTTCTCCTTTGAGTTTTTCGTATTCTTTAAGATAAACTTCTAATATTGATTTTTGTTCACTCATAATATTGTCCTACTTGATTGTAGCGTTTATCGCCCTAGTACATCCCTAGGTAAGAGTGCCCATGCTTGTCAACTTAACGTGAAACCCTTGTCACAACCTGATTTTGAATTAAATAACCTACCATCAAGATCCGCGTTACCCCACCCTAACCCTCCCCTTATAAAGGGGAGGGAACTGCATTTCTTTTTTCCCCCCTTAACAAGGGGGGATTAAGGGGGGTAAAACGCCTGTGGAATAAGCGTTTGAACTTAAGTTGACACCACTGGGCAGTTTTCCCTACACCGCTTAGGTTTATTTTGCCAAATCTAAGAGAAACTGTCAGAATAGATTGGTCTTATTTTACACAATATTCTTAGATATGCCTTCTGCTGTTATCCTGACTGCTATTCCTGTCGAATATAACGCTGTGCGTAAATATCTGAATAATCCCCAGAAGGAGAAAGATCCTTCAGGAAGGATTTATAAACGAGGCGATTTTAAGGGTTGGGATGTAAGAATTGCGGAGGTTGGCGCGGGAAATACACGAGCAGCTTTAGGGACACGTGATGCGATCGCCCATTTCAATCCTAATGTTATCCTGTTTGTGGGCGTTGCTGCTGGTATCAAAGATTTGGTTCTTGGTGATGTCGTCGTGGCCACGAAAGTTTATTATTATGAGTTTTGGAGGGTAGAGGAGACTGATAGTGCTAGACGACCTGAGGTATCAAACGTAGATTCCCAATTGATAGAGTTAGCTAAAGATGAGGCTAATGAATCAGACTGGCGAACAAGACTCAAAACCGCGCCGAGTCAATCTCCTAAAGTAATAGTTAAACCCATCGCCTCTGGGGAAAAGCTGATTGCTTCCACCAAGTCTATAGAGTACCAGCGGTTGCGAGATCAATATAATGATGCCATTGCTGTGGAAATGGAAGGACACGGTTTTCTCACCGCTGTTAATGATAGTGTTTGGAGAGTTCCGGCTTTGGTTATTCGGGGCATTTCTGATTTGATTGATGATAAAGAGAAGACTGATAAACTGGGTTATCCAGAAATAGCTGCAGATCATGCTAGTGCTTTTGCTTTTCAGATTCTGGCGAAGCACCAGCTTACAAGCACAAATCCTGTGCCTAATATTTGGAAGTCCTTCACCAATCTCTTCAAAGGTGTTGATGAAACATTAACTAAGCAAAATCCTATAACAGAGTCTGCCCCCAAATTTACTTTTGATGTTGTCACTATCAACCGCGAACGCCGAGAAGCCGAATACTTCACAGAAAAACTCACTCAAGGTGTCATTCTGGAAATGGTAGCCATCCCTAGCGGAACTTTTACAATGGGTTCACCCAAAGAAGAAGCGGAAAGCAGAGACAACGAACGACCCCAGCACAGAGTAACTGTCAAATCTTTCTATATGGGTAAGTATGCCGTAACTCAAGCCCAATGGCAAGCTGTCGCACGGCTTCCGCAAATTAATTGCGAACTGAAACCCGACCCATCTAATTTTAAAGGAAATAACCGACCTGTAGAAAGAATATCGTGGTATGATGCAGTGGAGTTTTGCGATAGGCTCTCAAAAGCAACAGGGCGAAACTACCGATTGCCCAGTGAAGCTGAATGGGAATACGCCTGTCGTGGGGGAACTTCTACGCCGTTCCACTTTGGTAAGACTATTACACCAGAGTTAGCGAACTATGATGGTAACTACACCTATGGTGCTGGTGCTAAAGGCGAGTACCCTAAACAAACAACAGCCGTTGGTAGCTTCAAGGTAGCTAATGCCTTTGGGTTATATGATATGCACGGCAATGTTTGGGAATGGTGTGCTGATGAGTGGCATGGTGGTTATCAAGGTACGCCGATAGATGGTAGTTCTTGGTTTGATGATAACAATAAGAATCTTTACCTAAGACAAGGAAGAGCAGTGCTCCGGGGCGGTTCCTGGGACGATATTCCTAAAAACTGCCGCTCCGCGTCCCGCCACTTCAACGATAGGGCAGAGCGCGACTTCCACGTCAGCAATGTTGGTTTTCGTGTTGTCTGCGCGTTCGGGTAGACGCTCAACACATTGTTCTCGATAATCATATTCGTCAATGCGATCAAGATTCCCAATTGTAATTACGGGAAAGGAAGTTGGTGTGTTCTCTTCACGCATTACTTGTTCAAGTTACTCCTCACCCTTCATATTGCGATTAGCTGTGAGAATCATCATCTGATTTGTTTGAGCATAACACCAAACTTCGCGATCGCTACTGTCCATAGATAAATCAGTTTCTCGAAATGTTACAAAACGAATAGATAGTAATTCAAGCCAACCGTTTTTCGCCAAGATTCCCAGCAAAACGACAGCGTATCCATCAAGATTGTAATCAACCAAAAATATCATGGCTTGACGGAGATACGTTGAGCTTTTTGCCGCTCAAGTTTTGCCCAGAGTGTCTGTTTCTCAGGCTGCGGTTGCTTTGCTTTTATTTGTGCAAAGTGTTCACGGTTCAGTGCTTCCCAATATTGGTAAATTTCTGCTCTAGTTTGCAGAACTTCTTGATATTCAGCTTCTACCTGTGCATGATTTGTTTCAATGTAGGATAAAGCTGCGCTAATTTGTTCATTTGTGAGATTGAATTTATCTCGAATTAATTTCGGTGGATAGTGAGCTTTGACAAAATCAATTACATCATAAAGTGTAATGCGCGTTCCCGCAATTGTTAGTCCCCGCTCAGTGCGAATAATCAATGCTTTTTCATTTGATAGGGTGGTCATATCTAATTTTTTGAGCAATCAATATTCTCATATCAATTATATAACTATACGCTTGGTGTTTGTATATGATATCCTGCGGGTAATTGATTAATAAACTCGGTGATGTTGGTTTTTGCGGCTGCTTGTTCAATTTCTGCAACAGAATAGAGTTCGCTCCTCCCCTACACCCATACCAGGATCTAATTTTTGATAAATGGCGCGATCGCTCCTGTGAGAGATGATGATTGTTGGGTTAACTTACGCTTTGGCTGCGCCTAGGTTTTTCAACTACGCACCGGAGCCGATTATTCTTTATCTTCAAAGTTAACATCTTGATAAATGTCAACTAAACTAATTTCCCAATCAAGATGTTGTAATTTGACAATATCATTTTCCGACTTATATTCTCGAAACATCCATTCTCCCTCATTAGTTTTGCTATAGTGCATCACCTGATATTGATTTTGTTCAACTAAAATATATTCTCTAAATTGGGGAATAGAGCGATAAAAGGTAAATTTATCACCTTGATCGTAATTTTTTGTGGATTTAGATAAAACCTCGACAATTAACAAAGGATTAGTGACAGTTGTATTGTTTTTACTTGTATAAATAGCCTTACCATCAGTTACCATCACGTCAGGATAGGTATATTCTCGATATTCAGGAATCCATAAACGCATATCTCCCATAAACACTTCATATTTTTGGCGTCTGAGAGCATATAGTAAAACAGCAGCAATAGATAGTGCAATTTTATTATGATTCCCGGAGCCGCCAGTCATAGCTATAATTTCTCCATCATGATATTCGCTTTTATAAAGTGCTTTTTCCTCTAATTCTAAATATTCTTCAGGGGTATAGGTATGTTTAGGAGTTTGTACTTCCATATTATGCTCCTTGGCTCTGTCTGCGGTTCTCAGTTGAATGCAATACAAAATTAAAATTATATCGTCGCGTGTAGGGAACAATGCCGTGCCCTTACAAGTATATTGGACTCAACCGATAACTGCTATATTGTGCGTGTAGGCGATCTATATGCTCCTAACGACAGAGGTTACTGTCATAAGGACAGAGATTACTGTCATAAGGACAAAGGTTACTGTCATAAGGACAAAGGTTACTGTCATAAGGACAGAGGTTGCTGTCATAAGGACAAAGGTTACTGTCATAAGGACAAAGGTTACTGTCCTAACGACAGGGGTGATTTTTGTGATAAAGGACTTCCAACAAATAAATTATCCCATCTTGTGGGGTGGATATCTTGTCTGCCCCTAGCCAAAGGCGGGCGAGACGCCCACCCCACAAGAAGTAGTTGAGTATTTTTTTATTTGTCAGTCCCTAACGCTTATGTATTTATGACAAAAAAATAAATAAACCTTATATCCAGCCACGCCGTTTTTTGATATCAGCCTCCGCCAACCATTCCCACCTAACAGGTACAAAATTAACGTAGAATTAATGTCCATCCGGCATCTACAAACCTGTTTACCCCATGTATTGCGACTACCTCGTACAAATCCTCACCGCCCGCGTCTACGATGTTGCTCAAGAAACGCCCTTAGAATATGCTCCCAATCTCTCCGCCAGACTAAATAACAAGCTGTTGTTGAAGCGGGAAGATATGCAATCAGTGTTTTCCTTTAAACTGCGGGGGGCTTACAACAAGATGGTAAACCTGCCACCAGATATGTTAGCACAAGGTGTCATTGCTGCCTCCGCCGGCAACCATGCCCAAGGTGTCGCCCTCAGTGCAAAGCGTCTGGGAACCAGAGCAATTATTGTTATGCCTGTAACTACACCCCTGGTAAAGATAGACGCAGTGAAGGCGAGGGGGGGTGAGGTGGTATTATATGGGGATACTTATGATGATGCTTACGCCTACGCCCGTCAGCTAGAAGCTGAAAAAGGTTTGACGTTTATTCATCCCTTTGATGACCCTGATGTGATTGCCGGACAGGGTACTATTGGTATGGAAATTCTCCGCCAATATCAGCAACCCATTCATGCAATTTTTGTCGCCATTGGTGGCGGCGGGTTGATATCAGGTATTGCCGCTTATGTCAAGCGGTTGCGTCCAGAAATCAAGATTATTGGTGTGGAACCGGTGGATGCAGATGCAATGCATCAATCATTAAAAGCAGGTAAACGGGTGCGGTTATCTCAGGTAGGATTATTTGCAGATGGGGTAGCAGTGCGGGAAGTGGGGGAAGAAACCTTCCATTTGTGTCAGCAGTATGTAGATGAAATTATTTTGGTAGACACGGATGATACCTGCGCGGCGATTAAAGACGTGTTTGAGGATACGCGATCAATTTTAGAACCAGCGGGGGCATTGGCGATCGCGACTGCTAAAGCTTACGCCGAACGAGAACAAATTACTGGCAAAACCTTAGTTGCTGTCGCCTGCGGTGCTAACATGAACTTTGACCGCTTGCGGTTTGTGGCAGAACGAGCAGAATTTGGTGAACGCCGGGAAGCGATTTTTGCTGTAACGATTCCCGAAAAGGCGGGTAGTTTGCGTCAGTTTTGTGAATGTCTGGGCAAACGTAATCTGACAGAGTTTAATTATCGCATAGCTGATGAAAAAACAGCCCATATTTTCATCGGGATGCAAATTCAAAACCGTGCTGACGCGGTAAAGATGGTAGAAACCTTTGAAGGTTGCGGGTTTCACACTATAGATTTAACAGATGACGAACTCACAAAACTGCATCTGCGCCACATGGTGGGGGGACATTCTCCCTTGGCGCATAATGAATTACTCTACCGCTTCGAGTTTCCTGAACGTCCCGGCGCGTTAATGAAATTTGTTGGTTCTATGAGTCCTAACTGGAATATTAGCATGTTCCACTACCGCAACAACGGCGCCGACTATGGGCGAATTGTGGTTGGTATTCAAGTACCACCCCAGGAAATGGCGGAATGGCAAGCTTTTCTTGATACTCTTGGTTATCGCTATTGGGATGAAAGCCAGAATCCTGCTTACAAATTATTTCTGGGTTAGGCTGATTCAGAATATGAAATGCCAAAAATACCTTTCTTGTTCTTTGTACCTTTGCGCCTTCTCTGCGAGACGCTTCGCGAATGCGCCTTTGCGTGAGATAAATTCATATCTCTCTCAATTCAGCAACGCCGTAAAAATTAATATAAGTCAGCTAAATAAGTGGCACAGTTATGGAATAAATGTATTTTAATCAAATGATGATTGAAGTATATACTGATACGCCTGCAGATTATGTTACCAGATACTCCTCTGAAAATTGAAGTCAGGCTACCTTCTTCCCATCCTCAGCTATTGGAAGGATTAGATATTTGGCTGCGTTTGGGTTTGATATCCGATAGTCAAGTCAGAAAGTTGTGTCGAGAACATCTTGTCTGTCAGGTGATATTGTTAAGGCAAGCACAACCACGGGTAAATGTAGCTATTTCTGACCCCGTGGGACTGTTGCCTGTAGAATCGTTACAGGCAACAGTAGAACCTGTAGCACCAGCGAAGCCGAATTTCATCGCCACAATGTTACAGTCTTTGGGGGCGGAATTAAGTGTGCGTTGGCTGCTGTTTTTAGGAGTATTTCTGGTAGTCGTGTCTTCTGGGGTGCTAGCAGCGAGTCAATGGGAGAAGTTCCCCGCTTCTGGTCAATATGGGGTGTTATTAGCTTATACTTTGAGTTTTTGGGGCTTTAGTTTTTGGACTGGTAGGCAAAATAATTTGCGATTGACAGCGCAAACATTGTTAATTGTGACGCTGTTGTTAATCCCAGTCAACTTTTGGGCTATGGATAGCTTTCGACTGTGGCAAAATCCTTTAGATTGGTTGACGGTAGCGATCGCATCTCCCACGCTGACAATTGTCACTATTTTACTCTGCAATCATCGCTTCTTTGTTTTTCAGGAACCACTGGGGAAATTAACTCTGGTGAATATTCTGGGGTTAAGTTATCTGCAGTGGGGTTGGAAGTTATTCCCTGGTTTCCCCATCATCGCTGTTTATGTGGCGATGGTAGGCACCAGTTGCATTACCGTTTATCAAAATCGGTATCAACGGACAAATTCCCCCGCAACGGCGGAAAATGAGGAGAATCGCCATACTAGCTGGAATATTAACTTACCTGCTGCAGTCATTATTTACGCTTTGGTAGTGTTGTTAGTGCGGGCGATTTTTGTTGTTCAGGTAGATGTCACCAAACTGGGGTTAGCCATTGGGATTTGCGGTTGGTTGATGACTTGGTTAGCAGAGAGGGAAGGTGGGGAGGTGGGGGAAGATGAGGGAGCAAGTATACCATTATCCTCCCCATCCTCCGTCATCTGGGAAATAATCGGCAGTATTTTACTCTTCCTCGGCTGGGCGGTGGCGGTAGCAAATTATCCGGCTCAAGCGATCGCAGTGAGTGGTTTAGGTTTATGGTT
Source organism: uncultured cyanobacterium (assembly GCA_963772205.1). Taxonomy (GTDB): domain Bacteria; phylum Cyanobacteriota; class Cyanobacteriia; order Cyanobacteriales; family Nostocaceae; genus Gloeotrichia. The sequence goes on from CAVYXS010000297.1 coordinate 14,862, forward strand.
TATGGGAAATCGCTTGCAGCGGTATAGTAATAATGCTGATTTAGCTGTATTTTTTGCTGTCGGTTTACAGACGATTTGGCTAGGTTGGCGATTAATCCCCACTGGGTTACAACAATGGGCAATCGCTACTGCTACCAATCTCACCAATACCCAATATGAACCTGTGGCGTTGTTGAGTATCGCTTTATTTCCCTACATTATATTGATGGTGGCGCTGACAGATAGTTTTCATCGTCAGCAAAAGGGAGAATTAGCTAAGTTTGGTGAACTGCTCACCCTGTTTTTGGGAACTGCTTTAACCAGCATCGCCCTAGTTAATCCCATATTGCGATCGCTAAATCTCCTCTTCTCTACCTTCACCCTCGCTTTCGTCACCCAACGCTACTCTCATCAACATCAGCGCAGAAGGGGACAAGAAAACAATCTCTCTCCCCATCTCCCCCTCGTCTACCTGACTCACATCGCGGCGATACTCACGCTTTGCTCAACAATCGACTGGGTGTTACCAACTCTGAGTAACGAAATTTGGGCGAGTATTTTATTAGCTTTGATGGTAGCTGAGTGGGGATTTAGTCTCAGGAATAATATATGGGGACGTAGTGCATGGTACATCGGTTTAGGACTAGCGGCGATTAGTTTTCTGCTCCTGTGGGGAAATGTAGAATCATCTTGGTATGGCAATGTTAACAGCGGTGACAATTGGGGAATAATTTGGCTGATGACACCGTTAACTTTATCTGGTGTTGCCAGTCGCACAACTGGACAGGGTAGAATTACAAATAGTGTTTTAAGTGTTTTGGCTGTAGGCGTTACCCAATTTCTGACTTTACCGCTACCAGGAACAAGATTAATCGGGTTAGGTGTGGGTGCGGTTTTGATGTTGGTGAATACGCGCTATTTGCGAAAACAAAAATTTGCACTGATTACCGAAGGGTTGGCGCTGGGTTTCATTGGCTCTCTGTTGTGGGAAGGTGTACCTGGTTTACCGCGCCTGACTGTGGAAGGTTGGTTTGTTGTCGGTGCGATCGCCATTCTCAGTTTATCGTTAGGGCGTACAGTCCTGAGTCGGCGAGATGATGAATTAGGAAATATATATGCAGCAGCCAGTGATAAATGGGCGATCGCATTATCTATTGTCGAGTTATTGAGTTTGACCATACACTCGCTGCTGCTTTATCAAGGGTACACGTCGCCAAGATTATTATACCTCACTGCGACCATCATTACACTAGGGGCGATAATTTATCGAAGTTGGCGTTCTCCCACAGATTGGGCATTTTATGGGATTGGTTGGTGTGGGGAATTGTTGATTACCGAATTGTTAGGCTTTAGCGGACACTCAACAATTAAAATTGCGATCGCTAATATCGCTTTAGGGTTAATCACTCAATTGTTGGGTGAATGGTGGCGCCGACGACATCAATTAGAAAGGTTTCCTAACAGCTTTCATATTCTCCCACTCATATATGCTGCCTTTAGTGTAGTCCTACGCTTAGACACCTTTACCAATGCGACAGGTTTATATTCCCTCGGCGTCGCCTTAATTATCATTGGTGTGGGAAGACGACGCCAAGAATTTCAACCCCTGCTGTACTTGGGAATTATTGGCGTCTCAATTTCTGCCTATGAACTGTTATTTTATCAAATGTCACAGGCAAGAGGAGGAGGATTTGGTGATGCATTGATTGCCATGTCTGCCCTGGGTACAAGCATCATGTACGCCTACCGGATTTTATCACCAATACTTGTCGGTTACTTACGCCTTACCCCCCAACAACTGCAAGGAATCGCCCATTTGCATTGGGCTTGGAGTAGCTGCTTATTAATCCTAGCCATTGTCCTTCCTACACCAGTTAACCAGCTACTAGGTTTAGGAACTGCAGGATTTTTAATTCAATATGCCATCTTTCAAGGACGGGAAAACGCCAATAATCTCAGTGAACAAAAGATATGGGGCGCCACAAGTGCAGAAATTTGGGTTTATCTAGGCTTATTAGAAGCGGGTATCTTCAGTTTTTATCTTAAAGATTTGCCCATAGCACATTTGTTCACCAAACAATTACTACCTTGGAACGCTGCAATCGCATGTGTGGGAGCATATTTCCTCTACATCTTACCTTGGGAGCGATGGGGTTGGTCTAAAACACCTTGGCAACAAGCCGCATATATCCTACCACTGATAATTTTATGGCAAACTAAACTCGAAGTTTACCCAATTACCTTAATAATTGTCGCCGGCTTCTACATCTTCCTCGCCAAAGTCCAAGCACAATTCCGTCTTACTTATCTCAGTGTAGCCTTGATTGATTGGGCGCTGTTTCACTGGTTTGACGACTTACATCTGAGTGATAATTTGTGGCATGTGACCATAATAGGCTTATCATTAATATATATTGGCCAAGTAGATCCGCAATTGAGGCTCCCAGAATCTAAAACTACCCGCCACAGTTTACGAATATTGGGTAGCGGTTTAATTTGTGGATGGGCGATTTTCTCTCATCAAGACACAGCCATCATCCCCGGAATCTTCAGCCTTATTGCCATTTTTGCAGGATTAGCATTGCGAGTGCGGGCGTTTCTTTACGTGGGAACAGCAGCCTTTTTCTTCACCAGCATTTATCAACTAGTAATATTCAGCTTACGTTATCCCTTCTTAAAATGGATTGTAGGCTTACTCGTGGGTATTGTACTAATTTCCATTGCTGCTAACTTTGAAACCCGTCGCGCTCAAATTACCTCCTTACTCCGCAACACCAGTGATGGTTTTCAGCAATGGGAATAATGCTAGTATCTGTAGGTAGGGCTATGCCTTACACATCCGGGTTTTGTATTGATAAAGCGATACCTACTTTTCTAATCGTGTAAACATAAGAGATATATATGAAGCACTAGCCTATGCTGCTTGGCGGGCGGAAGAAATTGAAGTTCCCCTGAAAAGTGCATAACCCCTTAGAAGAATACTGAGAATAACTAGAGGTTAAAAATGACTACCAAAGAATTACTCATTCAAGAAATAGAAACTTTACCACCAGAATTACTAACAGAAGCACTCGACTTGATTCGTTCTATTAAACATAACTATACAAAAAAGAAGAGTGATAAAGAACAACTGACATACCGCCCTGCTTCCGGACGTTCCATCCTACGACACGCTGGAACTTGGTCAGGTGATAATTTTGAAGAATGCTTGCAATCAGTATATGCTACCCGTGGTAAAGCTAAATTTGATGACGAAAACCCATTTGAATAATGTATTTATTAGATAGAAATCATTGTAGTGCCATTATTTTAGGCGATTTAAATGTTATTCATCGGGTGAGCGAAGTTGGAGAAAATAACATTGCTACTTGCGTAATTGTGCAGGTTGAACTGACATTCATGATGGAAAAATCCCAACGCCAGGAAACAAATCTGGCTCGCTTGAACGAATTTTTAGAAGATATTCGCATCTACCTGATAACGGAAGATACAGCAACAATTTACGGTCAACTAAAAGCAGCTTTATTTAATCAATTTGCACCCAAAGATAAAAACAAGCGGCGAAAAACTAAAGTCACCGATTTAGGTTTTGATGAAAATGACATTTGGAGAGTGCTATTGCACTGCAAAATAATCTAACTGTTGTTTCTCTTGATAGTGACTTTTTGCGAATTCAACAGGTGAGAAGCTTTTCGCTGTCATCTTGGATTTGACTCGCAGCATTTAGCTTTAGAGAATGTTTTAAAAGTGGTAGGCTGTATCTTTGCACTAATCAATCCCCCCTAGCCCCCCTTAAGAAAGGGGGAAAACTTCTTAAAGTCCCCCTTTTTAAGTGGAGCGACTGGCGTGGATTTAGGGGGATCTCAAGGTATCTGATACATCATTAAGGACTTTTCAAACAACCTCTTAGACGTAGGTTGGGTTTCAGAACGTAGGGGCAGCCTTATAGTAGAGTAACCCAACAAAGCCAAGAGAATGTTGCGTTACCCTAAATGGAATATTAGGGATAGTGGTGTGGGTTATGTTACACGCTTTCAGGTCAAGAAAGAATTTATGGATAAATATGAAGTGCATCAAGTTGGAGCTTCATATCATACGGAATGGTGGATTCCATCTGAAGAACTGGAACAGTTGAATGCAAATATTGTGGGTAAAATCGAAGTGATTGGGTTCTATAGAAATTAGGAAATAATGATGGATCGTTCAAAACTAGTTGCTGTCATCACAGGGGCGATTTCGATTATTTTAGCGATCGCCTACCTGATTGTAGTCCAAATCCTCGACTACCGCGACATGAAACCCGCCCCCATTAGTCAATTGGTGGAACAACAGGTGGTTGTCGCTGTGGGGGACAACGTGAAACATTCACTTGACAAAATAACCAATGTGTAATTGACATTGAGCCAAATTGTAGAGACGCAATCAATAGCGTCTTTTGTCATTTATGTCAATTCATAAATATTAATGATGACGATTGATTAACCCAATGGTCATACCTAGGGATAAATTAATGGTTATTATTCATAAATCCAATGCTGTCTTATATAAGAATAAATTAGAGCCAATATCGTTTATTTATGTAGCTTGAGTTATTCCATTTTGGTTGAGATAACGGTAAGCTAAATCTAACAATATTAAACAAAGATAAATTTCAGTTATCTGAGGAATGGGTTAACGGGGATCAAAGCTTTTTGATTCAGTATCCATAAGTTCTGCTGTAAATATAGAGGTAAGTTTATGGCTCAGTTTTTGCTGGAGACTGTTTGGCTGGTTCCTTGTTACGCTTTAATAGGTGGGCTTTTAGCTGTTCCTTGGTCGCCGGGTATCATTCGCAAAACCGGGCAAGACCGGCTGGTTACGTAAATTTAGTCATGACATTTTTGGCGTTTGTTCATAGTGCGATCGCCTTACCAGCTACTTGGAATCAACCATCAACAGAAGTATTTATTCCCTGGCTTTCCACTGCAGGTTTAAACCTCACCATAGCTATAGAAATTTCTGTGGTGACTGTAGGCGCAATGGTTGTAATTAGCGGCTTAAATTTGTTAGCACAAATTTTTGCGATTGGTTACATGGAAATGGACTGGGGATGGGGACGCTTCTTTTCTTTGCTGGGATTATTTGAAGCTGGTTTGTGCGCCTTAGCCCTGTGTAATAACTTGTTCTTCAGCTATGTAATTTTGGAAATCCTCACGTTGGGAACCTACCTACTAGTTGGTTTATGGTTTAGTCAGCCGTTAGTTGTCACTGGTGCAAGAGATGCATTCTTAACCAAACGGGTAGGAGACTTATTCTTGCTGATGGGGGTTTTAGGTTTATGGCCTCTAGCCGGAACTTGGAATTATACTGAACTAGGAGAATGGGCAACAACGGCTAATGTCAACCCCACACTGATTACATTAGTAGGTTTAGCCTTAATTGCCGGGCCAATGGGTAAATGTGCCCAATTTCCCCTACATTTGTGGTTGGATGAGGCGATGGAAGGCCCGGTTCCCAGTACAATTTTACGGAATTCGGTAGTAGTCGCCAGTGGTGCATGGATATTAATTAAATTGCAACCTGTGTTAACGCTATCGCCTGTAGTTTCCTCAACTATTGTCGCCATTGGTGCGCTGACAGCGGTAGGTGCTTCTTTAATTGCGATCGCCCAAATTGACATTAAGCGCTGTCAATCCTATTCTGTCAGTGCCTACATGGGTTTGGTGTTCATCGCTGTAGGTGTGAAACAAGATGAAATAGCGCTGTTGTTGGTACTTACTCATGCGCTATCATCAGCACTGTTAGTCATGAGTACTGGTGGAATCATCTGGAACAGCATCAGCCAAGATATCAACCAATTGGGTGGACTATGGTCCCGTCGTCCTATATCCGCATTAGCCTTTATAGTGGGTGGTTTGGGATTAATTGGTATTCCACCTTTGGGTAGCTTTTGGGCTTTGGCTGAATTAGCAAATGCATTGTGGACAACTCAACCATTGTTAGTGGGAGTGGTAATTGGAGTCAACGCCTTAACAGCCTTTAGTTTAACCAGAGAATTCAGCCTAATTTTTGGCGGTAAAGCTAAACAGATGAGTGAACGATCGCCTGAAGTACATTGGCCTATGGTGCTGCCAATGGTAATTTTACTCGGCTTTGTGCTGCATCTACCTTTAATATTGCAAAGTTTATCATTGCTACCCAGTTGGGTGAACCTGAATAAAGATGTCGCACTTCTGTTAATTTGGTCGAGTATTTTTGGTGTCAGCATCAGCGGTGTCATTTATTTAGGAAAATGGCAAAAACCAATCCGCTTCCCTTGGAAAGGTTTACAAGATTTGTTCGCTTACGACTTCTACACAGCCCAAATCTACCGCCTGACAATTGTTGCCGGTGTTGGACAAATTGCCAAATTTACCGACATGCTAGATCGTTTAGTCATCGATGGAATCGTTAACTTTGTCGGTTTATTTTCACTTTTAGGTGGACAAGGACTCAAATACAGTACCAATGGACAAACCCAGTTTTACGCCTTAACCATCCTTGTAGGAGTAAGCGTTTTAGGAATGTGGGTAACTTGGCCATTCTGGGGAGTCCAAGTTTTACAGCTGATGTTTTAAGTAAAAAGGCAAAAGGCAAGATAATTCGTTCTGACTTTTCACGTCATGTGGAAAAGCCGACGAAAAACCTAACCCCCTAACCCCCTTCCCGATGCGGGAAGGGGGGAATATTCAAAGTCTCTCTCCTTGTAGGAGAGAGATTTAGAGAGAGGTTTTCCAGATAAGAGTGAAAAGGCAAGATAATTCGTTTTAACCCAATGCCCCATTCCCCATACCCCATTCTAAAATTAATATGCTGAGTGTTTTAATCTGGGCACCAATTGTCGGCGCTGCAATTATCGGGTTTTGGCCAGGTAGCGCCATCCAAGCAAATCGAGTACGTTTAGCCGCTTTAACCCTAGCTGGACTAGTTCTGCTGTGGAATCTGTTCATCCTGCTGAAATTTGATATTAGCAATCCGGGGATGCAGTTTCGAGAATATCTTCCCTGGAATGAAACCCTGGGATTAACCTATCAATTAGGGGTTGATGGACTATCAATATTAATGTTGGTGTTAAATAGTCTACTCACCTGGATTGCTATTTACAGCAGCAGCAAAGAAACTGAACGCCCCCGCCTATTTTACTCCCTGATTTTATTAATTAGTGGTGGAGTTGCAGGCGCATTTATAGCAGAAAATTTACTGCTATTCTTCCTGTTTTACGAACTAGAATTAATCCCCTTTTATCTGCTCATTTCCATATGGGGTGGCGAAAAACGAGCTTATGCTGGTATCAAATTCCTGATTTATACAGCAGTTTCGGGAGCGTTAATTCTGGCGACATTCTTGGGTACAGTATGGCTAACTGGTTCCTCTAGTTTTGCTTTAGACGCTATCTCTACTCAAACCCTCTCCGCAGGACTGCAAATTATCCTACTTGCAGGAATCATCCTCGGTTTTGGCATCAAAATTCCCCTGGTTCCCTTCCATACTTGGCTACCTGACGCTTACGTTGAAGCCTCCGCACCAATTGCCATTTTACTGGGTGGCGTGTTGGCAAAGCTGGGAACCTATGGACTTTTGCGGTTTGGCATGGGTATGTTTCCCCAAGCTTGGAGTATTTTGGCACCAACGCTGGCAATTTGGGGAGCAGTTAGCGCTATTTATGGAGCATTAGTGGCGATCGCTCAAAAAGACATCAAGCGGATGGTAGCATATAGTTCGATTGGTCACATGGGCTATATATTATTAGCCAGTGCTGCTAGCACCGCCCTAGGACTTGTAGGTGCAGTCGCGCAGATGTTTAGCCACGGTCTCATCCTTGCTATTCTCTTCCTGCTTGTGGGTATTGTCGAAGCTAAAGTGGGCACACGTGAATTAGATAAACTCAATGGCTTAATGAGTCCCATTCGTGGTTTACCCCTCATTAGCGCCCTACTAGTTTTAAGTGGAATGGCTAGCGCTGGTATTCCCGGTTTAACAGGATTTGTCGCCGAATTTATCGTTTTTCAGGGCAGTTTCTCGGTCTTTCCCATACCCACACTTTTGTGTGTCTTATCAAGTGCCCTAACCGCAGTATATTTTGTCATTCTTCTCAACCGCACCTGTTTTGGCAGACTTGACAACAACCTAGCTTATTATCCCAAAGTCCTCTGGTCTGAGAAAACCCCAGCTTTGATTTTGGCAGCATTAATCATCTTTTTAGGAATCCAACCCACTTGGTTAGTGCGTTGGACTGAACCCACAACTACAGCTATAGTAGCGACAATTCCCGCCATAGAAAAAACCGTAACTTCTCAAGTAGCCTTGAAGCCATAAACATAGGCAACTTCCTTCTAGTGTAGTCAGGACTTTAGTCCTGATTTTCAAAGCACTAAAGTGCTGACTACAAAACTTCAAAATAAAGCAACGTAGTCAGGACTTTAGTCCTGATTTTCAAAGCACTAAAGTGCTGACTACAAAACTTCAAAATAAAGCAACGTAGTCAGGACTTTAGTCCTGATTTGGAAAGCACTAAAGTGCTAACTACAAAATCTCAAAATAAATACTGTTACTACTATCAGGCACTCAAAATGGTACAAACTACAGATAAACTAGCCACTAAATTACCTCCTTCTAAACATGAATTTGCTGAAGTAATTCATCGCTTAGAAGCAGGCGGTTCGATGTTACCAGATACGCCAGAAAACTTGATGCAAATCATCGGCTTATATAAAGCTTATGCAGTACCGATGGATTTCTACTGGCGCGATCTACTTTATATAGCCGAACGCGAATTTTTAAACCCCTTTCCCTTCTTTAAATACTTCTTACCCCAAGAGTATTTAGACAGACATAATCATTATGCAGGCGATGATGCCGATTTAAGAATATGGCGCGGTGAAGCCACAGCCCATCCCGAACTTTTGGCATTTATTGACAAAGGTGAAACAGGCAAATTTCCCACATTATTTCATCATTTATTCCATGACCGCATTAACATGGAATTTGCAGAAGCTTGTATGCGGGCGATGCTTTGGCACCGTCATATGTACGCGCCAGTTAACCAATTTGACGCTTACCTAGATTCGGAAGAATATAAAGCTAACGCCGATAGAGCAATTAAAGCTTATTTCCAAGGTAATCCAGCAATGTTGGCGCTGCATAAACTGTTCCCAGAAATGTTTATCGAACAGTGTCGCCAAATGTCTTATTATTCTAACCTGGGCTTGTTCTGGGAAGTCATGGCACCTGTATTTTTTGAAATGTCAGATATATATGATGAAGGGGGATTTAAAGGCGTCCCTGATGCCATGAATTTCTTAGTTAATGCTATATTTGCTATGGCTGGGCGTCCCATTTACCACCATGTTTATATTCGCGGTGAATGTTACGAAATCATCCCCAAATCCAAAGGTTTCACCTGGCTATATGAAGCAGCATTACCCTACGTAGAAGCCGTTTTTTATCGCACCGCACCCTTTAGAGGCACAAAATCTTATAATGCACAAGCAGGTCAAGTACCTGATGATCAAAAAGACTTCCACTATGGAATTCTTTATGCTGACGTGTTCCCTGTCGGTACTGCTGGGATTCCACCAACATTATTGATGCAAGATATGTTGCACTTCTTGCCACAATATCTGATTGATTACTACAAACAATATTGTCGTGGTGAAGACGATATGTTGATTCAATTGGGAATTAGTTTCCAAAGGTCAATGTACAATGTAACTTCGGCGGTTATTCAAGCATTAAGAACCGCACTTTTATATCCTTTAGATGACCAAAATCCCAAGCATTTACAGGCGAATCGTGAGTTTTTTGAAGGACAATTAAATCGCTTTACTCGCACTGATTACAACATGCGTGATGCGGCGCGATTAAGGAGTATTCAACGCCAAGATTATCGGTAGATTACCCTAACCCGTTTAACAGCATTTATCGACAAGCGTGAGGTACATCGGTAAGGGCACGGCACTGCCGTGCCCCTACCCAGGATGATATGATTTTGTACTTCATTTGAATGTGTTGCGCTATAACAGCATTACCTCACAAGGATGGAGAAAGGACTCAATTAATTTAATTGCTCATACATCCGCTGTTCCAACAATTCTAATAACTCATCGACATTCTTCCCAACTTGCTCAAAACTAGCGGGTGGTGGTGGTTCTGGTGCAAACTGAATTAACTTAATTTCTCCCTCACCAATACCAATCATCACCACTTCCACTTCAGGTTTATGATTCTCGATAATTCCCAAAATTTCTTGTAGCCGATTATCAACATTACTATTTAATTTTTCTATGGCATCTTTGGGACAATAAACAAAATGCGGTGTAGGTTGCAAATCAATGCCGATAGTACCCTGGCTATCACCATTTTCTAACCATAATCCCCAAAATAATGCCGCTAATTCTAGTTGATTGGCTTTCACAAATCTATCTAGCTGACGACGCCATTTATTATCTGCTGATTCCGGCTGAGTAATCCCAAACATCATAAATAATTTGTAATTTGTAATTCGTAATTTTTCCGGATTTTTTTAACTTAAACCACTTTGCACGCGCCAGAGACTGGCGTAAATCCCCTCTTTCTCCAGTAATTGCTCATGAGTACCCGACTCTACTAATTTCCCATGTTCCATGACATAAATGCAATGAGCATTGCGGATTGTAGAAAGACGATGAGCGATCGCAATTGTGGTTCTGTTAACTGTAATGCGTTCGAGCGATCGCTGGATGGCAGCTTCTGTTTCATTATCCACCGCTGAGGTGGCTTCGTCTAAAATCAATATGGGCGGATTTTTCAGGATTGCACGAGCGATCGCAATTCGTTGTCTTTGTCCACCAGATAACTTTTGTCCTCTTTCCCCGACAATTGTCTCATAACCTTGGGGCAGGTGCTGAATAAATTCGTGGGCTTCAGCGACTTTGGCTGCTGTGATGATTTCTGATTCTGTAGCGTCAAAACTGCCATAGGCAATATTCTCGGCTACGGTGCCATGAAATAAGAATACATCCTGACTTACCAAGCCAATACAACGGCGTAAATCTCGTAAGTTTAAATTTTGTAAATCAACACCATCTAGAGTAATACTGCCGGTTCGCACTTCGTACAATCGCAACAAAAGTTTGACTAAAGTGCTTTTCCCCGAACCTGTGGAACCAACAATGGCAATTGTGTTGCCGGCGGGAATTTGCAAAGATAGATTTTTGATGACTGATAATCTATCTTGATAGGCAAAAGTGACATTTTTAAATTCCACTTCGCCACGCACTTGCTCGACAGATAAGTTGATATTTCCTGGGTGAATGGCGATGGGAGTATCTAATAAATCCATAACTCGATTTATTGAAGCCATAGCCCGTTGATAAAGGTCAAAGGTTTCGCCTAATCTAGTTAAAGGCCAGAGTAAAAGCTGTACTAAAAATACTAATGAAGTGTAAGCGCCTACAGACATTCGCCCAGCGACTGTTTGCAACCCACCAAATACCATTAATGCTGTAAAGCCTGTTAAAATCAGCATTCGGATGAGGGGAATAAAAGCTGCCGAAAGTGCGATCGCTTTGGTATTACTTTGTCTATAAGCATCACTTTCAACAGCTAAACGAGCGGTTTCATAATCTTCGGCGGTAAAACTTTTAATAGTAGTAATACCGCTGAGATTATTTGATAATCTGCCATTGAGTAAACCTACTTTTTCCCGCACATCAGCATAACGCGGTGCTAACAGATTCTGAAAAATTACCGATCCCCAGAGAATAAATGGCATAGGTAAAATTGCCATCCAAGCGATACTGGGAGCTAAGATAAAGAAACCACCGCCAACGACTATAATAGTTGTGGCAACTTGAATGATATCGTTGGCGCCGACATCTAAAAACCGCTCTAGTTGATTAACATCATCACTCAGGATGGACATTAAACCACCAGTGCTGCGTTCTTCAAAATAAGCCAATTCCAACTCTTGTAGGTGATTATATGCATCAAGACGCAAGTTATGCTGAATATTCTGTGCTAAGTTGCGCCATAGTAACTTATAGCGATACTCAAAAAACGATTCTAGTATCCATGTGATCACCGTAAGCAGGGAAAGAATCAAAAATTGCCCAAAAATATCTTTTATTCCTAACCCAGCAATGATAGAATCTTGCTGTTTGACTACCACATCTACGGCAATCCCAATTAGAGCCCGGTGGTGCTAAATCAAAAATTTTATTCAGGATAGAAAAACTAGTTGCCAGCCAAATTTGTTGACGATACTGATGTCCATACTCTAGCAGGCGCTGGAGAGGATGGGCGGAATGTCTACGCCTTCTGGATACGCGATGAGATTTCTGTAATGTAGCCACAGCCGTTTACAGTTGTGTGCAACTGATAATACCACGAAAGTTAGTCCTCAGTGCTGATAAATCAGCCAAGTTACTCCTCACTCCCGACTAATTTGTTACCCTCGGACTGATTTATGCTATTTTACTCAGGACTCATAATGGAGATGGAAATTTGAAAACTCAGCAATTTGGCAATTGGCAAACCACTGTTTTAGGAATTGTCTTGGCAGTACTTGTGACTCTCAGCCTGAATTCATTTATCATTATTAATCCAGGGCAAGCAGCGGTAATTAGTATTTTAGGTAAAGCTCAAGATGGGGCTTTACTGGAGGGTATCCATCTCAAACCACCATTTATTTCGGCAATAGATGTATATGATTTAACTGTGCAAAAATTTGAAGTACCGGGGGAGAGTTCTACTAAGGATCTGCAAAATTTATCTGCTAGATTTGCGATTAACTTTCGCCTGAATCCGATGCAAGTAGTTGAGGTGAGAAGGAAACAAGGAACCTTAGAAAATATTGTATCCAAAATTATCGCGCCCCAGACACAAGAAGCATTTAAAATTGCTGCAGCTAGAAGAACAGTAGAAGAAGCAATTACCAAAAGAAGTGAATTAAAGGAAGACTTTGATCATGCTTTAGGCGATCGCTTAGATAAATATGGGATAATTGTTTTAGATACGAGCGTAGTAGACTTGACTTTCTCACCAGAATTTGCCAGAGCAGTGGAAGAAAAACAAATTGCTGAACAACGGGCACAAAGAGCAGTTTATGTAGCGCGGGAAGCCGAACAAGAAGCACAAGCTGAGGTAAACCGCGCCAAAGGTAAGGCGGAAGCGCAAAAACTCTTAGCCGAGACGCTCAAAGCCCAAGGTGGACAGTTAGTGCTACAAAAGGAAGCGATTGAAGCTTGGAAAACTGGCGGCGCTCAAATGCCAAAAGTCCTCGTTATGGGTCATGATACCCAAGGCAGTGTGCCGTTTATATTTAACTTAGGCAATGTTGAAAATCAACCCTTAGTTAAGTAAATAATGTTAATCGGGTGGGTAATAATACCCACCACAAAAAACAACATAACCCAAAAGGATGATAATAAACAACTTTATGTCAACTCCCAACCATCACAATTTCACCGCCGAAGAAGCCAGAAAAATTCTGAATAAATTCAACTGTCTTGATATAGCGCCCATCCTGAAATCATCAGAAAAAGTGTCAATCAGTCGAGCATTAATTTTGCTCACCAGACTTTCTGATTATCAAATTTTAGGAATTTGTGCAGATACAGCAGAAGAAGGGCTACAGGCCATGAAAACTTATTGTCAGGCTTTAGGTTATGAAGCTCCACAAAATTTACCTATAATCGAAGGTCCAGTTTATATCAAATTAAACGGCAAAAACGGCTTGTGTTATATCGATTCCTATTTAGGACATCATCGCGGGGTATTGGTGTCTTGTCAGTCTTACAATCCAGAGGGCTTAAATGAAATGTATGGACATTTACCCCTGGATTTATTTGTATAGATTTTATGATAAGTAAAATTATCTGTAGGTAAGGGAATCAACCCTTACCTACTAACCCAAGTTGCTAGTTATTTATTTTGGCGAATTTTGTAGCCCGTAGGGTGTGTCAGAATGGTTAATTTTCGGATAAAGTTACTAATTTTTGTCTTCCGGGGCACTCTACTTGATCTAACTAGCAACTTACGTTACTAATTATCTTTGGAATCATCAGAAAATATGAGTATTATTACCTTACAATCAGTTAAAAAAGACTTTGGCATCAAGGAAATTTTAAAAAATGCGAGCTTTAGCCTAGATACTACAGATAAAGTCGGTTTAATTGGTACAAATGGTTCTGGCAAATCAACCTTATTAAAAATGATTGCCGGGCTAGAATCAATTGATAGTGGTCAAATCATAGTCAATTCTGGTGCTAAAATTGTCTACTTACCCCAGCAACCAGACTTAGATGAAAATCGCACAGTTTTAGAGCAAATTTTCGCTGATAGTGGCGAACATATGGCTTTGGTGCGTGAGTATGAGGAACTTTCTGATAAACTAGCTCATTATCCAGAAGATAGTCAGCTAATGTCTCGTCTTTCTGAAGTAATGCAGCGGATGGATGCGACTGGTTCTTGGGAATTAGAAACCAACGCTAAAATCATTTTGACAAAGTTAGGAATTTCCGATTTTGACGCCAAAATCGGCACTTTATCGGGAGGTTATCGCAAGCGAATTGCTCTGGCGACAGCTTTGCTATCAGCACCCGATGCTTTGCTTATGGATGAGCCAACAAACCACCTTGATGCACTTTCTGTTGAGTGGTTACAAAGTTATTTAAATCGCTATCGCGGCGCACTTTTTCTCATCACTCACGACCGCTATTTTTTAGATCGTGTCACCAATCGAATTGTTGAAATTGACCGAGGTGACATTTACACTTACACAGGTAACTATTCATATTACCTCGAAAAGAAAGCCCTGGCTGAAGAATCTGCCATTAGCAGTCAACGCAAACACCAAGGCGTATTGCGGCGCGAATTAGAATGGCTCAAAAAAGGACCCAAAGCCAGAAGTACCAAACAAAAAGCCAGAATTGATCGCGTTCATGCAATGCGGGACACTCAATTTAAACAGGTTCAGGGTAAAGTCGATATTTCGACAGTTAGCCGTCGCATTGGCAAAAAAGTTATTGAACTGAATCACATTTCTAAAGCATACAATGAACGCACTTTAATTAAAGATTTCACCTACGAATTTAGCCCAGAAGACCGTCTGGGTATTATTGGTGGTAACGGTGCAGGAAAATCCACTTTAATGGATATGATTACCGGGCGCGTTCAGCCAGATTCAGGTACTATAGAAATTGGCACTACCATTCACATCGGTTATTTTGACCAGCATTCTGAAGAATTACTCACAGCTTTAAATGAAAATCAGCGCGTGATTGATTACATTAAAGAAGAAGGAGAATTTATCAAAATCGCTGATGGAACTCAAATTACTGCTTCCCAAATGTTAGAGCGGTTTTTGTTTCCTGGTAACCAGCAGTATGCACCAATTAATAAACTTTCTGGTGGTGAAAAAAGGCGGTTATTTTTGTTACGCCTGCTCATGAGTGCGCCAAATGTCTTGATATTAGACGAACCGACTAATGATTTAGATGTACAGACATTAGCGGTATTAGAAGACTATTTAGAAGACTTTTCTGGATGTGTCATTATAGTTTCTCACGATCGCTACTTTTTAGACCGCACCGTAGACACAATTTTTTCCTTTGAGTCAGGTGGTGTTCTGCGCCAATATCCTGGTAATTACTCAATTTATCTCGACCATAAAAAGGCTGAAGAAGCCGCACAACAACAAACAGTTAATGCTAAAGACAAGCCCAAAAATGTCGAGACAGAAAAAACTGCATCTCCAACCAAAGAAACCGAAAATAAAAAGGGGCGCAGATTGTCAAATTGGGAAAAGCGAGAATTTACACAATTGGAAGGTAAAATTGCCCAATTAGAGGCAGAAAAAGCAACCGCAGAGAAAGCACTGGTGAATGTTTCGGCGGGGAATTATACCCAAGTACAAAAATTATATGATCAGGTAGAAGCGCTCAAACAAGCAATTGATGTAGCGACGGAACGCTGGCTAGAATTAGCGGAGATGGAGTTTTAATGTTTTAATATAGGACTACTATAGCATTTCCTAATCACATGAGGTAAATCAGAGCAAGCTCCTCGCTTGCGCTTAGGGGGTTGGGGGTGGGGTTCTTGTATCTCATTCAAAAAAGAACCGCTATATTATCTACCTATATTTTTTTTCATTTAGCTCAGAAAACTTAATTAATCCTGTATTATCAAGTGCTTTCATCACCTCATTTGCAGACTGATATCGCCTCTGTGGATGTGAATTTAGCATCCGATCTAAAATTGCTGCAAAGTGTTTGTTTACTTTGGTATGCTTTTTCCATTCATCAAGATTATAGGGAATATCCCATTTAATGGGATTTGCGCCTGTCAGCAAATAAACACAGGTTGCGGCTAAGGAATACAAATCTGATGAAAAGTTGACTATTTTCAAATTTTCTTGTTCTGGTGGCGAAAATCCCGGCGTCATAATTAAAGTTTCAATATTCGGTTTTCCTGTCTCGACTATCTGTAAGATCTGTCTAATTGAACCAAAATCGATGAGATAAAGTTGACCATCTTGACCGCGTATAATATTAGATGGTTTAATATTCCTGTGAATAATACGATGTCTATGAATAAACTTGAGTAATATCAACAGTTGTTCTAAAATTACTAAAATTTCATTTTCAGTAAACTTCTTTCTCTGCATTTCTTGATCTAAATTCTCACCATCAATATATTTTTCTACTAAATAAAATAAATTCTGTTGATTATCTGAGGACTGCGAATATTTATCCACTTCAGTAGAAACTGACTCCTCAACGTAGTTGTATATTTGAGGAATTAGTGGATGTTGCAGATTATTCAAAATTTCTATTTCTTTTTTAAACAATCGATTGACGATTGCCATCTGTGTTGGCTGTAGAGGCTTGCTAGAACTTAATTGTTTAATTACCACCAATTGTGCTGGTTTTTGTTGTGTAATCTGTAAATTTAAGGCACTAAATGTAATGGCAAATTCTCCTACTCCTATTTGTTCTAATGGTAAGTATTGATTTGATAGAATCAAAAATTTGCCACATTTAGTACAAGATAGGTCTGGTATTAATGCCCCATTTATTAATGATTTTATTATTTCCTGAGAAAAAGAATTTAATTGTAAGCAGTTTGGATGAGTGCAAATAAATTTCATATATCTATTTTTTAGATAACGTTGAATTAAACCGAAGATACATAAAGCAAAATTGCCACAAACTAATTTACTGCTGTAAGTAAGTCGGCGAGAAAAAACCAAACTACATTAAGTAATGTTTAAATTAATTTAATTGACTTGTAGTAAGCGGCTATAGCCCTTAAGAGAGGACTAAAGTCCCCACTACAAATCTTGAATTATTCACGCCGTTCTACTTAATTGTAAAATTACACTTTAAAAATGCTTTTAAAATTCAATTAAATAAGTTAATTAAATACAATATTTTGGGGCTATTAGGTAATTATAATAATATATTTATTTGAAAAAGTTTATATAGCAGACTACAAATAAAAAAAATAATTTGCATCAATAACAAATTTATAATTTAGTATAAGTAGCCAGGCATAATCAATGTAATATGTGATTACAAACACGAGTGCATCTTGTAGAGAAGAGCGATCGCACTTTTTCAAATTGTGAGCCGATAAAATCAACTTATCATCACCTGAGACGATCGCTCTTCCCGCCACAACTGATATAAACGATTGGCTGGCATTGTCAAATATAATATATCGCCCTCACCTAGATGAGTTTCTAGTAAATCCCAGCCGTGAAAGCTTTTGTCATTACTTTCTACGTACAAAGGGACAAAATCAGCGGACATGGCTACCTCTTTCACCAATTGACCACAAAAGGGGTGTGATGGTGTAATCATAGTGGCAAAAGCCACCCAAAGACTATCTGCTGTGATGCCATTGCCGAGGATGCGCCCTCCCAATGCGGCGGCTGCAAATGCTGGTGCTGCTAGTTCAGCCGGACTTAGTACCGCCTCAAAATCAAATACCTCTTGCGCCATACCTGCAAAATCAGGATCAGCATAATGCACAATTACCGGAATCCTGGGTGCTAATCCTTTGGCTTTCAGAGCAATTTCTAGGTTAATAGCATCGTCATTGGTAACAGCCAGCACAGCGGTTGCAGTATCGATATTGCTGGTTTTGAGGATGGTACGGAAGCTGGCGTCACCTTGTATAACCGGAATCCCTAATTCACGGGTGGCGTTGACAAATCTATTATTAGAGTCTCTTTCAATTACTACCACCTCATGACCACTGGCGTGGAGTTCTTGCACAATTCTCATGCCGATACCACTCAAGCCACAAACTATATAATGATGTCGTCCGGGAATACGAGCTGCATCCCAAAACTGTTTGAAGCGGCTTCCTAAGATAAAATCGGTGAGCATTGCGTACCAAATCCCAATTACCGCTGCTCCCACCAACATGATGACAACGGTAAATAACTTAATACTGACAGGAGCATTTTCGACAACTTTATCATTACCACCTGCGCCAGTAATCATCCCGACAGCAAAATACAAAGCATCAATAAAAGATATCTTCAGGTTAGCAGAAACATAAGTGAGTGTGGCTAGCAAAATAATCACTAAAAGAATCATCGCCACCACTACCACTGATTGAGCATGTTTTTGAAATTGTCTGACACTAGTACAGACTTTCAGCAGTTTTTTAATCCACGATTTGCTCTGAGAACGGATGCGGGGTTGGATACCAACAATTAAGCGATCGCCTGTTTTTAATTCTTTTCCCGTCAGCACTGCAGATACTAAATCTAATTCACCTTCTACAGGTAAATAATAAATTAGCATCCGCGTCCGATCCTCCCAAATATCACTTAGCTTTTGATCCAACCAAGGATGATTTTCATCAATATATTCTTCCTGGATTGGCCAGGTTTTTTGAAATAACTTAATTTGTCCAATCGCTTGGTTTCCTTGGGCTGCAAAAGTGAATACTGGTGCTGCCAACCCGACAACACTCATACTCAAATGATTTGGCAGAGTTTGATCTAAACGTTCAGCTAAACTTGTATTATAAAAGCGGTTGATAATCCGAATCTGGGGATTCAGTACCCGCGCCTGCATCATAATAGACAAATTTCGCGCATCATCAGAGCCAGCAATTACCAAAGTTTGCGCCTGCTGAATGCCCGCTGCTGTTAGGGTAGCCGCTGTATGTAAATCACCAACAATCACATCGCCGGCACCTTCGCCAGGGATAGGTTTGTGATGAATACCAACCACAAACGCGCCCTGTTGTCTGAGCAAACGAAAAACTTTATACCCGGTACGTCCTAAGCCACAAACAATAATTCGGGGTTTCATGAGATATCTTAAGCATTGATCATTGACTGTTGACAGTTAGCAGTCAACGGTCAACCACTTTCAGGGTTGTTTTTATTTTTTAGCGTTCCCTGAACTCATATTGTTGCCCACTTTCGTCCAGTATAACTGTAGCTGACAACACGATTATTTCAAATCAGAAAAAACTGCCCCTCACCCGCCGACTCTTCGCGCGGTTCTCAGTTGGATGCCTGACAAATTATATCTCGCATGTAGGGGCACGGCAGTGCCGTGCCCTTACGAGTGTATTAGACTCAACCGATAACCGCTATAAAGTTTAGTTTTGATAGATAAAAATCTTCGTAGTCAGGACTTTAGTCCTTCATTCTTCAGCACTAAAGTGCTGACTACAATCTATCCAAACTCATGGGACAGAGGTACTACGCTATAATAACCCCGTATAATCTCGTATTTGATGCCAAAAATATGGAGCCTCTGACACTGACTGCGGCTGGTATTGCTACTCTAGTATTTACTAAGGCTTTTGAAACTACTATAGAAAAAGCAACAGAAAGTGTTCTGGAAAAGTTAGCACGGCTACGGGAAAAAATTATCCAACAATTTAAAGGGAAGCCAAACGCTGAGGCTGCTATCATTAAAGCCCAGCAAGGTTCAAAGGCTGATGTCAACTTGGTGGCGGCTTATTTGCAAGTAGCTATGGACACAGACGCCAAATTTGCCGAAGAAGTGCAAACCCTCGCCAAGGAAATTCACCAGGAAATAAATATTGGCACCGTTGAAGGTAAGAATGTGCAACAGATTTCCGGTGGGCAAGGTTTTCAAAATAATGATAGCAAAGCGCCAATTATTCAAGGCGTAGAAAATAGCCCCATTACTTTTAATTACAATAATCCCCCTGATTGACTGCAGTCGCCTGGAGGGAACCAGACAAAGTTAACTCCCCCTACTGGAATACCGCAAAATTTACCCCTGACTGGGGTAGAGAAATTTGTCGGGCGTGAAGTCGAACTGCAAAAACTCGATGAACTTTTGCAGCAAAATAAACAAGTAGCCATTGCGGCTATTGCTGGGATGGGTGGAGTTGGTAAAACAGAACTCGCCCTACAATATGCCATCAAGCGCCGCGAAACATACAACGGTGGGCTTTGCTGGTTACTGCCAAAATCTGGAGATGTGGGTATTCAAATTGTCCAGTTTGCCAGAACCCAGCTTGATTTAAAACCGCCAGAAGATTTTGATATACTCGCCCAAGTACAATATTGCTGGCGGCATTGGCGTGAAGGTGATGTGCTGCTAGTTTTAGATGATGTCAGCGACTACGAAGAAGTTAAGCCTTATTTACCGTCATCATCTTCTCGGTTTAAAGTGCTGATGACTACGCGCCAGAATTTCGGGCGGATACCAAAGTTATCATTAGATGTGCTGCAACCAGAGGCGGCGCTGGAATTATTAGGGTATTTACTCAAAGAAACACCAGGGCGAATTGAATCAGAATTAGCTTTAGCAAATCAGTTATATGAGTGGCTGGGATATTTACCCTTGGGTGTGGAATTAGTGGGGCGATATCTAGCGCGGAAACAGGATTTATCTTTAACAGACATGTTGCAGCGGTTGCAGAACAAGCGATTAGATGAGCGTTCCCTATCTAAATCTAAGTCGGAAGCCGACATGACAGCACAACGAGGTGTGTTAGCAGCCTTTGAGTTGAGTTGGCAGGAATTAGAAGATGATGATCAGCAACTGGGTTGTTTATTGAGTTTATTTGCCGCCGCACCCATACCTTGGAAGTTGGTAGAACAGTGTTTACCAGATGAAGATGCCGAAGATTTAGAGGAAATTAGAGATGATAGCTTGCTGAATCTGCATTTACTCCAGCGCAAAGGTGAGGGAATTTATCAACTGCATCCACTGTTGAGAGAGTTTTTTCAATATAAGCTTACAGGTTTAGATAAGGCAGAGGAATTTAAGCGTTCTTTTTGTCGGGTAATGGTAGGGGTTGCGAAAGATCTTCCTAACACTCCCAACTTTGAGCAAATTAAAACTTTTTCCCCCGCCATACCTCATATAGCTGAAGTAGCTAGTCATTTGATTCAATACATAAATGATGAAGATTTAATTTGGCCAATCATCGCTAACGCCCGATTTTACAATGCTCAGGGGTTGTATGACCAAGCTGAACCTTGGTATAAGAAGTTTCTAGAAGTTACCAAAAAGCTCTTTGGTGAAGAACATCATAATTTTGCATCTAGTCTCAACAACTTGGCATTACTCTACCATTTACAAGGCAGATACAGTGAAGCTGAACATCTCTACCTGCAAACTTTGGCACTCACTCGTCGCCTGTTGGGTGAAGAACATCCAGATGTTGCATCTAGCCTCAACAATTTGGCAGGAGTCTACCATTCTCAAGGCAAATACAGTGAAGCCGAACCTCTGTATCTACATACTTTAGCACTTAGGCGTCGCCTGCTGAGTGAGGGACATCCAGATGTTGTATCTAGCCTCAACAACTTGGCAGAACTCTACCGTTTACAAGCTAGATACAGCGAAGCTGAACCTCTGTACCTGGAAGCTTTAGAACTAGCGAGACGCCTGCTAGGTGAAGAACATTCCAATGTTGCATTTAGTCTCAACAACTTGGCGGTAGTCTACTACTCGCAAGGCAAATACACCGAAGCTGAACCCCTGTACCTGGAAGCTTTAGAACTAGCGAGACGCCTGCTAGGTGAAGAACATCCCAATGTTGCATTTAGTCTCAACAACTTGGCGGTAGTCTACTACTCGCAAGGCAAATACACCGAAGCTGAACCCTTATACATCCAAGTTTTGGCACTCAGGCTTAAGCTGCTGGGAGAATCACATCCAGATGTTGCACTTAGCCTCAGCAACTTGGCGGGACTCTACTACTCCCAAGGCAGATACAGTGAAGCCGAACCCCTTTTCATCCAAGCTTTAGCACTCACGCGCCAACTCCTAGGAGAATCACATCCAGATGTCGCCACTAGCCTCAACAATCTCGCATATCTCTACGGTTCCCAAGGCAGATACAGCGAAGCCGAACCCCTTTTCATCCAAGCTTTAGATATTTTGGAGCTTCGGTTAGGCGCTAATCATCCCAATACTGTTACTACACGTGAAAATTTAGCATATTTTCGCGCTCAACTCCCCTCAGAACAGTAAAATTTAAGTTCTCAACCTCATCAATCAAGCTTTTATCTCCAAGTTTCGTGTTCTGAAGTCCAAGTTCCGAGTTCTGAACTCCAAGTTTCGTGTTCTGAAGTCCAAGTTCCGAGTTCTGAAGTCCAAGTTCCGAGTTCTGAAGTCCAAGTTCCGAGTTCTGAAGTCCAAGTTCCGAGTTCTGAAGTCCAAGTTTCGTGTTCTGAAGTCTAAGTTTCGTGTTCCAAGTGAGAACGTTCGTGTTCCAAACGAGAATATTCCTGTTCCCAGCTAGTAATTCCGAGTTCTGAGGTGGAATGATATAGCGGTTTTCAGTTGGATGCAGATGCAAAATTATATCATCGCGTTCTGGGGCACGGCAATGCTCATTGGTGTCAACTTAACGTGAAACCCTTGTTAAAACGTGATTTTGAATTTACTCTCCTACTCACAAGAATCCGCGTTACCCCACCCTAACCCTCCCCTTGGAAAGGGGAGGGAACTGATTTCTTTTTCCCCCCTTGGAAAGGGGGGATTAAGGGGGGTAAGACGCCTGTGGAATAAGCCATTTGTAGCTTAAGTTGACACCAATGGGCAATGTTCCCTAGGAGTGTATTCGACTCAAGCGATCGCCACTATACTTATAAAGGCCTAGGCGTAGCCCATCAGAGACATCGCTTGAGTAAAATTTCCTGCAGAATGCTGCGCGATCGCCAGATAATCAAATTATATTCATCAGCGATCGCACAAGATCCGGAAAATTTTCGGCTTGATTAGTGGCGACTACAGTATAAATAGAGTATGGTTTATTACTTAGATATTTGTATAGAGATAAACTTATGCCCATTGAAAAAGTCCTCGGCACTTCCTTACAGTACTATCTAATTTCTTTTGATGAGAAAGCCAACGAACGTCCAGAAGATGGAGAGTTACTCAGTCAAAAAATCTTGGATGTTTTATCTAATCAACCAATTACAGATGTTTTCTTCATGAGTCATGGGTGGCAAAGTGATATTGATGCTGCCAACGATCAATATCAAGCATGGATTGCTGCTATGGCAAACAACAAAGCCGATCTGCAAAAAATCCAACAGCTAAGGCCTGGATTTAGTCCGTTGCTAATTGGGTTGCATTGGCCAAGTAAACCTTGGGGGAATGAAAACTTAAATCCTCAACTGCCCGCCTCTGACACAGCAGAAAACTCTCAATTCCATGATTTGATAGAGGATTATGCTCATGAAGTCTCAGACACCGAAATTAGCAGAGAAGCTCTGAAAGTAATTTTTACTGCTGGTATTGAGTATGACACTCCACCAGACAGCTTACCACCAGAGATTTTCGCAGCTTCTCAGGCATTGATTAAAGATGCCTTTTTAACTAATCAAGGTGAGGATACTAACGAGTGGAGCAAAACCGAATTGTTAGATTTCGATCCCCAAACCATATACCAAGCCAGCCTACAAAAGCAAACCACAGATATCGGCACTGGAATTGGCGATCGCATTGCATCAGCCTGGGATTCATTTTTGAATGTACCCAGATTGCTATCTTTCTGGAAGAAAAAAGACCTTGCTCGTCAAATAGGTGAAACTACTGGCTTTAACTTATTAAATAAACTGCAACAAGTGGCAGATGATCGGGTACGATTCCACCTTATGGGGCATAGCTTTGGAACTATTCTTGTTTCTGCAACTGTTGCAGGTTCGCAAAGCAATAACAAATTAGTTCGTCCGATTAATTCTCTCGCATTAATTCAAGGAGCTGTATCACTTTGGTCTTACAGCGCCAATGTTCCTTATAAAGACAATCTTGTTGGTTACTTTTATCCCATCATTGCTGAAAATAAAGTCACAGGTCCGATTATTACAACCCAATCTCAGCATGATAATGCTCTGAAGATAGCTTACCCCGTCGCGGGAACAATTGGATTAGGAATAGGCAAAGATATTAACTTTGAGATCCCCACACCAAAATATCCCCGTGTAGGTGGAATTGGTATTTATGGGATTCAAGGACAAGGTTTGGATATTACTAATATCGATATGCTACCAGTGGAAAAATCCTATGATTTTAAACAAGGTAAAATATACAACTTAGAAAGCAGTCAATATATTGCTGTTCCCAATCCAGATCCTTTTATAGGCGCTCACAACGCCATTGATAAACCTGAAGTAGCTCATGCTTTTTGGTCTGCAGCCCTCAGTAGTTAATATAGAGGTTCTCAGTTGGATGCCTTACAAATTATATCGTCGCGTGTAGGGGCACGGCACTGCCGTGCCCTTACGAGTGTATTGGACTCAACCGATAACCGCTATAGTTATTAGCGTATTGATTCCTAGCCAACTTCTAAACTTGTAACACCAAACACCCGATGGATACACAAGCTAGGAATTCCTTGATTATACATTCGGGCGACTTCAAAAATAGGCTGCATCCCATGTTGTTGAACTAATGCGATCGCCTGTGGATTAGCATCTGGTATATCGATAAATACTGCAGCATCGGGCTTGTGCGCCAGCAAGGCTAGAAAAATTGTCTCAGCAATCTGTTTGTCATTAGCAAACAACGGCGCAATCTTGAAACCTGTTGGCGCGGCTCTAATTTCTCCGTAACCAACAAGCTGTCCATCATTAACAACCCCTAAAGCCGCACTTTCTGGCTGCTGAATCCAATGGCGCAGAAATAGCGATCGCTCAGATGGGAACTGTTGGCGATAGCAAATACCATGAGTCCAGTAACAGG
>CAVYXS010000298.1:0-6563 GCA_963772205.1 uncultured cyanobacterium
CACCGCCTTTTCTGTATCCTGCGCTTGCTGAATACGTCCCTCAATGAGTGGTAGCTGTTTACGGCGCTTCTGGATGACACTATTAATCTGGTATTGGATATCAGCCATCTTCTGTTTAGTGTAAAAATTAGAGCCATATCAATCCTACTCGATTAAATATTATTACCTAGAAGATGAGATGGGCAAAAAGCTTAAATGGTAAGTATTTCAGCTTTTTTCTCTGATAAAATTTCATTAAATGAGATATACGAATAAGTTCTTCGCCACTCTCCTGCTCCCTCTATTTATACAGCGATGGGATTTTTTTTAGGTAGGGTGGACAATGCCCTTAGGCTCTACCCTAACTCGAAGCGCTGGTATAAAAGCGCAACGCAAACGCCCAAAACCAAGTAGAAACCAAAAACAGCACCACCGCTAACACACCAGCACCTATCAACCAAGTGGGATTACCCCGTCCCAACATCGCCTCAGCGGGAACTGTAGTTAAAAAAGTCACAGGCACAACGAAAGTAAAGAAAAAGCGGTAAGCAACAGGATAAGCTACTATAGGATATCTCCCGGCTTCCATTAAACCCCGTAGCACCTCGCTAGCATTGTATATTTTCACGAACCAGATGCTAGTTGCCCCCAGTATAAACCACATACTGTAAAGAATGATTAAGCCAAAAGACAACGGCACCATACCAACTAAGTAATTACTGATTCCCCAGCCAAGGTGTGTACCTGCGTAGCCAATAATTACACAACCAAAGACTAAATCAGGGATTCCCCAAGGAGAAAGGGTATGGGTAGAAAGCCAAAATTGACTGCGAATGGGTTTGAGGAGTACAAAGTCTAAAGTACCTTTCTGGACATGGCTAACAATCTGATTGAGGTTTGGGGCGAGAAATGTGGCAGAAAAACCTTGTAGTAAGGTAAAAATTCCGACAACCACCAAAGATGCTTCCCATGACCAACCACCAAAAGTATAGCCGGTGCGGTAAAACAAGAATAGTCCAAAGAGACTACCCGCAAAATTACCCAAGCTGCTGAGGGTAGCTAAAAGAAAGTTGACACGATACTCCATCTCCGCTGCAATAGCCGTACTCCAAAATAGCCTGAGGACTGTCAAATATCTTTGCATCTTACACCTTTAACCCAAAACCTAGGGAATGTCATGATATTTTTGAGAAGAGAACATAAATTTACCTAAAATTAATATTATTTTTAATTCCGAAAAATTGCTTAACGTTAAGATATTGTATGCAGATTCTTTATAGTGTGATGTTCTATGCATTTGGATTTACCTCAGCTGATTAAATCAATAGGCTACTTTGGTGTATGGGCGATTATCTTTGCAGAATCTGGTTTGTTGATTGGTTTTTTTCTGCCTGGGGATAGTTTACTGTTTACTGCTGGATTTTTAGCATCTGTGCCGAAATCAGAAATGAACATTTGGGTGCTAATTTTTGGTGCGTTTGTTTGTGCAGTTATGGGTGATAATGTTGGCTATGCTACAGGTCATAAATTTGGCCGGAAATTATTTCAGCAGGAAGATTCGTGGTTGTTTAAAAAGCAACATTTAATCAAAACTCAAGAGTTTTATGATAAACACGGGAAAAAAACGCTGGTTTTAGCAAGGTTTACACCGATTATTCGGACTTTTGCACCGATTATAGCTGGTTTGGGGGCTATGCATTATCGGACTTTTATGACTTATAACTTAATCGGCGGTTTTTTGTGGACTTTTGGTATCACTCTGTTAGGGTTTTTCTTAGGTAAATCTCTACCACCAGAACAGGTGGATAAGTATTTGTTACCAATTATTGGATTAATTATAGTGGTTTCTTTACTGCCATCGATAATTCATGTAATTCAAGAGAATAGAGCCAACAAAAATTGAAACCTGTTTCAGAGTTTCCCTGAATTAGGGATAGAGTGACTTACTCAATTGTATTAATTTTCACCTACTTATGGCTAAACTGTCTCTGGAATTACAACGCTATTTTTTTGAACAACAACGTCCTTCACAACTAACTTTGGCAGATATTCTGCTGCTGGCGCAAGAAAGAATTTTTGGGTTTTTGCTGGTTATCCTATCTCTACCTGCTGCTTTACCCGTTCCCGCACCTGGCTACGCGACGCCTTTCGGGGTTCTGATTTTGCTGGTAGCAATACAGCTCATTACAGGTGCTAAAAGCCCTTGGCTACCGCAGCGGATGATGAATCATGCCATTAAACTGGAAACAGTACAGGGCTTTTTGAAAGCAGGGCTTCCTTGGTTGCGAAGGATTGAAGCGATCGCACGTCCCCGTCTATCCTACATATGTACTACTTTACCAGGAAGAGTGACCATCGGCAGTGCGATCGCTTTGATGGCAATTTCGATGATAATTCCGATTCCGGGAACCAACTCCTTCCAAGCAATGGGAATTTTCGTGACTAGCTTTGGCTTACTGGAAGATGATGGCGTCATTAGTTTGGTAGGTTTAGTTATGTGTATGATAGGGGCAATTGTGACTAGTTCGATTCTCATGGCCTTGGCTTGGAGTAGTTCCAGTCTCCTTGATATTATTAAAACCTGGTTGGGTCGTTAAAGACAAATAACGCCCCTTGACTCTAGGGGCGCAAGCCTTGCACCCCTACAAATATCTGTGATTCAATTAATAGAAAATAGCTGTAAGTATCAATTAACTGTTCAGAAACTACGCAAAAGCTGATAGCGTCAAACAAAGTAAAATATCATTGTGGATGTGACAGCTTGAAAACGCGCTCTAATTACTGGCAACTCTTGCCCTATATCCGACCCCAGTGGCAAAATATCATTAAGGGATTTGTTGGCATTATCGGCTATGTGCTGGCGACTTTAACCCTAATTAATATCGTGGGTAAGTTGGCAAAGCCTTTCGGAGAAGGTAATGTAATAGCGATCGCGCAATTAGCCAGTATCTGCGGTGTAGTATTTCTAGTCAGAGGCTTTTTTCAGTCTGTGCAAGATATATATATGGCGAAAGTCGCTTTAAGAGTAGCTTTTAATCTGCGTAAACAGGTCTATGCTCATCTACAAAAGCTGAATCTTAGCTATTTTGAATCTGCTAAGGCTGGTGATTTATCTTACCGCCTGACGGAAGATGTTGACCGAATTGGGGAAGTCATCAATAAACTGTTTCACGATTTTATCCCCTGTGTTTTGCAGTTGCTGGCAATTCCCATCTACATGATTTACCTGAATTGGCAACTGACACTGGCTACGGTCATTGTAGCACCAATCATGGGTGTGTTAATTGGCTGGTTTGGTGAACGGTTGCAAAAATATTCCCGTCGCAGTCAAAATCGGGTGTCGGATTTATCTGCAATTCTGACGGAAGTTTTCAGCGGAATTCGGTTAGTACAGGCTTTTGCGGCGGAAAATTACGAAATTGCCAAGTTTAGCCATGAAGCAGAACGCAGTTTACAAGCGAAATATTCAACGGAACGGCTAAAAGCGATTCAAATTCCCATTGTGGGATTTTTAGAAGCTTTGAGTGCTTTATCTTTATTAATGGTGGGTGCGTGGCAAATATCCCAAAACAGCTTGACGGTGGGGGCGTTTTTCAGCTATCTGGCTGCAGCAGCTTTATTAATTGACCCTATCGGTCATACGACAAATAATTATAACGAATTTAAGCAGGGTGAGGCATCCGTTGATCGCGTGTTTGAATTGATGGCTATTCAACCAACAGTTGTGGAAAAGCCAAACGCCGCCGTTCTGCCCCCAGTTGTAGGTAAAGTAGAATATCGCCATCTATCCTTTGCCTACAAACCCGGTGAACCTGTAATTAAAGATATCAGTTTATTGGCATTACCAGGAGAAGCTATCGCGCTTGTGGGTGCTTCTGGTGCCGGTAAAACCACTTTTGTCAATCTCCTTCCCCGCTTTTATGATCCTGAATCTGGGCAAATATTTGTTGATGACGTTGATATTCGCGATGTGACGCTCCATAGCTTGCGGCGACAAATTGGCATTGTTCCCCAAGAGACTATCATGTTTTCGGGGACAATTGCCCAAAATATCGCCTTTGGACAAGATGATTTTCAAATGTCAGCAGTAGAGGCATCCGCAAAAATTGCCAACGCCCATCAATTTATTACCCAGTTACCAGAAGGTTATCAGACATGGGTGGGTGAACGTGGGGTAAACTTATCTGGTGGACAACGCCAAAGAATTGCGATCGCTCGTGCTGTGCTGCTCAACCCGCAAATTTTGATACTTGATGAAGCCACCTCTGCCTTAGATTCCGAATCAGAAGCCTTGGTACAGGAAGCTTTAGAAAGATTGATGCAAGGACGCACTGTATTTATTATTGCTCATCGTTTAAGTACAGTGAGGAGGTGCGATCGCATTTTAGTATTGGAACGGGGTCAAATTGTCGAATCTGGCACCCATGAAGAATTATTAGGGCTGGAGCGTCGCTATGCAAGGTTTTATGCTCAACAGTTTAGTTAAGGGATTAATGGAATTAAACGCAGATGCACGCAGATAAACGCGGATAGAACTTCTGTTATTGCACTATTTTTTACTTGCGCCTTCTCATCCAGCGGTAGGGGCACAGCAATGCTGTGCCCTTATGAGGATCTATCGATGGCGTTATAACTGTTGAGGATTTACAGGCGAGATGATTTTTTGGTACTGTTCCTGTAGCCAGGTTTCAAACAGTTCATTGAGCAGACGCGCTTTCATTGGTTCATCCAGTTGGGCAGAAATTAATTTCTCCAAACGCAAAATCACAAACCACTCGGCGACGCGAGTCGGGGGTAATAATTTACCCGGTTGACTGTTAGAAAGCATTTGTACCATCACAGGATGAAGTGCATTTAGTTCTACAGGCCCTACTAAACCGCCAGTTTGGGCTTCGGGCCGAGTGAATATTCCCGCGCCACATCTGCAAAAGACTGTTCTTTGGCGTCAATGCGAAAGTAGAGTTCTTGGATAATTCCCGCATCCTGGCTTCGTAGTAGGGAATAAATTACTTTGTCCAGTTTCGCTTTGGACTGAAAAAAATAGGATTCTAGTTTGTTACCCCAAGTAGCTTGCTTGAATTTTTCAATTTTCAGCTGACGAGTAGTGATAGCCTCTAGTTGATTTGGATTCAGACCATGATATTGTATCCATACCTGGAGGTCGGCTTCGGTTTTCAACTGTTTTTCGGCGTAAAATTGCTGTTGAGCGTGGGCGATTTCTTCAGGTGTACACTCTATAGATGCGATCGCTTCATCAATAATTAATTCCCTCAGTAACTGCGGTAGCATTTGGTAACTTGCCAGTAGGGGAATCAGTTCACTAGCCGTGATTGTACGGTTGCCGATTTGAAGCAATTCAGTCATTAGCTATTAATTTTAAGTTCAACATATATATATAGCGTTTCTCGGTCTAGTGAGGTATATCAGAGCAAGCTCCTCGCTTGCGGGGAGGCGGTTGGGGGTGGGGTTCTTGTATCTCACTCAACTCAGAACCGCTATAGCAATCCTAGATGATTTTAGGACTAGTGGTTCACCACACAAACAATGCTGAGTATGAGGAGAGCGATTTATTGCTTTTTTTAGGACTAAAGTCCTAACTACAAATCAAGCATTATTCCTTTTACAATGACTGCAAATAGCTCAAAAGGTCAGCCATTTCTTGAGGGTTAGGCTGAAATTTTGGCATTGGCGGCGTTTCGCCACTAATAACTTGGCGAATCAGTCCATACTGAGACTTGCGCTTGGAGACGGCTTGTAAACTTGGATCTACTCGGCCATCTGCTAAGGAGCCATGACAACCAGCACAATTGATTTGAAAGATAGCGTGTCCTTGAACTGGGCTTCCTGTTAGGGATAAAACACTCTTGACGTAAGGATCTGAGGCTTGAACCATTTGAACACCAAAAATGCCCATAGGGACTGCTAACAGTATCGCCAGAGTCAACAAAACGAGCTGCTGAATGAGATTTTCAGGTTTGGTAATCTGGTTATCCAAGAGGTTTGCGGTGAAAGTCGAGGTGTGCTAAAAAGTTTTTAATTCCTACACATAGCTTAAAAGTTCTTGACGGTCAGGGCAAGCACAGATGACTATCTTACCATGTATTGGCATCAGCGAAAAACATTGTAGGGCGCGGGATTCATCCCGAATTTGGTAAAATCAAAAAAGTCACCGAATATTGAATAATTGCCAAGAGGAGATTTACAGTGGTTGAACCCTTGCTTTCAGGTATTGTCCTTGGTCTGATTGTAGTTACTCTCGCTGGTTTGTTTTATGCCGCTTATAAGCAATATAAGCGCCCCAATGAGCTAGGCGGTTGAGCGAGTTAGGAGTTAGGAGTTAGGAGTTAGGAGTTATTATTCTCCCCATACTTCGGCTCCGCTCAGTACAAGTCTCCCCAACCCCCAGTCTTGTAGAAAGTCACAGATGTGTTCCCATAAACTTTGTGGCGACAAATTTCCCAAGCGGGAATTTCTGGAGGTGTCCAATCTTGGGTACTGTGTTCAACCGCTATTTCGCCGCTAGAATCTAATAGCTGATAATGGGCGATCGCTTCTAAGACTGGGTGGTACAATCCACTGGCATA
>CAVYXS010000299.1:0-14773 GCA_963772205.1 uncultured cyanobacterium
GACCAATATTGCTGATTCTGCTTGGAATTTCAGCGCTTTATCAAAGGAATCTATTGCTTCTTCATATCGTTCTAATTCTACCAGAGATAGACCACGATTTAACCAAGCAACAGCATCATCAGTTTTGATTTTGGTGGCTTGATCGAAAGCAGCAAAAGCTGCTTGATGTTGTCGTAAATTACCAAAAGCCACACCGCGATCGCACCAAGCTTGATGATAATCTGGTTTGAGTTCAATGGCTTGATCATAGGATGCGATCGCGTCTTGGTAGCGCTTCAATCTTCCCAGAGTTATACCACGTTTTAACCAAGCCACAGGTTGATTATGTTCGATTTTGACTGCTTTGTTATAAACTGCTATCGCATCTTCATAGCGCTTTTGCGATAATAGCATATCTCCCTGTTGGAGATAATCATCAACAGTGACTTCTAGCGGTGGTGGTTCGTCTATTTTTTCCCCAATTTCAGATGTCACAGTATCGGGAATCGATGCAGATGTAATTTCTGCAAGTTCTTGGACAATTTCATCATTTCGTTGTTGAGCATCTATTTGTAAATCCGAGAGATGGGATACAAATTCCCTTTCTAATTTTTCTAATTTTTCTAGGATTTTAATTTTTTGTTTTTGAGCATGTAATTGCAATTCAGAAAATTGGGATGTAAACTCTGAACCAAATTTTTCCAAATCTTCAATAATTAGCTCTTTGCAGTTTTGAGCCTCTAGCTTTAATTCTGATAGTTGAGTAGCAAATTCTGATTGTAAATTTCCTAAACTAGCAATAATTTTATCCTTTTCTTGTTGAGTATTAGATTGCCAATCAGATATTTGAGATTTAAATAAAGCCTCTAATTCTGCGAAATTTGACAGCGTTATCTCTTGGCGTTGTTGAGCATCGACGTTTAACTGAGAAAGTTGTTGAGCAAACTCCGTTTGCAGTTTATCTAAATTTCCGACAACTGTATCCTTTTTTTGTTCAGCATCTACCTGCAATTGAGATAATTGATCAGAAAATTCTAATTTTGATTTTTCCAGGTTCTCAATTTCTTGTTTATTGCTTAGTTGCAATTCAGAAACTTGATAGGTAAATTCAGATTCTAATTTACCCAAATTGCTTAAAGTTAAATTTCTTTGCTGTTCAGCACTTAATTGTAATTGAGATAATTCAGCGCTAAATTCAGATTCTAATTTACCCAAATTGCTTAAAGTTAAATTTCTTTGCTGTTCAGCACTTAATTGTAATTGAGATAATTCAGCGCTAAATTCAGATTCTAGATTTAATATATTATGTTGAATATCTTGAATTTTTGCTTCTAATTGGCGGATAATATCTTGTTTAGATGACGATAACTCAGATGTAATATTAGATAAATTTTGCTGCTCATATTTTAACTTTTCTTGCAGCAGATTAGCTTCAGTTTCCAAATTTTCAGAAATATTTCTCACTTCTTCAATGGCATTTTCAGCGTCTTGTTTAACAAGCATTAGCTGACTTTGTAACTTTTCTAAACCCTGTAGCTCTTCCATTGCGCGAGCCACAATTTCCCGAATCGCCACACGCCGTAATAACCAAAATAAAGCAATCACAGCCACAGGAAACAAACTCAATATCACCAACCAGACATTGAGTAACATAGTTGTTCGACTAAAAGAGCGATCGAAATCAGTTTGTACTTGCTCGCGGATGCGCTTTTCTTCTCGCAGTCGCGCCAATTCTTCCCGTTCCCGATTCGATATTACTGCAGTAGGACTGACCTTGGGGGAAACTGGCGGAGTTTGTCCACTACTCATCCCAGCGAACAACAACAAAGGCGAAAAGACAAGAGCGCTTTTCAAAATTAAGGCGAAGACGACTGGATTTTTGTTCTTCATAAAAACCATAACTCTCTGTTGCTCAGTTTTAAGAGCGGTGTATCTATCTCCAATCTATACTAGAATTCAGTTTTCAAATCTAGCGATTCTCCATTGAGTAAGGTACAAGAACCCCAGACCGCAAGCCCAACAGACCAAGCAAAGAGGGGACTATGACATAACTCATATCGGGAAACACCATACAGCATTTCCGGCTGTTATGACGTACAGGAACCCCACCCCCAACCCCCTCCCCGCAAGCGAGGAGGGGGCTATCATGTACCTCATATGATTAGGAAATGCTATAACACATCGCTTCGGTAGGGGCACGGCACTGCCGTGCCCTTACGACTGGTTATAATTGTCTTTGAGGCGCTGGCTTGTAGCCTTTGAGTACTCCAACACAACATTTGGGAACCCCAACACAACATTTGGGAACCCTAACACAACATTTGGGAACCCTAACACAACATTTGAGTACTCCAAAGCAACATTTGGGAACCCTAACACAACATTTGGGAACCCTAACACAACATTTGAGTAATCCAAAGCAATATCCTAAAAGGAGATAGATTCTAAGTATATTTTAGGACTTGACAAACATCCTCTGAGAAAAACTTGAGACTAATGATTCCCAAATGCTACCGTCTACTAGGTGAAACAGAAGTTGAACGGATTTTCCAACCATGCAGTCTAGACATAAAGTGGCTTACAACCAGAAATCGCTCATTAGTCTCAGCTTAATATCTATTTTTCTTATCCCTGATTTAGCGCTAGCCACACCACCGAAAAACCCAGACAAAACCATCAACTGTGAGATTTTAGTTGTCGGTGGTGGACTTTCAGGCGTCGCTACGGCTTATGAGGGGTTACTCGCAGGCAGAACCGTTTGTCTGACAGAAATTACCGACTGGTTGGGGGGACAAATTTCCTCTCAAGGAACATCTGCATTAGATGAACGACCAACCCAGCGAGCTCGGCAATTCTATTCTCGCGGCTACCTAGAATTACGAAACCGTCTTCAGCGCCATTATGGTAAACTTAACCCTGGTGAATGCTGGGTAAGCGACGCCTGCTTTCTTCCCCGCGATGCTCACACCATTCTCATCGACATGCTCAAAGATGCCGAAAACAAAGGCAGAGGTAAGTTGCAATGGTTTGCGAATACTGTAATTAAAGATTTGGACATTAGTGCCGATGGGAAAATCATCAATAGTGCGATCGCCATTCAACATCAACCCGCAAAAGGCGCACCACCCCTTAACACCTTTCCCTTATCTCAAACAATTGAAGATGCCTATCGCTACGAAAACTCATCTCAGTTTACCAAAACTATCATCCGCTTCATCCCCAAACAAACTCAAGGAAACGCGCCCAAATGGTACGTTATTGACGCCAGCGAAACCGGCGAAATTGTGGGATTGGCTGATGTTCCCTACCGATTAGGCATTGATGCTCGTTCCTACCTCGAACCTTCAGCTTCCAGCACCCAAAACAATCCCTATTGTACTCAAGGCTTTACCTATACTTTTGCAATGGAGGCAACTAAGGAGCCGCAACAGCAAACAATGCCCCCATTCTATTCACAATATTCACCATATTTTAGCTATGAATTAAAACGCTTGGCAAGCTTTGACTTAGTTTTCACCTATCGCCGCATTTGGAATCCCCAGCCAGGAACAAAAACCGAATTTGGCGGACTGAAATTTACCGCTCCCACACCGGGGGACATCTCCATGCAAAACTGGACTTGGGGGAACGATTACCGCCCTGGTACGGACGCCGATAATTTAGTTTATACTCATCAACAGCTAGAAGCTACTCACCAGTTAGAGCCAGGAGGCTGGATGGGGGGACTACGGACAGAAACCCTCCGCAAAGGTGAAGAACACTCTCTCTCTTATTTTTACTGGCTAGTTGCGGGAACTACTGATTCTCAACTAGGAAATGGTGTCAAGCAACCACAAACGAATAACCGCTTTTTATCAGGCTTAAATTCCCCAATGGGGACAATGCATGGCTTATCTAAATATCCCTATATCCGCGAAGGAAGACGCATTATCGGTCGCCCAAGTTGGGGACAACCCACAGGCTTTGGTGTCTGGGAAACTGATATTTCTCGCCGTGACTATAATGATGAATATTACCACAAGACCCTACCAGCAGATATGTATCGTCAGTTAAAAGTATCACTCTCTGGCTTAGAGGACATTGCAGTAATTATGGGGGAAATTTCACCAGATAAAGCCATACGGCGGACTCGTTCTACTATCTTCCCTGACGCTATAGGTATCGGTCACTACGCCATAGATTTTCATCCCTGTATGGAACAAAGCCCCCCAGAAGCCCCTGGAAACAAAGAACGTCCTGGAGAAAAACGGGGTGCTGGTCAAGCTTATCCCTTCCAAATTCCCTTAAGGGCGATGATTCCCCAAAAAATTGATAATTTATTAGTAGGTGGCAAAAGCATTGCTACCAGCCACATCGCCGCAGCAGCCTATCGAGTCCACTCCTTTGAATGGTCTGCAGGTGCTGCTGCTGGAACTGTAGCAGCTTTTGCGCTCAAAAATGCGATCGCACCTTATCAATTAGTAGATCAGTTACCTAAACAAGAACCCAAACTAGAACTACTCAAGCGTCTATTAGAGAAAAATGGGAATCCTACCGCTTTTCCTGATACATCGATTTTTAACCAAAATTGGAACGATTGGCGATAGATACAGTACAGCTTGGTGAGGTAGAGATGATTGTCAGGGTACAGCATTGCTGTACCCCGGACTGTGTACTTCATTAGTCAACCCAATTTTCTACTCGCAAGCCGGGAATTTGTTTAAAATGACGTGTATTTCTCGTTACTAATGTGGCTCGATTTGCCAGAGTAATACTAGCTATTAATAAATCGCTTCGTCCAATTTTGCGAAATTTAGAAACAGCACGCAACCGCTCAAATTCTACCGATGCTGCTTGACTAATTGGCACAATTAACAGATGGCTTAATAATTCCTCTGTGCGAAATAATAGTTCTTGAGCCTTGAGTAAATCCACTCCGGTTTCAGCTTTGAGAAGATAATCAATTCTTCCTCGCAAGACTTCAACTTTTGTAATAATAGTAATGCCAATTTCTGAATCTTCTACAGCCTTTAATCGCTCAACTACGTTAGAGTTTCCAGCGTAAAGATGGGTGAGTGTATCGGTATCGAGCAAATACATTAGCTAGCTACCTAAATTATCATCAATTTCGGAACGTCCCCTTCCTTGGTAAATTTTTTCTCTTAATTGCGCCAGAGAATCGTCATTTACGAAAGCACCTGCTTGACTAAGAAGAATATAATGGCTATTTTTGGAGCGCAACCAATCATCAATTGCTACCTTTAAAAATCTCCAATCATCTTCAATTTGGCGACCGGGAATATTCCCTTGTACAGCTTGACGTAAAATTGTTTCTACAGGTAAACGTAAGTATTCTGAAGTTTCTTCTAAGGTAAGGACATCAGGTATAGTAACTTTGTCCATAATCTAACTAACTCGTTTTAAATGATATCTAGTGTAACA
This sequence comes from uncultured cyanobacterium, assembly GCA_963772205.1. GTDB lineage: Bacteria > Cyanobacteriota > Cyanobacteriia > Cyanobacteriales > Nostocaceae > Gloeotrichia. The sequence goes on from CAVYXS010000299.1 coordinate 5,401, forward strand.
TCATTTTTACAACTCTAATTCATCTAGAGTCACTTCACAATCTACCAGCATGGACGAGGTTTAACTTTAAGCAAATTTCTCAAGAGCGATCGCTCTTCAGGTGATATTCTCAAAACTTGAGAACTGGTCTAATTAATTTCCCACTTTTTTAATAACCATTACCCGTCCGCCCTCATTTGTTCCGGTGGGGTATAACCTGCAGAAATAATACCAGTTACTTGCTGCCCTTGCAATTTCTGGATGAAGGTTTGCGTAACTTCCCCTGCTGTGCCAAAATCAATTAATGCCAATTGCCCATTGGGTTTCAGCATAATATTGGGTGGCTTGATATCCCGATGAAAATATTGCTGTTGATGTATTGCGTGTAATATCTCTGTTAGCTGTTTCAACCATCGAATCGCCGTGCGTTCGGAAATTGGTTGCAATTATTCAGTATTGTAGGGTGCGTTAGACGGAATTTGTAACGCACCATCTCATCGGATTTGGTGCGTTCTTCTCAAAGAAGTTGGGTATCTAATGGGAATGCGTGAGATAAATATCTCAATTCAACAACACCCAATTTTTAATAACGAATTCGCGGGTCAACATAAGCATTTAAAATATCAATTAAAATGCTAGCCGCCACAACGATCGCGCCGAAAAATACCAACACACCCTGCACTGTGGGATAATCACGATCCGCAATCGCCTGATACAACCGATTCGCTAACCCAGGCCAAGAAAATGTCACCTCGGTCAAAATCGCCCCTCCTAGCAGCGAAGCAAAGGTTAACCCCAAAACTGTAATCACAGGAATTAGGGCATTTTTTAACGCATGGGACACAACAATCTTATTTTCTGCAATTCCTCTAGCTCTAGCTGCTTCTACATAATCAGCTTGCAAGGTTTGCTTTAGATTAACCCGTACAATGCGCTCAAAAATCCCACTGAGCAAAATTCCTAAAGTCAGACTAGGAAGGGCAAGATGATGCAAAGATGTGAAAAACTGGCTGAGATTCCCACTTAATAAACTATCAATTGTATACAAACCTGTTATGGTTGCAGGAGCCGGCAAATTTGGGGGAAAGCGGTTGGAATTGGGAAACCAGCCTAATTGTACCGAGAAGATCAATTGCAGCAGCATTCCCGCCCAAAACATGGGAAGTGCATAAGTAATAATGCCAAATAATCTTCCCCCAATATCGAAACCAGTTCCCGGACGAGAAGCGGAAAGCGTTCCTACCGCAACTCCGACAATCAGCGCATCAGCATACTACATACTGCTAACTCCACTGTCGCTGGGAAATATTGTCCAATGATATCTCCTACATTTTGTCCGCGACTGGTTAAAGATGTACCCAAATCAAAATGCAGTATATTTCCTAAATAATTGATGTACTGTAGCCAGACAGGAAGGTCTAAACCTAATTGTTTTCGTAATTGTTCTTTCGCGCTTTCTGGCGCACGTCCACCCAGAATTGCATCTGCTGGATCTCCCGGTGTAGCTCGTAATAACAGAAAGACAATCGTAATAATAGTTAACAATTGCAATGGCGCTAGCACCACACGGGAGGCTATGTAATATTGTAGGGCTTTAGATCGAGACATCTTTAGTTAGGAGTTAGGAGTTTCGAGTTCTGAAAAATAGACTCTTGCAAGTGAAACGGTATAACACCCCACCCCCAGACCCCTCCCCGCTTGCGGGGAGGGGAGACTTTGACTCAAGTCAAAGGCGGGGTGGGGTTCATTTTTTAATCGGTTTATAAACCAAATTTTGGGTAGGGTCAAGTTTAACGTTGCTCACACCTTTTTGAGCAAATACAAAGTCTTTATTTTGCCATAAAGGAACATAAGGTACATCAGTCGCTACTTGTGTTTGTATTTCGACAAATATTTTCTTACGGGCTGCGGGGTTTTGTTCTTTGCGTTGTTGATCAATTAGTTTATTGATAGCTTCGTTATAGTAAAACGAACCTTGACTTTGGCTACCACCTTCAAGACATCCCTTAGCAACTGAGCCTTTTTGACAAGCCAAAAATGGCTGTACATAATTATCTGGGTCTAAAAAGTCTGGATACCAATCAACTAAAGCTGCTGGATATGTACCCTTGCCAATTTCTTTATAAAATGTCGCACCTTCTACTGTGCTGACTTCAATTTGTAGGATACCATCGAGCTTTTGTTCAACCAGAGATTTCAGTGTTTGAGCTACCAAGCTGCGGGTAGCTGAACTAGCAGGATACCAAATTTGGACTTTTGCCGGCTTGTCTTTGGAGAAACCAGCTTTAGTTAACAATTGTTTCGCTTGCTCAACGTTACCATCACCGTATTTATCTTTAAATAATGGCTGGGAAACATTAAATGTAGTCGGAATTATACTGTAGAGCGGATCAGCTTGACCAAGCAAAACGCGCTCATTTAAAAGTTTGCGGTCAATTATGGATGCGATCGCACTCCTAACTTCTGGTTTATCTAAAGGTGTTTGATTTCGGTTCAATGCCAGATAACTTACTACACTACCCTGAGCGCTAATCGCTTGCCAATCCCCTTTTTTCCCGCCTTCCTCCAAGCTTTTAATTTGATCTGGTTCCAAAGACAGGTAAGCTACATCCACAGCACCTGTGCGGAAAGCATTGAATAAATTCACTGGACTAGTCTGAATTTGGACGTTAATTCCCTTATTTGCGGGTTTTTCTCCCCAATATTTATCAAACACGTCAAATCGCAGCGAATCTGTACCATACTGGGCTAATTTATAAGGACCAGGTTCCCACAAATGTTTCCGGCTTAAATTTCCCAGCACCCAATTCATAAGCCTTGGGTGACACTGGACACACTCCCGAAAATGCCAGTAATGAAGGAAACGCCGCAAAAGGCTTTTTCAGCTTGATTGTTAACTCATACTCTCCTGTAGCTTTTACTGAGTCAACTGTATCGCTAAGTAAAAAGGAGGGTTTACCTTTATTTTCAATAAACCGCTTGATACTAAACGCCATCGCCTCAGCGTTGAAAGGCGTTCCATCATGAAAAACTACACCTTTACGTAGGTTAATAGTATAAGTTAAACCATCCTGACTGACCTTAGGTAAAGCAGTCGCCAACTGGGGCTTAATTTCCGTACTTCCAGGTTCGTAAGTGTAGAGGCGATCGCTCATATTAAACACCAAACCCAAAGACGCCAATTCATAAGCATCCGCAGGATCTAGGGTTCTGGGCTTCCCCGTCGTCCCGATAGTAATTCGACCATCACCTGTAGTAGTATTGGCAACCACAGATGGTGTACTTGTCTGTGGGCGAGGCGCACAACTGATAACTAAAAATAAACATAGACAAAATAAAGAGCAGAATTTTGTAATTTGACCCCACTGCCTAACCGATAAAGAAAACCAGGTCATAGAATGTACGTTGATTAAGAGTAGCGGTAATTCTACTATATGTTGATTAATTTTCTCCAAAAAGCAAGCAACTATTATTACAATAATCATTTAAAAATACATAAGTAGATCCCCACTTACCCACATTGAAATCAGATTCTCAGATAGAACAAAACTTTATATTTAATTAAAATTCCAGATAATAGCGTAATTTGTCGTAAATTCATAGTTACCAGGGCAGAGATTTGTTAAGCCTTGACCACAGTCTAAGCATTTTCAAAATCCCCAGCCACGGTTCGGGGATGATATTAGGGGCGGGGTTTCTCCACCCGTGCTTGGGCAAATAAATGTATGGCTTTGATGAGAAATAGCAATGTTTATACATCAGCGATTGAAGCGATCGCGATATTGTAAACAGCGGGAGCATCCCAATTTTGCCAAAATAAAATTTGTAGTGGGAGCATCTTGCTCCCTAATGTCCAGGAAGCGGGCTAGAGAGCCATCACTACAAAAAAATAAATTTACACATTTGGGATGCTCCCTAAACAGCAGATTGAGAGTCCAAATCAGTGAGACTAAGAACGTGAAGTATTTCTTTCTATCTGAAGGATGGAGTGTTGCTAGAGTCTGGGCGTCTGATGGACTCTGGCAAATTACCGCATGGCGTCGCCCACCCGATATTCAGCGACTGAATATTTGTCTAGTGGAAAACAACGAATTATTGTGGCTTTATCGAGTGGAAGCAGCGGTTTTAACCGTAGAAGTCAAGCCCATAACGCCAGCAATCGCCAATGAGACAATCGGTCAAGTAGTATTGAAGCGTCTGATGACTGCTGAACAGGTAATCGAACGCTTGGGTAACGCCGAAACCAAGTGTCAGTTGCAAAACATTCAATTGGTAGTCCAGTAGAAGAGTGGGGGAGTGGGAGACAAGATGGATGACAATCTCTCTCTCCCCATCGCCCCATCCCCTTTCCCATAAAAATACGCAAATCCAATGTCAGACAAGGATTTGTAGCGAAAAGCGACCGAGATGCTACGCGATCGCATCTATTTACACGCTTGCAAAGCGTTCCATCAATAGTTACACTTTTTAAAACATTCTCATTTTTGTATGGTGATTGTCTTGGACGTGATTACTGCCCAAATGCCTTCTGGGTATTTGCTTTGCTCCTTCGGGAAAAAGTAGGGTTTTTTTCAGAAAACCATCAGCAGTAATTAAGAGCGATCGCTATCCTTCGGGGTAAAGATCCGCAAACGTGTAAGCATTACCAAACCACCCGCGCCGTCTGACTTATCAGACTAAGCTGTGGTAAAACTCAGGACTCTGGCAATAAGAAAAACTGAGAGAAGTTCTCATAATGTCTATCGTTGTGTGTGACTTCCGTAAGAAAATTGCTTTGTAAACTAATTCATCGAGGAGGAGCGTAGTCGATGGGACTACCTTGGTACCGAGTACACACAGTCGTTCTGAATGATCCAGGACGGCTGATTTCTGTACACTTGATGCACACCGCCCTAGTAGCAGGCTGGGCTGGTTCGATGGCATTGTACGAACTAGCTACTTACGACCCCAGTGATCCAGTTCTCAACCCAATGTGGCGTCAAGGAGCATTCGTGCTACCCTTCATGGCACGCTTGGGCGTCACTCAATCTTGGGGTGGTTGGAGCGTTACAGGCGAACCTGCAACTGATCCTGGATTCTGGTCATTTGAAGGTGTTGCAGCTGCTCACATTGTGCTTTCTGGTTTGTTGTTCTTAGCTGCAGTTTGGCACTGGGTTTACTGGGATTTGGAACTCTTTAGAGATCCTCGCACTGGCGAACCTGCTTTAGATTTGCCAAAAATGTTTGGTATCCACCTATTCTTATCGGGTTTACTCTGTTTTGGCTTCGGTGCTTTTCACCTCACCGGACTATTTGGTCCGGGGCTGTGGGTTTCTGATCCTTACGGAGTCACTGGTAGTGTCCAGCCAGTAGCCCCAGAATGGGGTCCAGATGGCTTTAACCCCTTTAATCCTGGTGGTATTGTGGCTCACCACATTGCTGCTGGTATTGTCGGCATTATTGCGGGCTTATTTCACCTCACAGTTAGACCCCCAGAAAGGCTCTACAAAGCCCTACGGATGGGGAATATTGAAACCGTACTTTCCAGCAGTATTGCAGCGGTATTCTTCGCAGCTTTCGTGGTAGCAGGTACGATGTGGTACGGTAACGCCACTACCCCAATTGAACTGTTTGGTCCTACCCGTTATCAATGGGATCAAGGCTACTTCCATACAGAAATTGAGCGCCGTGTGCAAACTAGCCTAGCTAATGGTGCTACTCTTTCGGAAGCTTGGTCACAGATTCCTGAGAAACTTGCTTTTTACGATTATGTTGGTAATAGCCCCGCTAAAGGTGGTCTATTCCGCACAGGCCCAATGGTCAAGGGTGATGGTATTGCCCAATCTTGGCAAGGCCACGCCGTATTCACAGATTCTGAAGGACGGGAATTGACTGTGCGTCGTCTCCCCAACTTCTTTGAAACCTTCCCAGTCATCCTGACTGACAAAGATGGAGTGATCCGCGCTGACATTCCTTTCCGTCGGGCAGAATCTAAGTATAGCTTTGAACAATCTGGCGTTACTGTCAGCTTCTATGGTGGCGATTTGAATGGTCAGACCTTTACAAATCCAGCCGAAGTCAAGAAGTATGCCCGTAAGGCTCAAGGCGGTGAAATATTTGAATTTGACCGGGAAACCTTGAACTCTGATGGTGTATTCCGCACTTCTCCCAGAGGTTGGTTTACCTTTGGACACGCGGTATTTGCACTACTGTTCTTCTTTGGTCATCTTTGGCACGGCGCTCGGACAATCTACCGAGACGTATTTGCTGGTGTAGAAGCGGATCTAGAAGAGCAAGTGGAATGGGGTTTATTCCAGAAAGTGGGTGACAAAACAACCCGCCGGAAGGAAGCAGCTTAAATTCAGTGCTGAGTTTTGAGTCACGAGTTTTGAGTTCAGGCTTTGACTAATGGCTCATCACTCATCACTTTAATTACTAGCAGAGGAACATTTAATATGGAAAGCGTTGCTTACATTTTGATTTTGACCCTAGCAATCGGGGTGCTATTCTTTGCGATCGCATTTCGTGAACCTCCCCGCATTGAGACGAAGAAAGACAAATAGATTGCTATTACCAGACTTTTAAGGTCATATTTCAGTTAATATCCGCTGTTATCTCTTCGGTAACAGTGGATATTTACGTTTGTAGTAGCGCTTCAGCGCTACTACAAACAGATAGGACTAAAGCTGTCTGGCACATGAATAATCGTAGGGTGCGTGACGCTTCGATAAATATTGTACGTACTTACAAGACTTGTGGCGTCACGCACCATTCTTCTAAGGGACTTCCAAATAAAAAAATACTCAATTACTTATTGTGGGGTGGGCGTCTCGCCCGCCCGTACCCAGGGGCTGGATGTCCACCCCACAAGATTGGATAATTTATTTGTTGTCAGTCCCTAATGTGACACTAGTACAGGTCGGCGTAAATACGCCTACCATTTCTCAAGACTGCAAATGATGATTGTTTCAAGGTTCATAATGGTGGGTTTATTTCCGCCATGCTGTACTAGCGTAAGTCCTGCCAGATAATCAACCATAACTTGCCAATGACATCAGAGAAAATAGGGAAACTTTAGTGTAAGCTAGAAGCGGGGTAAGTTGATTGAGAAAAATGTCAACCACCCACACTAATGAAAAGAGGTATAGTCTGAGCTGGAAACAGCCAAGTTTGAAAGTACTTGAGCAATTGATTTTGATATAAGATCCAGGTTGAAAACCTTTGGCAGTGAACAGTTAACCCAGATTAGTGAATTATCATTGGATATATGATATAATTTCCTGTCTGGAAGTTAATATGTGTTATTACTAGCTTTTCTGCGCTAGGATGAAATAAAGATGTAGGTGTAAACTGCCCATAAGCCATTGCATCACATACATCGAGCTTACAGCAAAAAATTTACGGAGACTAGAACCAGGAACAAATCAGCATGGTCAATCAGAATTTAACCGCTACAGAAATTGGATTTACTCACGAAGATTTCGCTGCTCTACTTGATAAGTACGATTATCACTTCAGCCCTGGAGATATTGTACCAGGTACGGTTTTCAGTATAGAGCCGCGCGGCGCTCTGATTGACATAGGTGCTAAAACAGCAGCTTACATACCTATACAAGAAATGTCAATTAACCGGGTCGATGCCCCGGAAGAAGTCTTACAATCGAACGAAACGCGGGAATTTTTCATTCTCACCGACGAAAACGAAGATGGTCAGCTAACCCTTTCCATTCGTCGCATTGAATACATGCGGGCGTGGGAACGTGTACGCCAGCTACAAGCTGAAGATGCTACCGTCCGTTCTGGTGTGTTTGCCACCAACCGTGGTGGTGCATTGGTCAGAATTGAAGGATTGCGCGGCTTTATCCCCGGTTCTCACATTAGCACTCGCAAACCTAAAGAAGAATTGGTAGGCGAAGAACTACCCTTGAAATTCCTCGAAGTAGACGAAGAACGTAATCGCCTAGTTCTATCCCACCGTCGGGCGTTGGTTGAACGCAAGATGAACCGCCTCGAAGTGGGTGAAGTGGTCATTGGTACAGTTCGCGGGATTAAGCCCTACGGTGCTTTCATCGATATTGGTGGTGTCAGCGGTTTACTACACATCTCTGAGATTTCTCACGAACACATTGATACACCCCACAGCGTCTTCAATGTCAATGATGAAGTCAAAGTTATGATTATTGACTTGGATGCAGAAAGAGGTCGGATTTCGTTGTCAACCAAACAGTTGGAACCCGAACCCGGTGACATGATTAAGAACCGCGATTTGGTTTATGATAAGGCAGAAGAAATGGCAGCGAAGTATCGCGAACAGCTGCTAGCCAAACAACAAGGTATTACCGCTGCTCCTGTTGAAGCTATATCTGAAGAAGATATTCCCTCAGCAATTGAAGAAGATATTCCCTCAGCAATTGAAGAAGATATTCCCTCAGCAATTGAAGAAGATATTCCTTCAGCAATTGAAGAAGATATTCCAGCAGCAATTGAAGAATAATAAGTAAGCCGGCGCAAAAGACCATAACTAGTTGATAGTAGCGCTTTAGCGCAAATCTACAGCCCTTCTATGGGGCTAAAACGCTGCTATGATAATCATCGCTAACTACTTACATTTTTAATTCAACAACATCTAAGCATCATCGAAAGAGGGAAAATCCCTCTTTTTTTTAATTCCTAACTCCTAACTTCTAACTGAAATTCAGCCAGGAGGAATATTTTGACAACTATTAAATGTAGAAACATTAATTTTTCTGATATCCAGGCGATTTTATTTGACAAAAACGGTACTCTAGAAGACTCAGAAACCTATTTGCGATCGCTTGCCCAAAAAACAGCAAGGTTAATAGACGCCCAAATTCCCGGTATTGGCGAACCATTGTTAATGGCATTTGGCGTTAATGGTAATATTCTTGATGTTGCAGGTATTATAGCAGTAGCCAGTCGCCGAGAAACAGAAATTGCCGCTGCAGCATATATTGCGGAAACTGGTAGGGGGTGGTTTGATTCGTTGAAAATCGCCCGTCAAGCTTTAGATGAAGCGGAAAAATATCTAGGACAGAATCCTTCACCCCTGTTCGCGGGTAGCTTGGAGGTGTTAAAGTCTCTGTCAACAGCTGGTTTAAAACTTGGTATTCTTTCAGCCGCAACCACTCAAGAAGTGCGTGAGTTTGTCGCCCATCATCAGTTAAGCGATTATCTCCAGCTGCAAATGGGAGTGGATGAAGGACCGAGTAAACCATATCCTATACTATTTTGGCAAGCTTGTCAAGCCTTGGGAGTCGAACCGAGTGCTACACTCATGGTAGGTGATTCTGTCGGCGATATGCAAATGGCACGTAATGCTCAAGCTGCAGGTTGTATTGGGATTACTTGGGTAGGTAAGTCTGATCATGTCCGGGGTGCGGATGTGGTAATTAAT
>CAVYXS010000300.1:0-14900 GCA_963772205.1 uncultured cyanobacterium
TAACCGAGGCAGATGTGCAAGCCCAAAGGCATGAGGAGCAACGTGGCTCCCTGTCTGATTTAGCACTTGCCCATCTGTTAGACAAACTAGAAGCTTACCAACCGCAAGTCATTGGTTTGGATATTTATCGAGATTTTCCGGTACAGGCGAAACAGGTAAACCTCTCACACCAATTCTCTCAACGGAGCAAACTTTTACAGGGATTGGCAAAACGAATGCAGCAGAGATCGCTTTGTCGCTGTTTGCCAGGTAAGTAATCCTATTACCAAAGAGCCAGGAATTGCACCTCCTCCAGAAGTCAATCCCCACCGTTTGGGTTTTAGCGACCTTGTCCTGATCCTGATCATGTAGTCAGACGCGATCTACCTGGCATTAAATCCACCCAGATTCACCCTGTCCGGCTACCTATGCCTTGAGTACCCAACTGGCACTGCGTTATCTCGCAAAGTTTGGCATCAAACTTAAATTTACTACCGATGGCAGTTGGCAATTGGGTAAAACAGTTTTTAAGCCCCTGGAAGCTCACACAGGTGGCTATCAGAATATTGATGCCTGGGGACACCAAATTTTGCTAAATTACCGTTCGCACCGTTCGATTACCGAGATAGCTCCCCAAATTACTCTGGGAGAAGTTTTAGCTGGACAACTTAATGCTGAGGCTGTCAAAGACCGCATTGTGATAATTGGCACAACTGCAGCAAGTTTTAAAGACTTCTCCCTCACACCTTACAAAACTCAACTTGGTGAAGCTCAAAATATCTCTGGAGTTATACTGCAAGCACAAGCAGTCAGTCAAATTATCAGTGCTGCCTTAGATGGCTATTGCTGCTTTGGGTTTTGCCATACTGGGGAGAAGCAATTTGGATTTTGGTTTGGGCGATCGCGGGTAGTCTTCTGGGACTGCTGCCAAAACTCAAGTTATGGGGAACCGCTATTATAGTAGCTATTATTACCATATATGGTAGCTGTCTGGGATTGTTAATTTGGGTTGGTTGTTGGGTGCCTTTGATTCCCCCTATCCTTGCCGTCTTTGGCAGCAGTGGTAGTGCTTACGTTGTCATTAAATCCCTAGCTAATACCACAAAACGAAAAAAATGACCAAGAAATTTACGCTTTATAGTCTTAGTCTAGTTAGCTTACTAGTACCTAGTCTTACCAGCAATACAGCAGTAGGACAGGCAAATTCTTTGCCAATGAATCTGGCAGCAATTCAGTTTGAGCCACCGCCAATTCCCAGTCGAGGTGCCCCCGGAACAAGGGGCACAGGTGCAAGTCGAGGAGACTGTGTTCGCAGTAATATTCCTTTAACTGCCCTGATTCCCTCATTTAATCATTCCCATCAAGACCAAGACGTTTGGGGATTAACAACGCAGGAACACCCAACCCTTTGGATTTATGTACCTTTTGCCAGGACATGTAGCACCATTGAATTTGTCTTGCGGGATGAAACGGATAAACTTCTGTATCAAATACCTATTACTGCTCCTAAAAAACCAGGCATCATCAAGGTTCAGTTACCTAGCAGCGCTCCTGCGCTCAAGCCCAATCAAATGTATCATTGGTTGTTGCAAGTGAAAGTGAAACCAAAGCAAACAGATGATTTAGAAGAGGAAGGAGAATTGTTTGCTGTAGATGGCTGGATACAGCGTATTAGCCCCAGTGCCAAATTAAGCCAAAAGCTAAAGCAAGCAACTAATAAGCAACAGGCACGACTCTATGCTGAAAATGGCATCTGGTTCGATGCTTTAACGACTTTAGCAGAACTGCACTTAAAAAACTCCCAAGATACAGCAATAACACAAGACTGGAAAAGTTTATTGAAGTCCGTCGGATTAGAAAACTTTGCCGTAGAAGTAATTGTATTACCAAATAAAAGAGATAGGAGCTAGGGATTAGCGGCATTGGCTGTGAATATAACCTATTCTTGACTCAAGATATCACATACAATATACTTTTTATTTCTCATTTTAAATTGCTCTTATGTTATGATGTTACCTAAAAAAATCTGTTTTAACTTGACTATTTTTGTCACCATTTTCTTGACTATACTTACCTTTAATCTCCAGCATATTTTTATCACAAAATATTATGGAAATTCAGTAATAGCAGAAACCAAGCCCGTTGCCAAAACTAGCCAACAAGTTCAGGAATTAACCCTCTATCAACCCCTCCAGGAACTCCAATGGGAAGGACAATATATTAGCAACAAGGGAATAGCTTACTTTTCTGTAGATAATTTATCAACCTCGTCTTTTTATGAGTCTGATTTAGATGAAGCTCGCGCTAGTAAAGACACCCACGAAATAGTCAAAGCTTTAGCCGGATTAGCATTATCTCACCACATTGAAGGCTCATACGATACAGCGATTGATTATTATCAACAAGCATTAGAAATTCTTAAAGAAGAACACGACTTAGAATTAGAATTAATGCTTCTGGGAAATATCGGATTGGCTCATGTCCAATCAGGAAATTACTACGCAGAGGCAATAGATTATTTAAATGACTATTTAACCTTAATTAGTCATAGCAATATAGGACAATATCAAGAAGCTCAGGCATTAGGAAATTTAGGGAATGCTTATTATGGGGCAGATTTATATGTAGAAGCCATATCATTACACAAAAAGCGTCTAGCTTTATCTCAAAAAATTAAAGACCAAGCAGGAGAAGTAAAAGCTTTGAGTGACTTGGGTATTATATATCAGTCATTGGGAGATACAAAAAAAGCAATCGAGTATTATTCTCAAGCATTAACCTTAGCTCGCCAAATCAAAAATCGATTGTTAGAATCCTCGGCTTTGGGAAACTTAGGGATTTTTTACCAAACTCAGGGTGATTATGCCAAAGCTGCTGATTATCAGCAACAACGTTTAGAGATCGCTCGTGAACTCAAAGATTTACATTCAGAAGCCATAGCCCTGGCAAATCTGGGAGGAGTGGCTTACTTCCAGGGTGACTATAATAAAGCGCTTGCCCTTGATGAACAAGGCTGGAAAATTTCTTGGGATACGTTACATGATGCCGATATTCTATATCGCATTCGCGGCAATCAAGGACTTGCATACTTTCAAATGGGCAACAACGAGAAAGCTTTGGAGGCTTACCAGCAGTATTTTCAGTATGCCTATTCACGTAGCAATCGTCGGGAAGAAGGCATTGTAAAAATTAATGCCGCAGCTCGTTCGCCAACAGGAGGGAAACTTAACAGCAGCAGCCAAAACTTTGCGAGAAGCAATTGAAATTTGGGAGTCTTTACGAGCTAGACTAGGCAACAACGATGGCTTCAAAATCTCTATTTTTGAAACCCAAAATGCACCTTACAGTAATCTGCAATCAGTTTTAGTTGAGCAAAATCAACCCGAAGCCGCCCTAGAAATTTCTGAGCGGGGGCGTGCCCGTGCCTTTGCCGAACTACTTGCTCGTAGTCTTTCCTCTGTTACTACCAAAAAAGAGCCACCTTCCTTGCCCCTCGCTTCCCCAACGATTGCAGAGATTAAGAAAATTGCTCAAAATCATCGTGCGACCTTGGTAGAATATTCTATTGTGCCAGGAAATTTCAAAGTTCAGGGTAAACTAGAAACCCACGAATCTGAACTGCTGATCTGGGTAGTTCAACCCACAGGCGAGGTAAATCTGCGCCGAGTAGACTTAAAACCCTTGTGGCAATGCCAAAATCCCCAGCTATGTTATCCCAAAGGGCTAACCGATTTAGTTGCTCAAAGTCGTGACTTACTCACTCAAAGAAATCGCACCCTCAGTAGGAGTAGCAATGTATCTTCTCAAATCGAGAGTAACCCCTTATTTAAACTCCAGCAATTATTAATTCAGCCCGTTGCCGACTTACTTCCTCAAGACATAAATGCCCATGTGGTTTTAATACCCCACCGCTCGCTTTTTCTCGTTCCTTTTGCTGCCCTGCAAGATGCCACTGGTAAATTCTTAATTGAAAGATATACAATCTCGATCATCCCTTCAATTCAAATTTTGGATCTGACGTACCAACTACGAAAGCGGCAGACAGGAACCAAAAATTCTGCTTCCACTTTAATTGTCGGCAATCCAACCATGCCAAAAGTTGTCATTGAGCCAGGGGAACCAGCCGAAAAATTACCTCCCCTACCCAGTGCTGAAGCAGAAGCCAAAGCGATCGCCCAACTGTTCGGCACAAAAGCTTTGATTGGTGGCAATGCGAATAAATCAACCGTACTTCAAAAGATGAGGCAGTCAAATATAGTTCACCTGGCAACCCACGGATTACTAGGTGACTTTCTGGGATTAGGAGTACCAGGAGCGATCGCCCTTGCCCCCGATCCTACATTCCCAGGGCAAATTTCCACCGAGGAGAATGGTATCCTGACTGCCAATGAAATTCTCGGTCTCAAATTAAACAGTGAATTAGTCGTTCTCAGTGCTTGCAATACTGGACGAGGAAGGATTACTGGAGATGGTGTGGTTGGTTTATCTCGCGCCTTCGTTGCTGCAAAAGTTCCCAGTGTCGTGGTTTCTTTATGGTCAGTACCCGATAACCCGACTGCTTCACTAATGACTGAATTTTATCGCCACATGCAGTATCAGCCTGATAAAGCCATTGCCTTGCGTCAAGCCATGTTGACGACAATGAAACAATATCCGCACCCATTTGATTGGGCAGTTTTTGTGTTGATTGGCGAACCATAACTCAAAATTTTAGTTTCTGTTTTGCGGTGTTGCTGATTGAAAGTATGAATTGTTCTTCTATAAAACACGAGAACAATTTTTCTTTATATAACCCCCTAATTTTCTCTTAACCCACCAGTATTCGGTTGGGTTGAGACTCTGCGTAGGCGCAGCCTTACCGCAGGCTAACCCAACAAAGCCCCGTCCATGTTGGGTTAGCCTACGGTAAGCAAGCTACGTTCCTCAACGCAGTATTGAATATTGAATCTGGATTTGTTCCGGTTGTAGGCAGATGGGTGATTGAGCGCTCCAATGCTTGGATGGAGCGTTGTAAAATTCTCGTTAAGAACTTTGAACGAACTTTCTTGCTAAATGCAAACAGACTTATCAGCCCTGAGTGCCAAAGGGAAACGCGATGGCTCCGCCCGCAGCAGGCATCGCACTATCCCCTCAATCCAAACTAAATGTGATACGCGAAGCGTCAAATACTCTTTCCTTTTCATCATAATTACCATCTTCATTGGGGTGTAAGGTTCAAAATACAGCGCTTTTGAGGTACGTGAGGTACAAAAATTGCAGAGAGGCTTTTAAACCTGGGAATTTGAATTGGGTAGTGTACCTCATAAACTCCGAATATGCTGTAAAAGCAATCGCGCCAAGGAGTACCTGGGGGATAAAAAGCGGTTGACTCTTGACAAACTCCGCGAAAAAAAAAAGACAGATGAGTAAGTCCTAATTCAATGCCTAAAAGGTTAATTAATTCAATACAGATTTTTTTTAACCTTTTGGTATTCGTTTCTTAACATTGTTTAGATAGATTTTACATGGCTAGAAAAATGAAATAACTACTGCCAAATATCTAAAATTGCAGGGTTATTTCAAAATAAGCAATCAGACTTATTTTGATTGCCTCAGTAAAAGTTCTGACATGCATAACCAAAGTAAATAAACCTATTTTCTTTGGCTATTAACGATTGTTCGAGAACTTTTCCACCAATTGATTCCACCAATTAATTCCAGAAAATAATTATGGCCAACCAACCCAAAGTTGTTGTTCTTTCCCTAGATGGTAATACTTACTCTTTACTCAAGAATTACCTGGATACCAATCAGATCGATCCCACCAAAGGTTTAGGGCTACTCAAGAGCAAGGGAGTATTTTTACCCAACACGACTGTCACCCCTTCACTGACGGCGCCTGGTCATATTGCGATCGCCACAGGTTCAACTGCTGCAAAAAATGACATCAATGCCAACACTTTTCACCTAGTTGATAGTCCCTTCAACTTTAATATTAGTGGCTTTGGCGCTCCTATTGGAGGATATGATGCTCTCAACCCTGATGGACCAAAAGAAAGCAGCAATCCGACAGCAGAACCCTTATGGGTAGATTTGCGTGCTAGTGGTAAAAAAGTAGTAGCAGCCACATTTCCTGGTGCTGATGGCGTTGATGTCAAAGTTCCTGGATTGACTAATAGCCCAATTATTCAGTCTAAAGCAGAGAGAACAGTAGATTATACCGTCCCTTTTGGTGGACTTGGTGGCAAAGGCTTTAGTCTGACTGCGACTGACTTCAGTGTTGACAATACCCTAGCTGTAACCGGACTGACTGCTTTAGGTAAAACTTCCTACAGTCCTGTGAAGGTTGCTAAATTGGAGACTCTAGGAGCAAACGCCTTAACGGGGAATAGTAGTAACGGTTATGACCTGCAAGTAGCGGCGACCGATACCACCAATGATAATGTTACCAACTACGACACGCTGGTAGTTTTCGATGCCAATGTGGGTATTAAAGCTGCTACCACCCTACCATCAACTGGTTCTGCTTTTATTAAATTCAGCGACCAGAAATCCAGTCCATTCTACTTTGAGGGTAGCAATAATAAAGTCGGTACATCCTTCTATGCCAGTACATTGGCAGCCGATCTTTCCAAAGTCAATATTGCTCGATATTCTGCTTACTATATTCCCCGTCCAGCAGAAAGTCCAGGGGTAATTGCCAACGTTGACGACATCAACAACAACGTGGGATTCTGGGCTGCTCAAGCAGATTTCCGTTTTCCTGAACGCCTTAACAGTGGACTGACTGGGTTTAGCGATACAGAACTAGAAGCGATTTACGAAGATCAGGTTAAGAGCTTCGTTGACTATCAAACCAAAGTCCTGTTGAGAAGCATTCAGCAAAATCCCAATGCTGACTTGGTGCTGAGTTATATTGAGCAACCCGATGGTTCCGAACATCAATTTTTGTTGACAGACCCTCGACAAGCTACCGATTTTACAAATCCTAATTCTATTGGTGCTGGTCAAGACCAGGCGAAAATTCAACGCTACAAAGACTACACCCTTGCGGCTTATAAAACGGCTAATGATGCAGTGCAAAAGGTGATTGACACTGTGGGAGTAGACGCTAATGGTAGACCCAACAGCGATATCATTGTCGTCTCCGATCATGGTTTTGCGCCTTTCCACACAGCAGTTAGCATCAACAATCTGCTGAAAAACTCTGGTGATCCTGACTTATCTGAACCTATCCCACTAATACCAAAATGTGATAATCTCTTCTTGTACGAGAAAAGTGTATCGATTAATGGCTGGGCGTTTTGAAGGATTAACTGACCTGGAATGGAAGCTTTTTGATGATGTATTCCCTAAAGAACCATCTAAGCGTGGAAAAGGAATGCCTCATGCTCCGTATCGTCATGTATTAAATAGTCTACTGTATATTCTAATTACAGGGTGTCGATGGTGTGATTTACCTTTGGGAGATATATGGGCATCCAAAAGCTCGTCTCACCGATGGCTAAAGCGGTGGCGCTCAGATGGAACATTTGAACATATAAAAGCACGTATATTAGCGATGCCTGCGGCGGGCTACGCCTACGCAGATGAGAAAGGCTTGATAAATTGGGATTTTGGGGCTGTTGACGGCTCTTTTTCCCCCTGGGAAGGGAGGAGGTGAGGATATTGCTTACGGGGGAAAGGGTAAAGGCGTTTTAATTCATACACTAACCGAGGGGAATGGTATGCCTTTGGCTAACTGTACAACTGCAGACCAACGGAAATGAGAGAGAGCAAGTATTGCCACTGTTAGATAAAGTAAAACTTAAAACTTTAAAACCTGGAAGACCACGTAAAAGGCTGAAGGTGTTAGCGACTGACAAAGGTTACGATTCAAAGGATAAACGTGCTGCTTTACGCAAACGAGGAATCAGACCCCAAATACCCAAACGAAACTGGAAAACCAAGAAAAACAGAGGTAGACCAATTAAAATTTCAGTTCCAAGGTTCCAACAGGAACGTTGTTTTGCATGGTATCAACGTAAATATCGTCGTTTAGTTGTCCGATGGGAACGTCAGAAAGTATATTTTGATTCCTTCATTGACTTCGCAACTATCCACATCTGGATTCAAAGGATTTTATTAGTGGGATAGGTTCCTGACTCCACCAAAGTTCGCGCTGTCAGCAGTGGACCTGCGGTGAATATCTACATCAACGTCAAAGGACGGGAACCCGATGGTAAAGTTGACCCAGCAGATTATCCGGCTATCCAACAAAAGATTGCCCAACTGCTGCAAAACTTTAAGGATACAAACTCCAATTATACCAATGGTGCAGCTAGTGTATCTGTGTTTGATAAAGTTTACAGCCGTCCTGTAGGAGCAAACCCAACAGCAGCAGATATTATCAAAGCCTCCAGTGATTACATTGGACAAGATTCAGGAGATGTGTTTGCGCTGTTGAGCTTAGGCTACAACTTTGATGGAACTCAGTCAACACCTGTAATTCGCAAAGGCGATACGGCTCCAGCGAATGTGAGCAATGCTGTTCTATCTTTACCCAACTTCTACGGCGCCCACGGCTATGATCCTACATTGCCACAAATGCAGGCCATCTTTGCGGCGGCAGGTCCTGACTTCGATCCGAGTACTACTACGCAAAAGAGCATCAACAACATTGATGTGGCTCCCACGATTGAGAAGATTTTGGGCGTTCAACCCCCTTCTACCGTTCAAGGAACAGCACTTCAAGGCATTCAGCCAACCTTGCCAAAACTGAACTTTATCGGTCAGGCAACCTATCCTGCCCAATCGGTGACTGTCAAGGATGCGAATGGCAATGATACCACTGTAGGCGGTTTGTCTGGCATTACTTATGATGGGAAAAACAACGTTTTCTATAGCATTTCCGACGATCGCAAGAGCAATGCCAACGAACCAGGTCAGCCCACGCGCTTTTATACCCTCAAGCTCGACCTCAGTTCGGGTAGCTTGGATAACAGTGTTGAATCTGGACGATCTGAAGTTATCTACGGGACTTGACAACATTGAAGGCGTAACTTTTGGCCCTACGGTGAATGGGAAACCAACAATCGTGTTGATCGCCGATGATAACTTCAACAAAACGCCATCAGCCAATGCCACCAATGTCCATACTGAGGATGTTCCCGCCAAAAACCAGTTAATTGCAGCGTGATTCCGGGTTGAATGTCTGCAAAACTACCAGTAATCGTTGTTAGTTCCTTCGCCCCAGGGCGTTGTAACCGCGCCACCGTATAACCTGACTCTTCACTGTAATAGGTCAGGCGTTCCACTACTCCGCTAATTGATTCATGGAATTGAGTAGCGTTGACTTGTTGCTGGCTGTTGAGGGGTGTGGTGGACATCGCTTTGAGAATACGGCGCAGCTATTATACTTGATAGTTACTGCTTTTGTACTAGTAGGAGCAACTTTTAGTATTTATGTACTATACAAGAAATGATGGAGAATAGCGATCGTCAGCTATGCTAAATCTCCCAAAAATAAGTATTTTATTATACTTTATATCAGATAACTTGTGATGGCGATGCCAAAGGGGCAGTCACTGAGAAGGAGCGTTTGGGTATATTTTGATGGAAAAGTAGCGAAAAATTCCTTACTTAGCTTGCTACCTTGTCCAAAAAACGGTTGAATTTATCACTAGACATCAAGCCATTTTCTGACAATATTCGGCGTACTGCGACTAAATGTACTATTCTCACATACACTTGTTGCTGGTAAGCAGGTAAAACAATTAATACACTAGTACAGGTCGGCGTAAATACGCCTACCATTTCTCAAGACTGCAAATGATGATTGTTTCAAGGTTCATAATGGTGGGTTTATTTCCGCCATGCTGTACTAGATGGCGCATACTGGTATACTTTCTGCGAACCAGTTGTTGGCATTGCTACAAACCCTATATCGAAGAGTAGCTGCTCTAGTTCTATAAACTTAATTTCTCTAACCATGATGACGAATTACTCCCTGTAACTGGCTGAGAACATCACTCTTAAATTTAGCAAATATTTCGATCGCCTGTCGATTGAGTACGTTGTCTTTGGATAAGCGAACAGTTACACTTTCACCTACCTTGGATAAATCGAATCCCTCTATGCTTTCAAAATACGCTTGTAAGTATAGCCAGTAAGCTTTACTGTTTTTTGCATCATATACAATTAAAATACATGGCATAGGTTCCAACAACCATAATTCTAAGTCCGAGTGTGCAAGGATAAAAGTAATAGTTTTTTGGTCTGCAAGTACAGAGAGTGAATCTGTCGCTTTTAATTGTATGTATATCTGACCATTTTCAATCTCATCAAGCGAGCGTTGTAGTAGTCCGATGGCAATTTGGTGTAGAGTGCGAGATCCAAAATTACAAATGCGCTTACCCGGTGTGGGTTTACCCTTGCCAAAATATTGCGGGAATATGGGTAAATTAATGGCATTCTTTAAAGAAGAGAATAAATAGTATGACTAATTTTGCCGCTAATACTACAAAACTACAAGTACAACTCACCCAGATATACTTCGAGTTACCCCCTTTTGCCCAAAAAATTGTGCAATTGTTTTCGGTAATTTATGCACCGATAGACAAAAATTCATTCCTAAGTTGCCTCAGTGAAACTGGTGCATTAGATGAAAATAATAAACCTTTTGTGACTAAAACCCTAAGTCGCCAGATTGATAGACTCAAAGCAGCAGGTTTGCTAGTACAGGAAAATAGGCAAAATCCTGAATGCCATCCGTTACTCACAGAAGTTGCAACTCGTCATGCTGTAGAAACTGGACAGTTTGAGATACTAGTCGCCGCAGTAGAGTCAAAGCTACCCATACGCAGTCACTGGCAAAACGAATGTCGGATGTTTCAAAACCTACGTCAGTGTATCAGAGAAATCCGCATTGGTATTTATCGTCAAGACCCTAGTTTTATTAATAAGCAAATTGAAGATTACCAGAAATACAGTTATAGCGAAGAAAAACTAGCAATAGCAAATATTGCAGAGCAGATATGCAATAACCCATTTGACGCAGATTGGTTTCAAACTTTACCACAAGAATTATATGAAAGTAGTATATCTAGCATCCTCCTGAGTTCAGCATTAAAATTGTCTGCGTCAGAAGATGCGTTGACTCTTCTTTCAGAAGAATGCTCTACAGATGGAAAACATTGCTCAGATTATCTGCATCTGATTTTAACAGAACAGATGCTGTTACGGGGTTGTACCCAAGAAGCACAACAGAGTTTGGAGCGGATATCTGCTCAGTATCAAAATAATGCCGCTATCTTTTGGGGCTGGTTAAGTTTTCTGCGGGGAGAGAACGAGCAAGCAATTATTTATTATACAGATGCCCTCAAAGTATTGAAAAAAGCTACAGGCAAACGCCAAATATATTTCAATACAATGGGCGGCTTATTTTTTATCCTGGCACTGTTAAAAGATGGTTCAGTACAACATCTCCGGTTAGCAGAAGAGTACGCCACAATCATCGCCCGTCAATCAGATCATTGGCTCACGTTTATTTATGCGAGACTGAAAATGGTATTACAAGTCCAGCAAGGTAATCTTAGCCAAAAGGAACTTGTAGTCAGCGCCCACATTTCTGCTGTAGAAGAGGAAAATAGCTTACAAACACTACTTTGTTCTCTGTGTCTTTACTGGATGGATGCTGACAGTGGCAAAAAACGGTTACCTAATTTATTAGAGCCATTATATCAGCGCGCGCTCGCATCCGGTCATCACTGGCTGGCAATGGAAACGGCAGAACTCCTATCCCGGCTCAAACCCAGCAGTAACTATCATCAACAAGCAGTCACACTGCGAGAAGATAGCGGCATCCAAACTATCGTAGACCTGATCCAACCCCAAGAAGCTTGGGAAATGTGTCTCAATGCTCTAGCCAATCTCCAAAAGGAACCCCAAACACCAGGAAAACCAGAGTCAGAACTGCGTTTGGCTTGGTTCATTACCTTCTCTCCCTTCCGATGTGTCGTGCAACCACGGGAACAGAAAGTTAATGCCAAAGGAGAATGGAGTAAAGGTCGTCCCATCGCCATCAAGCGCTTGAACAGTGGATTATCTGAGTTTGATTACATTACACCCCAAGATATGCGGGTATGTAGTTGTATTGAGACATACGGCGATGGCACTTATTACGGCAAAGTTGAGTATATGTTCAATGAAAAAGCCATCTCTGCCTTAATTGGACACCCGTTGGTTTTTTGGGAAGATACCCCCAATGTGCGTGTAGAAATTGTCAAGGGAGAACCGGAACTACTGGTCAAAAAAGAAAAACTTGGTCGTCTCACCTTGGAATTTTCTCCCAAGTTACCAGAATCACAGAATATTCTGAATATTAAAGAAACCCCAACCCGCATTAAAGTTATTGAGATTACAACAGAACACAGACGCATTGCGGAGATAATTGGTAAAGATAATAAACTAAATGTGCCGGCGATCGCCGAAAAACAAGTTTTGGCAGCCATTAATGCCGTCTCTGGTATCGTCACGGTGCATTCTGACATTGGTGGCGGCTCAGAAGGTGCAGAAGAAGTACCCGCCCAGACACTCCCCCACATTCACCTGTTACCTGCCAATACTGGCTTGAAAGTCACCATTTTGTCCCGCCCCTTTGCTCAAGGTGGCCCCTACTACCGTCCTGGTGCTGGTGGTGAAACTGTCATTGCCGAAATTGAGGGTAAACGTCTGCAAACCAGACGCAATCTGCCGGAAGAGAAGCAACTAGCCAAAGACGCTGTAGCCGCCTGCCCTACATTGACTCGCACAGAAGAACGAGATGGTGAATGGGTGATAGAAGACCCAGAGGAATGTTTGGAATTGCTGCTAGAATTGCAAGCATTGGGAAGCAGCGTGGTCATGGCATGGCCAGAAGGCGAAAAACTGCGTGTTAGCCACCAAGCAGATCTGAAAGACTTTAAGTTATCAATTCAACGTCAGCAAGACTGGTTTGCAGCTACTGGCGAGTTGAAATTGAATCAAAGACCTAGTGTTGGATATGCAGCAACTCCTAGAACTATTGGAGAAAACCCCCAGCCGTTTTATTCCCCTCGGTGATGGTCAATTTCTGGCTTTAACCCAAGCATTTCGCAAACGCCTCGACGAATTGCGGACGTTTTCGGAAAAACACAGTAAAGGGATCCGCTTTCACCCACTGGCAACATTAGGCTTAGAGGATTTCGTAGATCGGTGGGCAAGGTAAAAGCAGATAAACACTGGAAGGCACACATCGAGCGTCTCAAGGAAGTGCAAAGCCTCCAACCGGAACTCCCATCTACCCTCCAAGCTTCCCTGCGCGACTACCAGATGGAGGGATTCAGCTGGCTGGCGCGTCTGTCTCATTGGGGTGTGGGAGCCTGTTTGGCAGACCAAATGGGACTGGGTAAGACTGTGCAGGCGTTGGCTGTTATCTTGAGAGCGCCCATGAGGGCCAACCCTAATTATTGCCCCCACTTCCGTGTGCATGAATTGGGTGAGTGAGGCGCAGAGGTTCGCTCCTACTCTTAATATCGTGCAATTTGGTGAGCGATCGCGTTGGTGTTGGTGTTGGTGAAATCTCTCGTAGAGAAACCTCTCGTAGAGAAACCTCCCGTAAAGAAGCGTCGTCTACGGGGAGTCGCCAGCAATTACTCAACAATTTACAACCGTTTGATATGCTGGTGTGCAGCTACGGTTTCTTGCAGCAGGAAGAAGTATCCCAAATGCTCTCTATGGTACAATGGCAAACGATTGTGCTGGATGAAGCCCAGGCAATCAAAAATATGACTACTAAACGTTCCCAGGCGGCAATGAACCTAAAAGGTAGTTTCAAACTGATTACTACCGGGACTCCGATTGAGAACCACCTCGGCGAATTGTGGAATTTGTTCCGCTTTATTAATCCTGGGTTACTGGGTTCTTTTGAAAGCTTTAATCAACGCTTTGCTATCCCCATTGAGAAATTTCTTGATAAACTTGCACGCAACAAACTGAAAAAACTCATTCAACCATTCCTGTTGCGTCGTATAAAAAATCAGGTGCTGGAAGAATTGCCTGCTCGCACTGAAATTCTGTTACATGTGGAGTTGAGTCGGGAGGAAATGGCATTCTATGAAGCGTTGCGCCGTGAAGCAATAGCTAAACTAACCGAAAGTGATGCAATGCCGGACACAAACATTTGCAAGTGTTGGCAGAGATTATGAAACTGCGCCGTGCTTGTTGTAATCCCAGTCTGATTATACCTGATACTGAATTATCTAGCTCCAAATTGCAACTTTTTGCTGAGGTGCTGGGGAACTTACTGGAGAATCGCCATAAGGCTTTGGTGTTTAGTCAGTTTGTTGATCATTTGCACATCATCCGCGATTATCTGGATAAGCAAGGTATTAATTATCAATATTTAGATGGCAGTACCCCCGTTCCAGAACGGAAAAAACGGGTGGATGCTTTTCAGGCTGGGTCAGGCGATGTGTTTTTCATTAGCCTCAAAGCGGGGGGTACAGGACTCAATCTTACCGCCGCTGATTACGTCATCCATACGGACCCTTGGTGGAATCCAGCGGTAGAAGACCAAGCCTCAGATCGTGCCCATCGCATCGGTCAACAACGTCCGGTGACTATTTATCGCTTAGTAGCGAAGGATACTATTGAAGATAAGATTGTGGATTTGCATCAGCACAAGCGAGATTTGGCAGACAGTCTGCTGGAAGGTACTGATATCAGTGGCAAGATATCAACGGAAGTCTTGTTACAGCCGATTGGTGAAGGTTAAGCTCTCGCACAATTTGCTTAAACCCATAATAGTTTACAAGGTCAGCGGCATAAGCTGGCTTTAGTACGTCCATTGTCCGAACAGTCCTGTATCGTTTGATTGTTCTTAAAAGCTGATCACTTTCTGTGCCCAACAATACGTGCATGTCAGTGTAGGGAAAAAAACATAA
>CAVYXS010000301.1:0-15921 GCA_963772205.1 uncultured cyanobacterium
AAAAGCTGAGTTTTGCCTTTCGTAATAATGACAAAAGTTCGGGAATTTCGTACTGTCAACCGCGTATTAGGAGACCAACCACGCCTCGGGCCATTCCCCGCCGACCAAATTGTTCCCTGGAGTGCGATCGCTCTCATCTCCTACATGGTAGTCAAGGGTTTTATGCAAGCTTCTTGGCTTGCAACCGGAATTGTAACCGCCTGGGGATGGGCAACCTGGTGGACAGTAAGTTCCAACAAAGCCTTTTTTGGTAAGTTTGTCGGCACGCCCCGCATCACCCGTGGTTACAAACCATTTGTCTCCCTCGTTAATCCTCTACAACCTCAACCCAAGAAGAAGCGCCAGCTTAAAAAACGCAGATAAAGCTTCTGAATTAATAAATATCAGCGAACAAAAATATAGGCTATGAGTTCGACCGCCTCAACAAAAATAAAGCACAAAATTGGTAAAAAATCTCTAGATACCGAACAATTAGGTGTTGTCAAAAACCTGACACCGTTTGAGGATATTACCCATTTAGCCGGGATTGCAAGTATCTCGCTTGCTGATCGTAGAGATATCGGCGCACTCATCCTCCAAAAAAAAGAAGATATTCAAATTAAGTTCTGCTTCGATGTACAGGGAATTCACCCATCCTTACCCGAAGAACAGATTATCCCCATTTTTGAAAATATTGAAGGCGGACTCAAAGAACTTCCCGAACGAGAAACCTTGACAATTCATCTTGGTTCGTTCACTGATGACTTTCTCCGGCAGCAGGAACTAAAAAAGATAGAGGATAAATGCGATCTAGAGCAATTAACTTTATTAGTGCGATCGGAACGTCTGCGAGCAAGAGAACTCACTGAAACAGGAACTCGTAAAAATAAGTTCTTACGTTTCTGGTGTACCTATAGTGTCCTGGCTTCTGAAGACAGTCGCTCAAATGATGCAATTGAAAAAACTATCAAACAATTGCAAAATGCCTGGTTCCAATTTACTGGACAAATTCACGGTGTTCGGCAAGAAAGAATTGAAACAATTTTACGGGATAGTTTTACCTCTGGGTTTCAACGGTGGGAACAACTTTTTACTAACTCAATGGGGCTTTCAGCACGAGCAGTCACAAGTGAGGAAGTATGGTCAATTCTTTGGAGTCAGTTTAACCGTAGCGACGCACCCAAAGTTCCCAATCCCCTCATATTAGATGAAGAAGGGCTTCGAGAAGTTCAAAGCAGCGATTTCCATATTCGCCACCTGATGCTGGAGAACGAAAAATCTGTCCCCTTTCTCAATCGCGGCTGGGTAAGACTACAAGACAAGTATATCGGCGTTCTTCAGTTTAGCGAAAAGCCCCAAGGCTGGGTAGACGAATACGCCCAGCTTCGATACCTCTGGGAGGTAATATCCAAAGAAAAAATCTCCGATACAGAGATTATCTGCCAGCTATCTAAAGCCAACCAAGGGTTAGCAAAAACTGCCCTTCAACGGATTACCAAACAGTCAATTACCTCCAGCGCGATGTCTTCTGAGAAGGGATCAATTGACGTAAAAGCCAATATGAACATCGAGGAAGCGGTCAAGGCACAAGAAACCATCCTCAGAGGCAGTTTGCCCATCCACACTGCTGTTGTTTTTTGTGTCCATCGTCACAGTCGTCAAAAACTCGATGAAGCTTGCCAATACCTTTCTAGCTGCTTCTTACGACCTGCCGTAGTTGATAGAGAAATCGAGTATGCCTGGAAGACATGGTTACAATGTGTACCTATTGTCTGGGAAAACCTACTTACAAGACCCTTTAACCGTCGCCTCCCCTATTTCTCATCAGAAGTTCCCGGACTCATGCCGATAGTTAGAACGGCTACGGGAGATAAATCCGGGTTTGAGCTAATTGCTGAAGAGGGAGGAACTCCAGTACATCTCGACTTGTACAAGCAGCACAAAAATCTCGCCATTTTCGGTACTACCCGTGCTGGTAAATCTGTCTTAGTAGCAGGTCTATTAACACCTGCCTTGGCTCAAGACATTCCCGTAATTGCACTTGATTATCCCAAACCCGATGGTACTAGCACGTTTACCGACTATACCAAATTTATGGGAGAAGAAGGGGCATATTTCGATATTAGTAAAGAGTCGAACAATCTATTTGAATTACCTGATTTAAGGGGGTATGAGCCGGAAGTTATTAAGGAAAGGATGACCGATTTCAAGGAATTCCTGAAATCCACATTAATGATAATGGTACTAGGGACAAACCCTGTAGGGGTAAGTGCCACAATGATATCAAATATCGAGAGTATCATTACAATCACAATTGAAACTTTTTACAACGATGAGGATATCAAACTTCGATATAAGCTAGCCCTAGAAAATGGAGTAGGAACACCTGAATGGGCAGATATTCCAACACTTAAGGATTTTTATAATTATTGTTCGCCTGGGTTTATCAAACTCGATTCAATCACTAATAATAGTAAAGAAATTCTTGATGCTCTTGACCAAATCAGATTGCGATTAAAGTTCTGGTTAAACTCACGAGTTGGACAATCAATCGCCAATCCATCTAGCTTTAAAACTGATGCCCGACTACTGGTATTCGCATTGCGATCGCTTGGGAGTGAAGCTGATGCCGCAGTCCTTGCCCTTAGCGCCTATTCCGCAGCATTACGTAGAGCTTTATCATCTAAAGTATCAATATTTTTCTTAGATGAAGCGCCGATTTTATTCAGTTTTGACAGCATAGCCGAGCTAATTGGTAGACTCTGCGCCAACGGTGCAAAAGCAGGTATACGTGTAATTTTATCTGCCCAAGAACCAGAAAGTATTTTCCAAAGTAAGTCTGCTTCCAAGATATTTGCTAACATCACTACCCGCCTTATCGGTCGGATTCAAACATCAGTCTGTTGACCCATTTGTTAACAGGTTTAAATATCCTTATGAAATCATCTCACGCAATAGTACCGAAGCATTCTTTCCAAAACGCGAAAGTATCTACTCACAGTGGTTACTTGATGACAATGGCAAGCTTACCTTCTGTAGATATTACCCTGCTTATTGCTTACTTGCAGCAGTAGCAAATAACCCGAATGAGCAAGAATTACGCACTCTCTTCCTCAATAAATATGCCGATAACCCAATGCTGGGTATGGTGAGATTTTCAGAAAGCTACATACAGACACTTCGCGGAGATGAGTTAAGCCAAGAAGCACAACAATTACTGGATAACAATAACAATAAGCAATTAAAGTCAGCATAAATTATAGAAGAAAAACTAACAGATAACCTGGGTTTGAAAAAAGAAGAATCAATAAAAAGGAGTCAGAATGCATAATTCATTATTCAGAATACTCCATCTCTTAATGGATGGAGTTTTAATAAGAAGCAATTTACAGCAAATTGCAATCAAACGCACCACAGACAAAAGTGACTGAAACCAACACTGGGCTTTATTTTAGGATTCATTTTGGTGGCGGGTTTGATCGAAGACTGCTGTAATACTGGTTTCGCCCACAATGGGATGAGGTTTTAACCAATACTCTTCACCCAGCCGTACATAATTATTTCTGAATTCTGAGTTCTTATTTATAAATCATAAAAAAGTGGCTTAACTTTAATCGCCACATTGGTTATTTTATCCACCAAAAGTATGAAACAAAAGCTCAAGTTTACTAAGAAAGGGGTAATAATCGGGTCAATAATTGGTCTGGTAACATTACTCGGTACAGCACCCAGTTATGCCTTTTCAATTGACGATTTCTTCAAGGTTTTAGGGAAATTCAATAACTATTTTGAGGAAACTAAAAAGGAACTCACCGCAGGAACTAATAAATGGGGTGGGATGAAAGGCGAAGCTAAAACTGCTATTCAGACTGGCAGTATGGATATGCCAGACCCAGTAAATTCAGCAGAAAAGCTCAAAGAGCAACTCAAGGAAAAGGGTAACTGGAATGAAAGTAACACAGTTGAAGGTGCTGTAGGTGCAGCTAACGAACTGGAGAGAGAAACCACCCGCGCCACAATCGCCAGCGTCTTAGGGGAAGTCGGTCAAGAACGTACCAAAAATGAAATAGAAGCGACTGAACAAACTGTAGCTGAGGCCAAAGAACTCGCGGAATCTGCACAATCAATGGATGCTTCACAAAACATTCTCAAGGTAATTGCTGCCCAAAACTCGCAAATTGTCTCAATGTTGGGGCAATCCCGCACCGACGGACTGCAAGCACGGCACGATGTCCAGCAAACTAACCTGATGCTATCTCAACTTGCCAAACAAGGGGCAAGCGATCGCCGTCGTCAAAACCTAATAATGGACGGTATCAGCGCCCAGTACATCGAAATCAGTGGGTTTAGCAGTCTCAAAACTACTGCGGGGCAATAATTCACCCTAATTAGTTGGTCATCTCAATTGCAGAGATGACCAATTAATTCTCTATCAGGTACATGATACAGACTATGTTAGAACATCTTGTAATTGCAACCGACCCATTTTTTGGCAAAGACATTTTAGAAAATGCGGCGGCGGGAGCGCAACTAGTAGCAGAAGGTTTCAATAAACTTTGGCAGGAAACCCTCAACGGGAATTTATACGGCTCAATGTGCAAAGTTGGTCAGTTTTTTGCGATCGCCACACTTACCCTTTTTATGGTTGAGTTAGGCAAAAACTGGATAAATCAAGAAGATATGAAAGCTCTCTCCAGTTGGATATGGCCCATCCTGGTTATCGGGCTACTAGCTAACAATGGCACTTTGCTCAGAAGTGGAACACTCGCCATACGAGGATATATTAATACTGTCAATAATGACATTCTTGAGTTTACTGCTGCCGGAGCAAACCTAGAAGTAGCATTCAATCGGGCAGTTGGCAATATTGCCCTCCAGCAGCAAGTAGGGGCGGCAATGGAAAGATGCCGCTCAATCCCTGGTAACACGCAAGATTCAATCACCTGCTTGCAACAAGCAGAAGCAGAACTCAAAACCTCTGCGCCCGATCTATTCAAAGGAGAAGCCCCCGATAGCAGCAGCTGGGAGTTTAACCCACTTCAGGCTTTATCTGATGCCAAAGATGCGCTCGACAACTCTCCCCCGGTCAAATTGCTGAAAAGATTGGTAATTCTATCACCAGTACAATCGGCTCGATGATTACCGGATTTGTCGCAGTCATCCTCCTTGCCCTCAATAACGCCTATCAGTGGGGTATCGAATTCACAATGCTTTTAACTGCCCTACTCTGCCCATTGGCAATAGGCGGTTCACTACTCCCCTTTGGCGCGAAACCTATTTTCGCTTGGCTAACTGGTTATTTCACCGTTGGAATGGCAAAACTTTGCTTCAACATGATTATTGGTTTGTGCGGACAACTTATTGCTAATTCCGAACAAAACCAACCGATGATATTTCTCCTTTTTGTTGGGTTGGTTTCTCCTATCCTTTCATCTGCATTAGCCGCAGGTGGTGGAATAGCTGTTTGGACAGGATTAGGTAAAACAGTAGCATTTGGATCTGAAATTGCAGCAGGAATCGCTACTGGTGGAGCAAGTACAACTGCAACGGTTGCTGTCAATGCCACCAAATTTGTTAGTTCCAAAATTAAAGTTAAAAAGTAATTAGTCAGAATTCAGAAGTCAGAATTCAGGAGTCAGCTAAGACATTTCAATATTTGATAGTTTGGCAAAAAGCACCTCAGTTTGTTTTATTAGTATATCAATTTATCAGTAAGTTCCCTAAATCGGAAATATATGCTTAAACCTAAGTCTAAATCTCAACCAGCTCGCCTTCTCAGTTATGGTCAATCTACCTCTACACCTATTGCAATGGCAATCACCATAACAGCAGGAGGAACTATTCTATCTATCCTATTGCAAATAATAAATATTGGCATGAGTTCTAGCACAAATCATCATGTCAAAGGCATGACGATTGTTCAACTCCAAGATGGCTCTATTTCACCTGGTAAATTTGCTGCTCCTAACGAACGCGAAGACGAAACTATCAAACGGTTTATCTCAGATAGCATGATTAAAATGTTCGGTTGGAACGGAATAATCGAAGCAACAGAGAATGGCGAAAACGTTACCAAACCCGATAAAGGAATAGATGTTCAAACAACAAAAAATAGTAGAAAAAGAATTCCAACTAGAGCTTGGGAAGCTGCATTTGCACTATCTGAAAATCAAGATTTTCGGGCAAACTTCCTCAAAAAATTAGCAGAAATTGTTCCAAATGGCATATTTAACGGTGAAGTTCAAGTCTCACTCGTCACCCGCCATATCTCTGAACCCAGAAAAATCAATGATGGAAAGTGGGAGGTTGATTATATCGGTACGCTTGTAAGCTTTGATAGAAATGAAAATCAAGGTAAAGGAATCGCCTTTAACAAAACAATTACTGTCGAAGCTATCGATACTCCCAAGTTACCAGCCAAGCCAACTGAACTTGATAAAAAAATTTATTTAGTACGAGAGCCAGGTTTAGAAATTACTCAAATTGTTGATTATAATCTCGGCAAAAAAGAAAATAATTAGTAATTAGATACCAAAATATGTTACAGCTACAAGATGAGGCTTCAAATAAGCATGAATTATCTTCCGTAGATAGTCTTTTACCAATCGAGAGTAAAGATATAAAACCTGTAGAAGATGAACTGGAAGGTTCACAATATGAGGTAGCTGAAGAAGACGATCTGGAAGTAGAAGACCCCGCATTAATACAAACTAAACACGATTTTGTCACATCCCCCTGGTCAAGATTAGGAATTATTGGTGGTGCATTCGGTGCTGGGTTCCTAGTTATATTTGTTGTCCTCAACGGCATGATGAATGGGGGTGGTAAAAATGCCAAAAAACCAGAAGTAACCCCTACCCCCACTCCCACAGTTGCGGCATCTGAGAAAAAAGATGGGGATGTTTATGCCAAGCTAGCCCTTGCCAAGCAACAGGAAGAACTTGATGCACTAAATGGTAAAGGCAAGACAGAAGACAAAGAAGAGAAAAAGGAAGCTACTGAAGAAGAACAATCCAAAAACAAAGAGAAAACACGTTCTACTCGACAACGAAGGGTAGTCGCTCAAGAAACTCCCCCTACTTCCAGAAGACGTGTATACCGAGAAGAAGCACCCGAAACTGTTAGACCAAGACGTAGAGAAGTCGCCTCACAGCCAATACCACCCCTGCGTCCTAGCGCTCCTCTGCCAAAATTTGCCAAACAAATAGTTGCCAGCAACCAGAGTGTCGCCAAAGACCCAATAGCCGAACTCGAACGCCTGCGTAGCCTGGGTTCGGTTGGTCGGGTTGATTATATGTTAGCCAGTACCACTGTAAGTGAACCTACAAGCACAACAGCAGAAGAAGTTACAGCTAAAACTGAAGAAACATTACGCCCAGCAGAACAAAATACCAGTCGCTCCCGTCGTCGCCGTAACCGCCGCAGCGAGAATACCGAAACAGTTACCAACACTCCCAGTCAAATTGAAGAACTACGCCCGCGTTGGGAACCTGTAAACACAAACGACAGTACTCCAGAGTATAGCAATACTGGTGATGAGGAGAACAATCAAGCCATACCAGTTATTTATAGCTTCTCGGTAAAAGAACCACAAACTAGCTCAGAACTTGGCAAAGAAAAAACCGTAGAATCCAGTTTTGCTGGTAATAAAGAAAACAACCCCACTCAGCAAGTCGAACGACTTGCAAATGACTACTTGCCAGAAGAAGCACAGATACTTCAAGAAACACAACCACAGTATCTAGTTGTCGGTTCGTTTGCAAGTGCAACCCTCGTAACTCCGCTCGTGATGCCCCAAATCAACAATAACGGCCGTTCCCAAGAGCAGACAAATACGTTACGGTTTGTCGCCCAGTTGAACGAGCCGCTTTACAGCAATACTGGCGAAATAGCCATTCCAGCAGGAACACAGGTAACTATCGCCATGATTTCGGTTGATAGCACATCAGGCGTGCGTGCCGAAGTCACCGCTATTCTCAAAGATGGAACTGAATACCCCATATCACCCGGAACGATATCAGTCCTGGGAGAGGCAGGTTCCCCCCTAGTCGCCAGACCCTACGACGACAAGGGATCTGAAATAGCCAAATACGATACCACTTTAGGAACAATAGCTGGTATTGCCAAGGTAGGGGAAATTATCAACCAGCCAGATGAAGAAGTCACAGAAGATTTGCCTTTAGGTGGGACAAGAACCCGCAGCCGCAATAACAACCGCAACCTGGGAGCTGCCTTTCTTGAAGGTGCCTTTGGCAAACTTGGCGAAACAGTCAGCAAACGGACAGAACGTGCTACTGACGAAATCAACCGCCGTCCCAATGTCTGGTATGTGCCTAAAGACACCAAAATCACAATCAAAGTCGATAGGTCA
This sequence comes from uncultured cyanobacterium, assembly GCA_963772205.1. Taxonomy (GTDB): domain Bacteria; phylum Cyanobacteriota; class Cyanobacteriia; order Cyanobacteriales; family Nostocaceae; genus Gloeotrichia. Next base: position 8,351 of record CAVYXS010000301.1, read on the forward strand.
ATCAAGCTGTGAAACTCAGATATATAGCCGACTTTAGTTTAATGATGCCCTGCGCGATCGCCTTTAGCGGGTGCTTCACCATCACCTCCGTGTTTGCACCAAGCCAACTTGTACTAGCAAATACTATCCGTCAAGTTGCAGCGTCCCAGGTGTCAGGGGAAAATGCCCAATTGCAGACAGTTAAGGTCTGGCCTGGACATGGGGTATCAATATCGTTCTACAACACCAGAGAAGTCATCAAGAAAATCTGGCTGGATGACCCATCTAGGTTTGTTTTTGATGTAGACGGATGTCTTGAGGGCTTGGGTAAGTGTTCTGGAAGCAGCACGGGCGCAGGACTAATTCACATTCGCCGCATCGAGACAGTCAAAATCCCCGGTTTACCACAAGCTTCTTACGGGGCGCACATGACGGTAATTACCGAATCTGGGTCAACAAGGAAAAGCTATCATTTTCGGATTGTAGCGGGCAGTGGCACACCAGAGTACAGCCAAATTGAAATTATTGGCGATACTCCCAGCAAACCTGAAGAAGTCAAACCAAAGGTTAGTTACACCGCATTATCTGATAGCAGACATATCGCTAAAGGAATGCAAGTTGCCCTTAAAAATCAGTGGGTTACTACAGATAGCAAACTTTGGAAGCGTCTGAACCAACTTGTTGAGTTGCGATCGCAAGGAGAGGAACTTGTTGTCGCCGCCAGCACCACCGGAGTATCAATGCAGTTGGTTGAAAAACTCATGCTGCTAGGTGGAAAGCGCTTCTTAGAAATACCGCCACAGCGCAATAACCCTCCCATAACACCAAATACAGGTAAAACAAACTTTCTCTTGAATCAATAATTTTTAAATAACCAGTGATGTATAACGAAAATTTGACCTCCAACAACCAAATTTTAGATATCACAACCGAGGTAACTGCGATGCCTTCTCTGCGAGACGCTACGCGAACGGCGGGCGTAGCCATCGTACCAGTGAGAGCTGCAAGTCAGGAAAGTACTCACAACAAAACTAACCGAGCGCTTGAGTATCGGATGGAAAAGTTTAATAATTTACGCTACTTGATGGTAGCAGGACTTATTGCAGGACTTGCCCTACATGGGTTAATCCGGTTTGGAGGTAGCTACAATATCGGCAGTCTCCTATTCGGTGAGAAAGCAGTAGCTCTAACAGTTCCATCGAAGTATTCAAATTTGAACACTTCGATAGATAAGACAAAACAAACCAAACAGCCACAGCCCGTCGCAACTAAATACGTCAACGGCGCACCTACTCCTGACTGGAGCAGTATCACGTTCAAAAATATGAAATTTGGCGGTGCTGGCAGCGTCGAATTCCCTAATATCAAAAACCCTGGTATGAAGGAGACACGCACCTGGAGTACCGGACAAAGCCTTGCCGAAGTCATGGAACTGGGCGATTTTGAAGCAACTGAGTTCAATATTGAAGATTTTACGCTTGAAGATATCGCCAACATCACGGGAATTAACCTCAAAAATCTCAAACTGTCAGATTTTGAGACACTAGAGTGGCAAACACTCGAAGACCTCGCCGAAGCAATCCCTAAGCTTGAAGATTCAGAAGTCGGAGCCATCCCACCAATTCAAGAACTAGTGACCAAAGTTACAGGCAGCACCGCAAGCTACCAAACTGTTGGTGAAGTACTGGACAATTATCCCGAACTGCGAGAAGTGGAACTTGGTAAGTATGTCAAACTTGATAAGTATAAACTAACCAGCATCCCCGACATTCAGGATGCACAGCTAAAGGACTTTACTAACTGGCAAAACACAACAATTAGTAAGGTTCCGGGATTGGCTGATGTACCGTTCGATCAGTTCCCCAGTGTTCCCATCCCCGATGTTAGCTTTATCGGCAAAGTAGACTTACCCCTCGGTTCGCTTGAAAGCGGACGCTGGAAGTCAATAAGCGGTAGCTATCAAGCTGGGTTTAATGTCCCGTGCGAGAAAAAGTGTGGTCATATCGAAGTTTCGGGCAGTGAGACTATCGTTGGCGCACAATGGATGTCCGGCAAAGACCAAAACGTTAAAGGCGGATTCGGCATCTTGGGCAGCCTCAACGGTGGGAAAGAACCCACAGGATCGTCACCCCTTTGGGAAATCATTTAAACAAGTCATCTGGGACATTAACGAAGCGGACGGTAGTATCACCACCGCGATGTTCTTCCGTATCTGCAAGCGGGGATGGGTTGACTTGGGCTGCTCGCCCTACTTCATTGGCCCAGTTCCTTTCTTCACCTACCGCGAGATAGACCCAATTATCCTTGGTACACCCCTCACCATACCAAAGAAGTAAAAAGGCAATCATAGAAGAATTTATCCTCTTGCTTTTAACTTTTGACTTCGAGAAGACATCCCACACAAATAACGGAGAAATATGCAGCTTCACTTCATCGCATATTTCTTCAATTATCTCATGCCAAATTAACACAGATTAATATGAATAATTATCTGTTTGCAACTGCTAAAACTAAGACTGTTAGAGAAGTAAAAGCTGCTCCTAAAAATAGCAATACTGACTTTAGTAAATATACAGATAAGCTCATGTCACCTCAAGGTTTGGCACTTGCGGGTGGAATTGGCTTATTGTTGCTTTTACAGCTTTTTAGTAATGGTAAAAAAGGCAAGCTTGCTACTAGCTATTGGGGTGGAGCAAAGGAAACTGCCCAAGCTAAGAAAAAAGCCTTGAAGCAAATCTTAGCTCCTAAGTGTGATAGTGCTAGTCTGTATATCGGAGTACATAAATACAAGGGTCAAAAATCACCCAAGGGGAGTGGGGGAGTACCAGTTTATGTACCCGATGTCCAACGCGGAACTGCTGTAATTGGCGCACCTGGTAGCGGTAAATCATTCTCGGCTATCAACCCGATGATTTACTCAGCAATTGACCAAGGCTTTGGTATAGTACTATACGACTTCAAGTATGCTAGTCAAGCCAAAATCGCCAGTTATGCCAAATCAAAGGGGTATGACGTACACATATTTGCACCAGGATTCCCCGAATCGGAGGTATGTAATCCCATCGATTTCTTGCGCGATTCCTCTGATGCTGAAACCGCACGGCAGTTAGCTACAGTTATTAACAAGAACTTCCGCCTGTTAGGTAATGCCTCTGAGGATGCGTTCTTTGGCCCCGCCGGCGACCAGTTGACGCAGGCTATCTTAATGTTAACCAAGGAGTTTGGCGATGCCTGCGGCGGGCGTAGCCATCGCGCTGATATTATGACGGTTGCGGCAATACTTTCCAGCGAGAAGATGGTCGAACGCTTGATGGCAGCAGCACTAAACCCCTGGATTAAGATAGCTTTTGGTCAATTATTTAGTTCGGCTGGCTCCGAAAAAACCGTGGCGGGTATCGCTGGTAGTGCTTCATTGATGTTCACCCGGTTCATGGCAAGGGGTACATTGGGATGCTTTGTCGGTAAAACAACCCTCCCCCTAGAGGTAAAACGCAAACAGATGATTATCTTCGGGTTAGAACCGCGAACGCCGCGATGCTGTCAGCCCCCTGATGACCAGCATTCTCCACATGGTAGTTTCCCGCAGTATCGCCAAAAAACGGAAGGAAGATGGCCCGTTAGTAGTATGTCTTGACGAGTTGCCAAGTATCTTCCTTCCAGATTTATTTAAATGGCTTAACGAATCTCGTTCCGAAGGATTCTGCGGTATCCTGGGTTGGCAAAATATGGGTCAGCTTGAAAAGATTTATGGTAGGGAAATCTCTAAAGCCATCCTCGGTGCGTGCGGCACAAAATTTGTTTTTAATCCTGGTGAAGAAGAATCTGCCAGATTATTTTCTGCATATTTAGGTGAAGAGGAAATTAAATATAAACAAAAATCTCGCTCAACTGGAGGGGGTAAGGCTAGCACATCTATCAGCGAACAAGAACGGACTCGGAAGCTGTTCGAGCCTGCCCAATTCCTCAAATTACCACCGGGGAAATGTCTATTTATTAACCCAGCTTATAGTAATAAAAATGAGGGTTCAGTACCAATATTAAAAAATATCAAAATCCCGAAATATATTATCGGACTCGAACAAGAAAACGATACTAAGTGGGATAAAGTCATTAAGGAGCTTGCTAGGAAAAGTACCCAGAAAAAACCCACACAGGAAGATTTAGATTTGCGAGTTAAGGAAGTAGAATCGGAAGTTTCCTATCCCACAGGCACCCGTACAAGCAGGCAATGCACCATTACCTGTTGATGCATACAAGAGCTTTTTTTAAAGATGATACAATGTAGCGTCAAAGACGAAAATATCACTCAGACAAAAATAATTCAGCTAATAAATAATTATCACCAACAAGGTCAATTAATTAGTTCACATCAAGTAAATAGCAAGAATGCACATTCAATTATTAGCTCTTTTGAGGAACAGTTTATCCTCCGGCCAAGAGTGAAACTTCATGGGCTACATAGACAGATTGTAATCGATAAAATAGAAATTGAAATAAATGCTAACAACTATGGTGAATTAATCAAACATCATGTAAATTTAATTGGTTTTGAACAACAACAATATGTTGCATATCTACTTCCTTATCAAGGAGTAAACATACATATTATTTTCAACCGTGCCACAGGAAGCCAAGGAAACTTAATTGACATTAGTTTCCCTCAATATAGTATGTGGAATTCAGAATATAAAGTTAAACTCTCTTACGAGGCAATTATCAATGAATATTACAGAGCAGAAAAACAACAACTTGAGTATAGAAGAGATATTGAACGGAAAGTTAGACGACTTATTGAATATTCTGAAAAAGTCACAAACTACGACCTACAACTCGACAACGCTATTAATAGAATTAACCAAATTCTTAGAAAAATGGCATAAAACTTGTGAGGATATTAATGTACAGCACCAACAAATCAATGAAGAAATATTTATAGCAAAAGAAAAACTAACATCAATGGAAGTTAAAATATCCAGACTAGATGACAAGCTAGAAGCAATGTTAAAAATTATTGCTAACCAAAGCGAACAACTAAGCGAAATAAATCAAAATTTCAAAAATAGCCAAATAGAACTAAGTCAAAACAAACATCAAAATGGAAATTCAACCTCTCTATCACTTGAAGAGGTTAAAATTTTTATTTAATAAAACTACCTCAGTTTCAGCCCGATTTCATAAAAAATTACCCATTTCAAAGTAAGATATGTTTGACCCCAGACAAACTCAAGTTAATGAATCATATTTAAATACAGCTGATACTGCAATTAAAACAAGTCGGGAATTAAGTAAAACCCTCATCAATGCACTTATTAAGATAACTAAAGTAATTCTCGAAAAACTCAAAGAAGCTCAAGAAGCGAGTAAAATTGCAGTTGAAGTTGGCAAAGACATTTACAATCTTGTATCTGATGAATCTACCCCTGGTGCATATAAATGGGAAAAGGTAGATTTAACCAGCCAAAGTATAAAAAGCAATCAAGAAACTAATATTGTGTTCATGCCCGATCTATTAATAGAAGGTCAATACACAATAGAAACTGAACCTTTTACAGACTATCAAGCACAAAGAATTGCTGCCAGATTAGTAGAAGATGTACCCAATTTAAATAGTGATTATCAGCAAACAAGTGAGATCGCTCTGAAAATTACAGCTTATCTGGAGTCAGAGGGTTCAGAAAAACAAATCGTTATCTATGAACAAGATAGCGAAGGTAAATGTACAACTAATCTTGTCACTGAAATACTTACCCCAGATGAAATAATAGATGTAGCAAGTGAACCACTGATTAAGCTACTACCTCCATCTGCTGAAATTATTGAAAATTCTGAAAATACAAAAGAGTTATTATCTAATAATGAGAATTTCACTGCTATAGAAGTAAGTCCACTGTTAGATGAGAGTCAGCTGACTATAAATAAGTTACTACAAGATGAAAACAGCGAAAATAGTTCGCTCATAACTCAAGAAATAAACTCATCTGTTGAAATAGAAGCAGATGAGAGTTTTGAAGATGATGTAGTCAATAATCTTCAAGAAGAAATAGCACAGTCCAAAGAAACTCTTCAAATCAGAGAGATAGTTGTTAGTAACTACCAATCTCAAGATAAAACTGAAGGAGAGGTAAACGAAAATGCAACTCGCAATCAGTTTTTTGCACAAGAGCCAGAGGAGCTAGAAACTAATAATCGAAACAAATATACACCTGAATTTAGCTATCAAGAAGTAGCTAACTCCCAAGGTGTAGAGTCAGCAGCGCAGCAGTGGGCGCGTCAGGTTGAAGTACCTATCTATCAAATTAATAATAAACAAGCGCGGGAGGAACGCTACAACGGGGAAAATAAAGACATTGCTGAAACCGCGATCGCAATGTTAAAAAAATACGGCACTCTTGAACAAGATGGGTCACGTATTTACCGTAGCGATACATTTGTGATTTGCCAAGAGGGAGACACTGTTAGCATTCACCGCCGCAGTGATGAACTATTTGGGTGGGAAAACTCTTTAATGGATTTTAAACTCAACAAAAAAGAGGAACCCAAAATAACGAAAAAACCTACAGAGATGTTACCTATTGAACGTCAGGAGTTTCTGATAGTGGCAGAGTACTTGGGCGACAATGACAAGCTCCCTGATCTCAACAATGCCGATATCCGTGATGTAGCAAATAGCCTGGGAAGTCTTGCACCTGCCGGCACGATTAAAACCTTAGAAGTATTTAAACAAAACGAGATATTGCACACCCTTAATAATGTCCTCATCCAGGCTGATAAGGAAGAACTTACAGTAGGTGAATTTACTATCAAGCGATCGCGCGACCCCGAAAATAATCGAGCCAGCCTGCAATTATTTAAAACTACTGAAGAGAAAGGTACTCAAGAACTTGTCCGGTTTGACTTGAATAAAACCGAAGCTGGGATTACCAAAGAAGTCAGTAAGATGAATATTTCTGACTACGACATCAACCAAGTCAAGTTTATTGCCCAAAACGCCAGCAAACTCAACTTGGAACAAATCTTTGGTAATGAACAATCTGCACCCAAAGAACGAGTAATACAAGCAGCTGGCGATCTGCCTGTGAAAATTCACCCATATATCGCTGAGGAATGGGCGAACATGGTCAAGCATGGTAGCCCTGACTGGGGAAAGGCAATGAACCAGGGTAATGAAGAGATTCTTCAACGGATAAATGAGAATGACGGCAAGTTACCAATTGCCGACCAGAGGGAAATGTACTTCAAGATTTTAAACCATAAGACAAATGAAGCTGAAAAGAAAGGAGAAACAGTCGTCGATTTTGTTCCCCTCAAAGACATTATGAGCGACTTACAACAATGGCGAGGGGAAGAAATCCGGCAGCAATATACCCCAACTGAACACATACCCTCCCTTCAACGGCAAACTGTTGCAGCTGCATCTAAAAGCAAGTCGAGAGAAGTTGAATTGTAAACTAACTATCACCAAGTTGTCTAATACCAAGTTTGCAAAGTCACATTGACAATATAAAAACTTGAATTGAGAATTTATCCAAATTTTTACGAGTTACGAAATTTAAAAAGCTTACTTCCTAAACTTTTCACTGATTTTGAATGAT
>CAVYXS010000302.1:0-21599 GCA_963772205.1 uncultured cyanobacterium
TTTGGCTGGCACTAATTCGCCATAGCACAAAGGCCAGTCAGGGCAAGCAAGTCCAGCATTCATCACGCGGGTAGCACTACCTATAGCCATCAAAATCAAGGTGGCTACGCAAATTTTCCACACCAAGCGCCGAATTAATTCCTGGGGTTTTTGCTGCAGGGTTGCCGCTTCATTTTGTTGTTGTAGGACAAATTGGCTCATGAACGATTCCTTCTGCCCGCTCTTGAAGATTTATCAAAATTCTTTAAGTTTTCAGTCACGACCCATCTCCAACCTAGCGTATATGACCAGGGTTTCTAAATTTGCTTTCACTTATACTTTGAATCACTCTAGCCACTTTTAGCCTGAAGCTTTAGGGATTTTTCCAGTTCTGAGATGTTGATTAATGGCAATTAATTTCACCTTTCTAAATTTTTCCTTAAATTTTTCCATTGATTTATATTTACTCTAGGCAAGATTCAGGGCATAGGGCATTGGTTAATTTTTCCTGCCCCATGACGCCACAAAATTCCGACGCAAGGCGACAGGAGCGCAGTGGCTCCCCCATGCCCAACCCAAACCCTTGATTGAGAGTTACTCATCCGTAAGTCCTAATTCAGATAAATCTCTTGTACTCAAGATTAGTTATGTAGCGAAAAAAATTAATAAAAATTTCAGACCTTTAGACCCAATATCTTATAGGCTGCACTACCTTGGTAAGTGGGCAGCTTTGACATAACGTAGTAAATTCAGTTTAAGTAAGCCGTGAAAATTCCAAGTTCCGTCTGGACATTACTCATTGGCATCGTGCTAACGCTAGTCAGCCTTTGGTACGGTCAAAATCACGGACTGTTGCCTACAGCAGCCACGGATGAAGCCGTCTTAGTGGATGGTCTGTTTAACGCGATGATGATTGTTTCTACAGGCATATTTCTGTTAGTCGAAAGTGCCTTGATTTACGCTGCATTTAGATATCGGCGGCGTGCTGGTGACAATGAAGATGGCCCACCAGTTGAGGGCAATGTGCCTCTAGAAATCCTCTGGACGGCGATCCCCGCAATTATCGTGATTGGTATTTCTGTTTACAGCTTTGAAGTCTACAATGACATCGGTGGCTTCGATCCCCATGCTATCCATGAAGCCCCAATGACTCAGGATGCAATGAAAATGCCTGGGGCAGCGATCGCCGCCACTTTAAGCGATACACCGCCTAGCAGTGAACCCAACCTCAATCAAGAGCAATCTCAGGAGACACGGAAAGAAACAGCTACTGCAGAAGTCGGCAATGGTGACGAAATGCCCGATATGCAGAATGCTCCTGGTGTCGAAAGTGTGGCTCCCAGCAGTGACTCTAGTCCCGAAAAAGCAGCTAACCCAGCCGAATTAGTCGTCAATATCACCGGTCTACAGTACGCCTGGCTGTTCACATACCCAGAAACTGGTATAACTACAGGTGAACTGCATGTTCCCATCGGGCGTCAAGTGCTAATCAATATGACTGCTAGCGATGTCATCCATGCCTTTTGGGTGCCAGAGTTCCGTTTGAAGCAAGATGCGATCCCCGGTAGACAAAGCGAATTTCGGTTCACACCCAGAAAAGAAGGTGATTATGCCCTCATCTGTGCCGAACTTTGTGGCCCCTACCACGGTGCTATGAGAGCGCAAGTAGTTGTTGAGTCAGAGAAAGCGTTTGAGCAATGGACGCAAGAGCAGCTACTTGCTAGCCGCGAAACCCTCAATCAAGCCGTTGCTGTTAATCCAGCAGCTCTCACCCCAGATGAATTTCTCGCCCCTTACACCAAAGATATGGGAATTCACCCAGAAATGCTTCATCAAGTTCACTCCATGCATCACCATTAGCGTCTGTTGTCAACAGTAATTAGCAAAAAAAACTTAACAGCAATGCCACAGACAACTGGCAACTAACAACTAACTCCTATGACACAAGCTCAGTTGCAAGAAACTGCTAATATCCCCGCCCTGAATGAAGAACCAGCGCAAAGACATTGGCGAGACTACTTTGGCTTCAGCACCGATCATAAGGTGATTGGGATTCAATATCTAGTCACTTCGTTTATTTTTTACTGCATTGGCGGTGTAATGGCTGACTTGGTGCGGACAGAACTCCGCACCCCAGATGTAGATTTTGTTACCCCAGAAGTCTATAACAGCCTGTTCACCCTGCACGCCACAATTATGATTTTCTTGTGGATTGTGCCCGCAGGTGCTGGGTTTGCTAACTACCTGATTCCCCTGATGATTGGGGCTAAGGATATGGCATTCCCACGGTTGAATGGTGTCGCTTTTTGGATGATTCCCCCTGCGGGTTTGTTGCTCATCGCCAGTTTAGTAGTGGGTGATGCACCTGATGCAGGTTGGACTTCCTACCCTCCCTTGAGCTTAGTTACAGGAGAGGTGGGTGAGGCTATTTGGATCATCAGCGTCTTGCTGTTAGGTACTTCGTCGATTTTGGGGGGGCTAAATTTCCTCGTCACCATTATCAAGATGCGTATTCCCAGTATGGGGCTGTTCCAAATGCCCTTATTTTGCTGGGCGATGTTGTCTACTTCGGCTTTGGTTCTTGTATCCACACCCGTATTAGCCGCCGGTTTAATTCTGCTTTCTTTTGATTTATTAGCCGGCACGACATTTTTTAACCCCACTGGTGGCGGTGATCCGGTAGTATACCAACACATGTTCTGGTTTTACTCCCACCCAGCGGTTTATATCATGATTTTGCCCTTTTTTGGAGCAATTTCCGAAATTATACCCGTGCATTCTCGCAAGCCGATTTTTGGCTATAAAGCGATCGCCTATTCCAGTTTAGCTATTAGCTTTTTAGGGCTAATCGTCTGGGCGCACCACATGTTTACCAGCGGTGTCCCCGGTTGGTTGCGGATGTTCTTTATGATCACTACCATGATCATTGCCGTACCCACAGGAATTAAAATTTTCAGTTGGGTGGCGACAATGTGGGGCGGAAAAATTCGTCTCAACAGTGCCATGCTATTTGCAATTGGTTTTGTCGGCACCTTTGTCATCGGCGGGATTAGTGGCGTGATGTTGGCGTCGGTTCCCTTTGATATTCACGTTCATGACACCTATTTTGTCGTCGCCCACCTGCACTACGTCTTATTTGGTGGTAGTGTATTAGGGATTTTTGCTGCCATTTATCACTGGTTCCCAAAAATTACCGGACGCATGGTCAACGAATTTTGGGGTAAGGTTCACTTTGCTTTGACTATCGTCGGACTAAACATGACTTTCTTACCGATGCATAAATTAGGGTTAATGGGTATGAACCGCCGGATTGCCCAATATGACCCGAAATTCACAACTTTGAATGAAATCTGTACGTATGGTTCTTACATACTCGCAGTTTCGACATTACCCTTCATTGTCAACGCCATTTGGAGTTGGTTGTATGGAACAAAAGCAGGTAATAATCCTTGGAATGGATTGACTCTAGAGTGGATGACTACCTCACCACCTGCGATCGAGAATTTTGACAAACTCCCTGTTCTGGCTACTGGCCCCTATGACTATGGTTTAGAAAAGGCTAATGAAGGTGTTCCCTTATCTGATCCTAATCCACTCTTGTCTGCTGGGCCTAACTCTGTTTTAAGAGCTGCACCTGAGCCAACTCAAGGGTAAAAGTCCAGAGTCACAATATTAACCAAGCTTCAAAGTCCACCATATCAACAATGCTTGGTGAATAAATTCGTACTCAGGACTTTAGTCCTTGGCTTGAGGGCTAAAGCCCTGACTACGAACTTTGCAAAGTTTGTTTGGTAGACCATAAACCCCTTCATCCATCTAAAAAATTCATGCAAAGTCAAACTGTTGACCCAGCTAAAACTGAACTCAATTATCACCATACTACAGCCGCAGATCATCACGAAGAACATCCAGACCATCGTTTGTTTGGTCTATTTGTTTTTCTGGTGGCTGAAGGTATGATTTTTATGGGGTTGTTCGGCGCTTATTTGGCTTTCCGTTCTACTTTACCTGTCTGGCCTCCTGAAGGTACGCCGGAGTTGGAACTATTGTTACCGAGTTTTAACACTGTGAATCTGATTGCTAGCAGTTTTGTGATGCACAATGCTGATACTGCTATCAAAAAGAATGATACGCGGGGTACGCAAATGTGGTTGGCAATTACGGCGGCGATGGGTGCGCTGTTTTTGGTAGGTCAGGTGTATGAATATACACATCTGGAATTTGGTTTAACTACCAATTTATTTGCCAGTTCCTTTTATGTGTTGACCGGTTTTCACGGTTTACACGTGACTATCGGCGTTTTGGCGATTTTGGCTGTGTTGTGGCGATCGCGCCTTCCGGGTCACTACAGTAGCGAAAAGCGCTTCGGTATCGAAGCTGCGGAGATTTATTGGCACTTCGTTGATGTAATTTGGATCATTTTGTTCGGATTGCTGTACATACTCTGAGTATTAGTAGGGGCACAAGGCCTTGCGCCCTTACTCCACGCGAATAACTTATCCAACCCCCTTTTGGGGGTTATTTTTTTACTAATCAAGTACCAATAACCCCTAGGTATGTGCATACCAGTCAAAAAATCTCAACTATTATCATCCTCTTTGCTGTTGGGCAAATAAATTGCCATCAAAGCTTTCTCAAACTCTTGACTAGTATTTCGATGTTCCTTTTTAGCTGCTTTTTTGATTGCTTCTATCAATTTTTCGTCAATCGTAATCGTGATCTTTTGCTTCATTGGATTCTTTCATCTTATACTATGGTATAGTACCATATATTGTATTAAACCTTCTGGGAGAATGAAATGGGCTGGTTTAGTAAAAAGAGTAGTCAAGATTTTGGAGATTATCTGCCAGACGATGAGGCAACGCTGCAAGAAATGAATATTCCTATTCAGGCATATAGTGACGATAAAGCTCAAAAAGAATGCAAAGACGAGGCTAAAGAATATGATGGCTTTGATGCTAAAGCTGAAAAAGTAGAAGGGAGTGATAAAGACTATAACTGCAAGTTTAAGTTTTGGGGGTAAATATGAATCGACTACACTACACAGATTGGACTGAACCGCCAAGGATAATAACATTTTCTAGACCTATGCCGAGCGCTCCTAATCTTTATCTAAGCGGAAGTGGTATGGCTGATATGTCACCAGAGTCTTATCTCAAAGATCTTGAGCGAGATACAAAGAATCAAACAGGTAGCTACTTTGCTTATGTTATGAAAGGCAATAGAGAAGAAGCTGATACCTATTACTTAGTTAGTTGGCAAGTCTGTATTCCTCAAGATAACACCTATGAGGCGGTAATCATCAAGTATTATGCACCTATCAACCATTATCAGACGCTGCAAAAATATTTTGGCGAAGATAGCGCCCAAAAATATCTTGATGAACTCGCGGCTAGAAATGCAGCAATTAATGCGCTCGCTGAGATTTTGGATTAACTTTTAACAGCGCAGTAAACTAGAGAATATCATTGTTTTTTGGTATTTCTGAAACGTTAGATCACTGGGAGTTAATCTGAAGAATGTCTAACAACCTATATGATCGCGATTTGCAATTATGGATTCAGCAAACGATTCAGCAGTTACAGAATCATGAATTTGGCTCGCTCGATATTGAGCATTTGATTGAGGAGTTAGTTGATTTGGGTAAATCAGAGAAAAATGCGCTCAAAAGCAATTTGACAATTTTATTGGCGCATTTACTCAAGTTAATGGTTCAGCATGATGTGCCTGATAGTATGAAAGGAAGTTGGTATAGTTCGGTGCTTGAACATCGTCAACGAGTTCTCAATAATTTGGCTGATACACCTTCGCTCAAAAGTTTTCTGGTAGAGGCGATCCAAAAAGCCTACCCGGATGCTCGCAAGCTGGCGATTAAGGAAGGGAAGTTGGCGAAGTTTGGGGTTTGTGTACCCCAAGAGAGTGAGTATCCCATAACTTGTCCTTTTTCCATTGAGCAAATTTTGGATGAGGATTTCTATGGGTTATAGAGGGGAGACATTGCGCGTAGCTTGCTTCCCCTCTGGGGTAAATCGCTGAGTTTTGCCAAAAGTATTTTCCTCAACATGATATAAGACCAAAACCATGTACACTTATTTGTTGTGATCAGATCCCCGACTTCTCAGAAGTTGTCGGGGATCTCGCGTCGCATTCTTTTTTGAAATTGGTATTACTTAGTCGTTCAACGCATTAATTATGATGGTTACGTAGTGAGCGATTTATCGCTCAAAGCACTAAAGTGCTTACTACTTACTCTTCAAGATAAATGTGGTTGAGTACGTACTTACGCTCAAAAATAGTAAATCAGGTAAATGCTGCTCAGACGAAAGTTCCAATTTTTGACCTCAGATAGGGCTATTCTCATTATGTTGTGGATAGCCGCTTTTGTGTGCGATCGCCTTTGGGCTACTTTAGATAATTCTCCTCCAGCATGGGATACTGGCGACCATTTGACAAGAGCCGCTAACTATTGGGGAATGTTAAGCCATCCTGATTTTTTTTCTGACGATTGGTGGACAAAACTCTGGCAATTATCACCGAATTTTCGCGCACCGTTTGTCTATTTAATGACTGCGCCTTTTTTCAGTTTATTTGGCTGTAGTTATGACTCAGCTACATTAGTTAATTTATTATTTACTGCGGTTATTTTAGTATTGGTCTATCAATTAGGCAAACACATATTTTCTGCTAAAGTCGGATTGTGGGCTGCAGAATTGTCTATATTAGCTAACAGTTTAGTGGTGCTTCGTATTGATTATTTACTAGAGTATGGACTCACAGCCACAGTAATTTTTGCTTTTACCAGTTTAACTTTTTGGCGAGATGCCGAATCACTCAAAAAACAGTGGTTTTGGACTGTTTGTTTTGGTTTTGGTGTTGGGATAACGCTGTTGTGTAAGCCTACTGGATTACTATTTTTTTTCATACCAAGTTTGTGGGTTATAGGAGAAAATATTCGCCGCAAAAATTGGCAGCGTATCCTACAAATTTTTGTAGCTTTTTTGATAGCTGCAATGGTTTTATACCCTTGGTTTAGTATTAACTGGCTAACAATTATTACCTCTTCTGAACACGCTAATAATAACGGATTAAAATACGAACATGACCCCCAAGCGAATACATTGGCTGGGTGGCTGTACTATTTATGGTTACTGCCAGATATGTGTTACCCGCCATTATTATATATGTGTTTGGCGTGTGGAATTTTAGGGGCAGGAAATTGGCTTGTAAAAGGTAAGCGATCGCCTGCTGAATCTGTAACCAAAAAATCTACTTGGCGATGGCTTTTTGGCTTTTGCTTAGGGACATATATTTTATTTTCTTTACTATCAAATAAAGATTTTCGGTTTATTGTCCCCTACTTACCAGTCGTCCTGGTTTTGTTAGCGCGGTTGCTGACAATTTCGTCAACAATTTGGTCCCAATGGCTGCGCTGGGGAACTGTAGCCATCACGAGTTTATTGTTAATTTCTGATTTATTCCCAGTACCATTTTTGCAGCAATTTGGTGGGAGACATTTACCTTATTTAGGTGCCACTTATCCCCACGCTGAAGTAATTGCAGAAGTTATCCAAAAACAACCTTATTTGCGTTCTAATATTGGGGTTGTAGCAAATACTGTACAAATAAATCCTTTTAATTTAGATTTTTTTGGTAGTGCAGCAAATTTTCAAGTATTTGCACGTCAGGTAGGAACTAACATTAAAAATATCCCTCAAGATGCGCGTTCTTTAAATTGGTATATCACCAAAACAGGAGATCAGGGTGCAATTGGTGGTTTTGAAGCAGCGCAAGCAGCCTTAAATACAACTGTTACTCAAAGTCCTGATTTACAAATTCAAAAAACTTGGAATTTACCAGATAAAAGTGAGTTGCGACTTTATCAGCGTCGTGTGTCACCAGTGGTAGTTGAAAAATTAAATACAACTGCTCCCGCACAAGTCAGCTTGGGAGTGCTTACTTCCCTTCAAGCACCACCAGGAAAGCCAATTCCCGTGCAGTATAAGTTTACAGGAAGTTGGGAACAATTGCAGGATGGTTTGGTGTTACTGACTTGGCAAGGTGAAGGAAATCAGAGATGGTTGCATGATCATGCGATCGCTCTGGGACAACTTTACACTAAAACCGAATCTCCACAGACAAACACAGCCTTTCGGGTGATAGAAAACCTCGCCATGTTACCTCCAGCAAATTTACCTGCTGGTACTTACAGCCTCAAAGCAACCTACCTTAACCGTCGCACCGGAAATACCTATCTCCTTGCTACACCTCCCATACAAATTAGCTTAAACCCGCAAGCAGCAAACATACCCGCGCCAGAACTAGATTTAATTACCCAACTGGAGCAATTAGCTACAGGTTTGCCTCAGAGAAAATTAGACCCAATTTTTCGCGCAATTGCTCGCATCAACCAATATGATCCCTTACAAGATTACTTAAGTTATGCAGAAACAGCTTTAACTTATCGCCTTTCCCAAGAACCTAAAAATCTCGATTTTGCCTATTCGCTGGTATTATCTCAACTTTTACAACGTCGAGTTGAACCTCTACTAAAAACTTTGAATAAAATCACTCAAGAAGATGCTCAAAATGCCTATGCATGGACTTATTTAGGATTTGTCCATCTTTATAATTTTCAACCCAAAGCAGCAGAATCAGCTTTGCAAGTTGCTGAAAGTCTTAACTCAAAAATTCCCGAAGTTAAAACTTTGCGAATAGTTTCTTCCGCAATGCAATTGAATTTTTTGCAGGCATGGGAACGCTATAAATCAGCGAAATAAAATCTATCATAGCCCCCTCCTCGCTTGCAGGGAGGGGGTTGGGGGTGGGGTTCTTGTACGTCAATCAACTGAGAACCGCTATATGCTATTTTGACAATCGAGTAAGGACACCGAGATTATATGGTTCGTTTCTGCAAAGAATATTTAATTTACTTTTTCCCGATTCTTTTCTTAATTTATATAATCTTGGAATCTTACCAAATAGATTTTAGAGCTTTCTATCTTGCTGGTAAATCTGTCCTTTATCACTTAGATCCTTATTTAAACCATGTATCACTTTTTCCTGAATTCTATGGTCCTGTTAACTCCAATAATGCGCCGACATCTGGATTGGTTTATCCTCCTTTTGCGGCGCTAATATTTACGCCCTTGGCTTGTTTTTCTTATCCAATAGCTAAAATTGTCTTTAGTATATTTATAATATTTATGCTATTCCTTCTCTGTTTTCATTTTGTTAAACAGAGTAAATTTATAATTCAAGGTGAAGCAATTTTGTTTATTATTTGTAGTTTTCCTGTCATAACTACATTTGAAAGAGGACAAATAGATATTTTAATTGTATGCTTAACAGTTTTCTCTTTTTATTTATATAATAGACACAAATTAATTTTCCCTTCATCCTTGCTTTTAGCTACAGCTATTTGTATCAAAATTTTCCCGATATTTATATTAATTTATTATCTTTACAAAAAAGAGTTTAAGCTTATTATTTATACTTTTGTAGGCACATTCTTACTATTTATTGCTCCTTTAATATATTTTAATCCAACTGTATATTTGCACTTTTTTCAGGTAATGTTACCAAATTTATTTGGTCATATATCTAATTCTGTACCAATCAATACTCACGGACAAGATGTCATCAATAATATAGTGATTTCTAACGAAATTAGTGGATTAATTGCTAGTCGTAACATTTCTAATGGTTACATGAATCCGTTGTTAAAAAATAATACAATAGGTGCATTAATTTTTGGCTTATTATCCACGGTATTAATGTTAATCTCGTCGAAAAAAAAGCAGCAGATGCAAATTATCAATTTTATGCAATTCTGAATACAATTAATTTATTTAACCCCAGAGCCTGGATTATGGGCTTAGTATGGTATATTCCATTTTTCCTATTTTTGTACAACAAAGTCACTAAATTAGGTAGAATATTGATTTTATTACCTCTATTTGTGCCACCTTTTACCAACATAAATGCGTTTCTTGCCTATGTTGTTAGTTTATTGTTTGTGCTAGCTTTGAATAATCAAAACTTAAGCAAACGTATATTATTAGCAGCCAAAATTGAATAAGTACATACCGCTTGAAGGTTAGTCTCTCTCCATGACTCTACGCTATCGCACTAATTACCCACCGTCCAATCCTCAAACTGTAACCCAGGTACGCGAGAAAAATCACGCTGATTGCGCGTTACCAAAATAGCATTATTCGCAATTGCAATTGACGCTATTCGTAAATCTTGCGTACCAATACGTATTTTCTGACGCAGCAATTGGGCGTAGCAATTCGCAGATTCTGGATTAAAATCAACTACATTGATATTTTTAAAATCCTCCAAAGTTTCACGTAATTGGATATAAGCAAATACTAATGATTCTTGTGAATTAGCTCTTCTAATGCGATTCAACCTTCCATATATCTGTTCTTCAAATGTGATAACTGTTGTCGCTAATTGTTCTATAGGTGTTCCATTTACTCGTTGACTTACTAATGGATGCGCTCTTTGAAATAGTGAAAGAGTATCTGTATCAAGTATCCACAAACTCACCTGACTTCTTCCTCAGCATCTAATTGGCGATAATATTCTTCCATTTCTGCATCTAGTTCACGTCTATAGGCTTCAATATCCGCCAGCATATCATCAAATTGTGGGTCATCTTTATACTTACCTGCAAATTTCATCCAAGGATGCTCACTTTTTGGCGCAGCAATTTCTTGAGTAACTATTTCTATATTTTTTAATCGAGTATTTACAAGTTCGTGTAAATTATTCAGCGCCTCTTCCCGCGTTTGTGCAAATACCTGATACTCCGGTAAACCCCAAACTGTTGCTTGATATCCGCCTTCTTTGGCTTCAACTAATACTGAATAATTTAGTTTGGATGTGTCATTGACTGTATTTTTTAGTAAATTGCTAGTCATAAAATTTACCTAATTTTCTAGTTGTGGCTATATCTATTGTAAATCGAGTTTTTGCAGCAATGATGAGGGTGATCGCCTATCAACTTAAAATAGACTGTAAAAGATTTTGTAGTGCTTGTCTGTCTACTTCCTCAAGTTGTCCTAACTTTTTAATCACGAGTCCCTTACTAATGGTAGTTAGAACTGGTTTGATAATTGAAGGTTTTATCAAACCAGCTGCTCTCCACTCACTAATTGTCATTTCGCCAAAGGAACTTGTCGGATTTGATTGACTGCTAATGGCTATCAACATCAAATCAGAACGCTCACGTTGATAATCAGCAGAACTAACAATCACAGATGGACGTTTTTTAGTAGTAGTCTGGTCAGTAAAGGGAAATGGTACTAATACAACATCGCCAAATTTATAGTTCGTCATACTCAGCGTCATCAGGGTTATCCCAGATTTTTTGCAGAAGTGGCTCAGAAAGCTTTAAAGCAGCTAAAGTGAGGCTAACCTCTGTATTTTGCTGGTATAGGGAATCGATAAAATTTTCAACTAGCACCATTTGTTCGGGAACTAGCTGACGGATTTTTTCAACTAACCTTTGCTCTGATATTTTATCAGCTTGCATTATTTACACTCCTTGTATAGCGTGTCTATCTGCAACTATTATCCGCTAATTATTCACCGGCTCCGCCAAACATTAATAGTTTTATCAAATCCACCACTAGCAAGCAATTGACCATCAGGACTAAAAGCGATCGCACTTATCCAATCTGTATCTTTTTCTAATGTATTTAGTAGCTCGCCTGTATTGATATTCCACAATTTAACCCCATCTCGACCTGCGCTGGCTAGGGTTTGTCCATCGGGATTAATCGCGATCGCATTCACCCAGTTGTTGTGTCCTGTTAATGTGCGAATGAGTTCACCATTATTAGTATGCCAAATTTTAATTGTGCGATCGCGACTAGCACTGATGACGCTTTCTCCATCTGGGGTAAAAGCTACTGTACTAATTATTTGAGAATGCGCCTTAATTTCCCGGATAATTTTTCCTGTACTCAAATTCCACAGCTTAATTACACCCTTATAGTCGCCACTCACCAAAGTTTGACCATCAGGACTAATGGCTATTGTATAAATCGAATTATCAAAGCGTACCAGTGTCGAAAGCGGGCGCTGCAGTCGCAAATCCCAGAGGCGAATTCCGTCTAAAGCACCACTGACGAGAATTTTATTATCACCAGAGATAGCTAAAGACATCACATTACTGGTATGCTCGACAAAAGAGCGGCTAAATTGCTGATTTTTTAGGTTCCAGAGGTTAATTGTGTGGTCGCTACTACCGCTGACTAGAGTTTGACCATCTGGCGAAATCACCAAAGATTCTACGGCTGTTGTGTGGGCTTTGCGGATAGTTCCCCACCTGCCACCATTTTTGAGATTCCACAAACGAATTACGCCTTCGTTTTCCGAGCCACCACTAGCCAGAATTTGACTATCAGGACTGAAGGCTAAAGATTTAACAGTTCCCCCATGTCCATGTAGAGTATAAAGTAACTGAGGATTCGCAAAGCTTTTTTTAGCTTGGGGTTTTGGTGTTGCTTCAACAGCCGCATGGACAGCATCAATGTTAAACCCTCCCCACAGTGTCACAGGAAGGCTAATCACTGCCATAAACCCCAGAATAATATATGGACGCAGCACAGAACCGCATCCCCTTCTTCCCTGACTGCTCACGCTTTTTCTCACATTTTCACTCAACACACAAATAAATTTTCCCAAGTTAGTCAGTGGGCGTAGGGTGCGTCAGGAGCGAAAAAACCTGGAAATAGCAAGATATTACTGGTACTGACGCACCCGACAAAGCTCATCACTCAGATGTCCCTTATAGAGGTGGTTTTTTCTTGGTAACGGTCAACATGGGTAAAGTCGAACTCGATGAACGGGAGGGTAAGTAGTGCTGTACTACAGGCTCCTCTGGCAAGGGACGACTTTGTTGGATACGCCACAATTTGAAACCGAGACTGATCCCTGCTATTCCCAACCCAAAAGCGAACAACGACCAGCTATCATCCAATCCACCAATCAATGCATCAACTACGCCCATCGTCATCAATATACTGATGATTGGCTCTTTCCGGTAGGCTGACTTCAAAAAACGAGGTAATACAGCGTTCATCACAGCTTGGTTTAATTCAGTTGAGTTTTTGTGTCAATTTACCGAGAATACCTAACCCACAATTAGATTAATATTGTCCCTTCTCAATGAAGGTTCTTTCAAATATTATAATTTTCTTCAGTAGGGGGAAGTAAGTGTAGTAAATTACCATCTTGCATATAGTAATTGCAAGTTTAGGATAACACTGACACTTTTTGGTATGCCTCATACTCATAGACGGTAAATTGTGGGAGGTAGTTCGCTATCAGTTGCTTAGGTTAAAACCAGACTGGGTATTCCAACTGGCTTGAACTCTTCTAATTACTAGCTTACAACTTGCACACCTGTACTTTGTCGTGGTACTACTTCAGACCGAGCCATGATAGCACCCCTTGATTGCTGACGTATTCAATAATCACCATCAAGATGAAGCCAATCATAGCAGCTCGACCATTCAAGCGCTCGGCATATTCGTTAAAGCCAAACTTCGGATCTTCTAGTTTGGGTGTAATTTTCGGTTTTGGCTCTGTGATCATCAATGTTTCCTCTTCATAGTTGGCGAATTCGAGCAGCAGCGTCCTAGGATGGAGCTATGTAAACCACTTGTTTACAATTTTTAATTATTATTTATATATTCTAGAAAGACTGAGAGAATAGTCAAGGGTAAGAGTTTGCAGCAAGATGATTGGCGTTGAGACAGCTAGGACAAAAATTCAGCAATTGAGAATACCGCAGTAGCCAGTATGAGAGTGACAGGCTAAAGTTGAACAAAAATTGATCAGAGGCGGTACATGGAAATAGGCGTTCCCAAGGAAACTAAGGATCAGGAGTTTCGGGTAGGGTTGAGTCCTTCGAGTGTGCGGGTGCTGCGCGAAAATGGTCATACCGTTTTTGTCCAGACACAAGCAGGTACTGGTGCTGGATTTACAGATGATGAATATAAAAGCGCTGGGGCGGAAATTGTCCCCACACCAGAAGCATCTTGGAATCGCGAACTAGTTGTTAAAGTCAAAGAACCCCTGACAACTGAGTATAAATTTTTGCAAAAAGAACAGATATTGTTTACTTATCTGCATCTAGCAGCCGATCGCAAATTGACCGAGTATTTAATTGATTCTGGCACGACTGCGATCGCCTACGAAACAGTAGAACAACCAGGGGCGAATAAACTACCTTTGCTCTCCCCCATGAGCATTATTGCCGGTCGGCTGGCGGTACAATTTGGTGCTAGGTTCTTAGAACGTCAACAAGGTGGTAAAGGCGTTCTCTTGGGCGGCGTTCCCGGTGTGAAAGCAGGTAAAGTAGTGATTTTAGGTGGCGGTGTTGTTGGCACAGAAGCCGCTAAAATCGCTGTAGGTATGGGCGCGATCGTGCAGATTTTGGATGTCAATGTCGAGCGCTTATCCTACCTCGAAACTTTGTTTGGCTCTAGAGTCGAATTGCTTTACAGCAACTCTGCCCATATCGAAGCCGCCGTTAAAGACGCCGACTTACTAGTTGGTGCGGTCTTAGTCCCAGGACGTAGAGCGCCAATACTAGTATCTCGCGAATTCGTCAAACAAATGCATCCTGGTTCTGTAATTGTTGATGTTGCGGTTGACCAAGGCGGTTGTGTGGAAACCTTACACAGCACATCCCACACCAACCCAGTTTACATTGATGAGGGTGTGGTGCATTATGGCGTGCCAAATATGCCAGGAGCAGTACCTTGGACAGCCACCCAGGCACTTAATAACAGTACATTACCTTATGTTGTCCAGTTGGCAAATCAGGGAATCAAGGCGCTGGAAGTTAACCCAGCATTAGCCAAGGGTTTAAATGTGCAGAATCATCACTTAGTCCATCCTGCAGTGCAAGAGGTATTCCCGGATTTGGTAAGGTAATCATAATTTGTCAAATTAGTTTTGAGGGTTTCGTAGTAAACACTAAAATACTTACTACGTACCCATAAAAATTAATGATATAAAAAACTCCACCCACAAAAGGATGGAGTTTTAGGGTATGGGGAATGGGGCATGGTGAAAAGTCACCAATGCCCAATGCCCTATGCCCTAAGTCGGCGGCGAGCAATCTCAACCACCCAAAAGGGGATGGAGTTTCCCGCCGACTTCCAATGAACTAGAGTTGAGCAAAGCTTGTTCAAAGGTTTAGCTGTCTGTTGTTTGACAGGTAGTAGATTACTTCAATACCTACGGCTACTCCTACCATAAACACTAAAACCCAGACGGTTTGTGGATTTGTTTGCAAAGCAAACAAAATTAACATTCCTAGTGCTATTAAACATATTCCAGCACCTAGAAGTGAAATCCACTGTTTGCTTTTTGTATAAAGATGCATCCGAGCATTAGCTAAATTAACCGCAGCAAATATCAGCAGAAACCCAGCACTACCCATCGTTGAAATCCGATTAATATCAAAAAAATTGGCGATGAGTAAAGTCATACCACTAGTAATAAATAAGCCAATTGAAGATTGGTAAAAACCATTTTTTGGATTAATAGATTCAAATCCCCTAGATTTAGCAATAATAGAGCTAAAACTAGTTGAGCCGTAAAGTGTTGCGTTACTCGCTGAAATAGTTGATAACAAAGCAGCAATAGTCATCAAAACCGATCCCAATTGCCCCATAATTGGTTTGGCAACTTCAGCCAAAACATAGTCTTTTGCCGCCAAAATCTGTTCTATTGGTTCTGCTCCTAATATAACAAGTGCTATTAAAACATAAAGCAAAATAACGAACCCGATTACAGAGTAATAAACTCGTGGTAAAGTGTAGTTGGGATTGACAATATCCTCTGCTGTATTGGCGATTAGTTCAAAACCTTCATAAGATAAAAAAATCACCATTGCTCCTGCAAAAATTGACTGTAGCGATGAAACTGAGGCTGGTTGTAGATGGGAAATGTCGATATGACTGCACCCCATTACAATGAAGAGTATTAAAATCCCCAATTTGAAGCTGACAATCCAGATTTGAGATTTACCAATATAATTTGCAGTTAGTAGATTGAGTCCAGTTGTCCCGAAAATTGCCAAACTAATCAGTAAGTGCTGCCAAATAGGTTGAATACTAGAAGTAAACAGGCTAACTCCATAACTACCAAAAGCCTGCAAGTAAAAAGAAAGCATAACTACATAACTAAACCATAGTAGAAGATTCAGTGTGCCACTAAACAGCCCTAGACCAAAAGCCTGGTTTAAGAATGTTACTGTCCCGCCTCGACATGGATGAGCTACCGAAAGTTTGGCATAAGCATAAGTAGTTATCAAAGCTATTATTCCGGCTATGAGAAATGCTAGTGGTGCCCCTGCATCAGCGATTTGGATTGCAACTCCCAGCACTGGAAACAGTCCACCGACAATTCCTCCTACACCCAATGTCCACACAGACCAAAAACCTATTTTTTTGCTTGACACCTGTAACCTCTTTAGAAATATATAGCGTAGGAGCAAGTCAAACCTTCATACAAATACCAGTTTTACCGCCATTCGCGTTTACTCGTGAAGGCATTTATAGGAATCATTACTGATACGAGTCATGGCAGATACAAACATCCTATTATGGTTCATTTCTCCTGCAGATCCAAATCATATTCTAGTGCGTAATGCCATCTACTCTGGACGATTTATAGCTGTTTAAGACCCTTGTTTCGGCAATGAACGTTTGTAGTTGTTTTGACTTTTAATCACTTTACCAGGACTGGTAAAAGAAATTCCTTGCTGAAAGTCAGTACCAATCATGATTGCCTCTATTATCGGCTCAGATATTTCTGTTTGAGATACCCACTCTACAATAAAGTTTGCCCCTAAGCCACCACTGGTGTCATTTCTATTAATAAAAAAATCTGTGGAAGCTAGAGCATCAAGTTGAATAGTCCGCTCTAAATACTGCTTAACTAATTTCCCAGCCGAGTCATAATAGCGCACAGAACTAATAATCAGCGGATTTACCAAATCTGTATTCCGAATACTCAGCGTAGCCGCTAAATTAAAAATCTCCTGTTGATTATGATGATAAATATGAGAATAAATAGGCACATAAATAGTTTGACCCATTGCTATCTTGAATTTATTATCTAAAGTCACTATTTTGTAAGATGGACTTGCCTGACTAGTAACTTGTTGTGACTTTGGGGAAATTTGCGTTGGTGTACAAGACGCAAGCAGAATAACTGCAATTACTAAAAAAACATGCGGATAAAACTTCATCAAAACTATTTACAGCCTTGGATAAAATCAATAACGTATTTACTTGGTTGAACCTGTAAACTTCAAAAGGTTACTATGGTTCCGCATCATCTATTATCCGTCAAAACAAACACGATGTAATATTTTCTCTCCCATTGCTGCGTGTCTTGGATGATCAACTAGTCCTGTATCCAGCAGCACAACACCAAATAAAATTGCCCATCCCCAAGCGCGTTGTAGAGTTGCTGCAGAAACATTTCCGTATTCTGCGATCGCTTCTTGATGTTCCTTCTGCTTTGAGAATAGCATCCATATAGCAGCAAGATCTGTGGCAATATCACCTGATGTGATGTCACCCCAATCAATGATACCTGTAATGACACCGTTCTCAACCAGGATATTGCGTGGGTAAAGATCTCCGTGTAGCCATTTTGGCTCAACATCAACAGGCGTGTTCACAGCCATATGCCAAATGTCCTTGAGCTTTGGAGTCATCAAATTAGTTTTTGTCTCAAGTCGTTGCATTCGTTCTTCCACAGCAGCCGCCCGCTGATTCAGTGGTACGCCGCGTACCGCATTTAGTGGCGCATTGACTGGCGCCGGCATATGTAATGCTCGCAGAAATGAAGCAAAAAGTTTTACCTGATTTGTATGAGGTGACTCAAGATCAGCAGGTTTACCAGGTAGCCACGGTAACACGCTCCATCGCCAAGGATAGCGTTGTGTTGGCTTACCTATTCTGTAAGGAATTGGCACAGGTATAGTAAGTTTATCTGCCAGTAGGGGAAGCCAGGTTTGCTCATTTTCGATGAGTGTAGCTGCTACTTTGCGACGTGGAAGCCTGACAGACAATTGCTCACCCAGTCGAAACATGGCATTATCCCAACCAGCATCAACAAGATAAATCGGCAAATGCGCCAAATCAGGGTGCTGTTCTGACAACAAACACAAGACGAGGGTTGTATCTATTTCTATATCAGATATTGGTGTTCCTATTGCACTCGATTTTCCCTCTGACTCCATATTTGTCTCCTTAAATAGGCGATCCTTAGACAAATGCGATACCTTCTCTGGGCGTAGCTATCGCCAAAATAGCAATTGTAGTGTCGAAAATAGCAATTGTAGTCGCCGAAATAGCAATTGCAATGCCTCCAGTGGGCTACACCTACGCCCTTGTGGGAATTAAATTCAGTTACTGGTGGAATAATTCTGGTAATGGTAGCGGGTGCAATACCTGCTCTGGGCGTAGCCATCGCCCAACTGTTTTACAATATCTGAGCTATCTTGACATAGAATATTATGCGGCAATGCCTCCTCGGGGCGCTCCGCCACATTCGTATATTATTGTGAACCTAAAAAGGTTACTAAATTTGATAGTAGCTGCTGTTGATGCAACGCAAAACATAAATGATGAATTCAAATAATTTTCAGAAATTAGTAGCACTTGCAAATGAACACGGGATTAATTGCCAAGTAGCCCCAGAAGAGTGCTTAGTTGCATCCTTACCTGGATATGATGATTTCCTATTAGCTTTTACATGGTCTGGTGTAGTCCTAGGAGAGCCACCAGACCATGAATTAATAGCAATTAGCATACAGGATATTTCTCAAGAAAGAACAGTGGCAGCTTGGCAAATTCCTACTTATTTATTTGGCAGCGTTTTAAGACAAGCACAGATGCTTGTAGCTGCTCATATAGATTTTATGAAATGACTCATAAATCATAACTAAAAGCTATAGGAATCATATTTGATTTCTGAAAAAATCTAAGTATATGTAGGGTGTGTTACGGCTTCCGTAACGCACCATTCTTAAGGTTTTGGTGCGTTACCCTCAGCAATAACACAGTCTAAGTGTATTTCAAAAATCAAATACTAGTCCTATATATACAGGAATAAGGCTTGATTAAGTACGGCACTATCATCAAGGATTTGGTGCGTTACGGATTTCATCCTAACGCACCCTACTATATCTATCCTCTTTCATTCCCAAATTCTTCCCTAAGATACAGGCAAGAGTCATATCTTTGTAATTTTTACTAAATACTTAGTAGTTGATACCAAGTAAGTCAGTGGGAATATACAGAACTATATTACTCCATGTAAATATGTCCAAAACCTTTACCAATGACTAATCACAAAGGACAAATGACTACCGTCGTCACTACGGTTTATTTCCTCAAACTTACTTATCATCAAAATTGATTCTTAATTTGACCTCAGCTATATTTTTAACTGTTTTTAAAGCTGATACGACTATTTTTTGAGTTTTTCGCTCAATTTAGTGACAAATTATCAACTAAATATTCCCATAAACAAACAACTTGAGGTACATACCTAAAGATAGATACAATGTATTAATAAAAAGTTTACATTCGTGATGAAATGTAAACAACCAATAAAAACACATGGCTGACATTGTTGATACTGCTGTAAACGCTGGCTCTTTCAAAACCTTAGTTGCTGCAGTCAAGGCTGCTGGCCTAGTAGATACCCTCAAAGGTGTTGGACCATTCACCGTTTTTGCGCCTACTGATGAGGCATTTGCTAAACTTCCAAAAGGTACGGTAGATGCTTTACTAAAAGACATTCCAAAGCTCAAGAAAATCCTGACTTATCATGTTGTTTCAGGTAAAGTGTTAGCAGCCGATGTAGTTAAGCTCAAGTCAGCTACTACTGTAGAGGGTTCAGATGTAAAAATTGACGCTTCTCATGGTGTCAAAATAAATAATGCTACTGTTGCAACAGCAGATGTTGCTGCTGATAACGGTGTTATTCACATAATTGATACAGTGTTGATTCCTGCGTAAGCAAGCATTTAGATAGAGAACAAATTTGTGGGGTAGCGATTAATTACAGTCGCTGCCCCACAAATGTCATATTCTGATAAGTTCGTAGTCAGGACTTTAGTCCTGAAAATAAGTTCGTAGTCAGGACTTTAGTCCTGAAAATCAGCAATTAATTGCTGACTACAAACAATTCCATTGTGACACTTGCGTAAGTCCGCTGGGATTTATTTATGCCTGAGATCCATATATACCTCTATAGCATCACGATAATATTCGTTAGCTATCTCCAAATTTTCCAGCTTATCACCCCGGACGCGCTGACTGTAAGCATTGCCAAGATTAAATTGGATCATTGCCCATTCAATGGGAGAGCGATCGCGGGTAATATAACTCAATCCAATCTCATAACCGCTAATCGCAATTTCGATATTATCAGCCCAATTACCCAAGAGAAATTGCTGCAGTAACGTACTAAAATTGATCACATCTATGGCGATATTTTCTGCTACTTCTGGCAACAACTGAGGTAGAGTCACCTTTGCCCAAGTTTCCATCACCCTAGCAAAACCCATATCCAATTTATCCAGATTTGCTTCGAGAATCGGATACACCAACCGTGAATCGCTGTTAGTTTTTGACGTAGCCCGCAACACCTCACCTAGTAAATCCAAGTATTCTTCCGGTTGATATCCTGATGATAAATTTTTTAGTGAATCGCCCAATTGGCCAGTAATGTTACGCAAAAAATCAGCGGCTTTTTGTTCGCCCAAATCAGCCAATAACGCTGCTACCTGCTTTAATGTCTGTAAAAATCCCGCATCAATTAGGTCTTGATTGCTACGTAAAATTTCAGCTTCTGCTCCACTGGGACAACTGATCAGCTGCTCAATCAGTTGCAAATAGGCAGAAGAGCGATCGCCATTCTGACCGTTTTGGGAGTTTACCATTTTTTCCGCTTCTGCCAAAGTACTCGTCAATTGAACTGCCAAATTCTGCAAATATTCAGCCGCCGCAACTGCACCTTCGTTATCAGCTTGATTTGCTACTTTTTCCACCACCCTAATAAAATCAGCATCAATTAAGTTTGCATTTGCTTGTAATAGTGCCAACTCCTCGCCACTCGGACAACTCAGAAGTTGATGAATCAGAGTCACATAAGCTTGGAGACGTTTTTTATCCATTAGGATAGCTTTGTAGCATTTTATACTTATTTTAGCATTGACATCCGATAGCTACTAGATAGGTTTGATACTTTCAATCAAGAAATTGGGAATGGGGCATTGGGAAAATTACTCCCTCATCCCCCCATCTCCCCCTCCCTAATCTCCACTACAATAGAGATGGATAGTGTTGAGAATTGTATAGATAGAGTTCACCTGTCATGCCTCCCGCCGTTTTAATTCAGAATCTGCAAAAGCGCTATGGTACGGTGGTTGCCGTCAAGGATGTCTCCTTTGTGGTAGAACCAGGAGAAATCTTTGGTTTACTCGGTCCTAACGGTGCTGGAAAAACTACCACCTTGCGTGCCTTATGTACACTCACCACACCAGATGCTGGCAAAATTGAAAT
>CAVYXS010000303.1:0-13405 GCA_963772205.1 uncultured cyanobacterium
TTGTGCTGCATCAGCCGCATTCATTAGCACTGCTTCCCGTACAGCCCCGGTAATTGCATCCTTGCGTTCCTGTACCATACTATTAAATTGTTTACCGCGTCGGGTGGCAAGTAAAAAATATCCTGGTGGTAATTCTCGCCTTGGTGGAGATAATACTGCAAAATGCGCTTTAGAGTCAGGTGTGGAGAAATTCCAACCAAAGCATAAATGGGAACCGCCATATTGAAATTGGTCTCCCGCTTGGTGTAAATGTTGAATACCTGCATATTGTGGGACAATTTGGGCAATTTCTTGACGCATCGCCGCTGTATTGACAAAATTTAGCTTATCTGCTAAATCTGGTTTGACTCGCCTGGCTAATTCTAGGAAAACTTCCCATTCTGGACGTGCTTCACCAATACGCTGTCCCGGAATTTCTGGACTAAATATGACTCGGCGTTCGGTGTTAGTTTCTGTGACTCCTCCTGGTACTTCATAACGAGTCGTTGCAGGTAATAACACCACTGTATCTGCCGGTTCCACCAGCATTTGGCTGGAAAGCACAATATCCATGTGTACCCGTAAGGGTATCTGTTTTAGGGCACTTTCCACATAATCTGGTTCTGGTAATACTTCTAGGAAGTTACCCCCTACAGAGAATAATACATCTAATTGTTTCTCATGTGCAGCATTAATCATTTCCGGGGCAATTAAACCCTTAGTTGTCGGGACATCAAAGCCCCAACTTTGACTCAACTGGGCTGCATTTTCCTCTGTAATCGGCTTACCACCGGGAAAAACTGTGGCGTAACATCCCATCTCAGCGCCACCCTGTACCCCAGAATGACCGCGAATTGGCATTAAACCGCAACCTTCTCGACCGACAAAACCTTTGGTGAGTGCGAGGTTGATGATACTTCGCACGTTATCTTCACCGCACTCATGTTGGGTAATGCCCATACTCCAGACAAATACCGCTTTGTTGGCTTCTCCCACCATTTTCGCAAAGGCGTACATTTGGTCACGGGAACTACCAGAAAGTCGTTCTAATTCTTCCCAAGATTGGCTTTCTAATGATGCTTTGAGTAAATCAAAGTCTGTAGTGTAACGCTCAATAAAGGATTGGTCTACCCAATTATTGGCAATTATATGTTTAATTGTACCATTTAAAAAGGCAATATCTCCGCCCATATTCACCAAAAAGAAATCTTCGGCAAATTTCGTGCCAAAAATTGCACTTTCCACAATCGAAGGGCACCCAATAGCGCTCCATTCCTGGCTCACGATAGGTGTTAATTACGACAATCTTCGTGCCTGCTTTCTTCGCGTAGTGGAGGTATTTCACCGTAACAGGCTGATTATTCGCAACATTCGAGCCGATGAAGACTAATAAATCAGTACCGATCCAGTCTTTATAAGAACAAGTTGTAGCACCCGCACCGAGAGACGCTTTCAAGCCTGCGGTACTGGGAGAATGGCAAATACGGGCAGCATTATCTATATTATTGCATCCCATTGCCCGCACAGCTTTTTGCGTCGCGTAATAAGTTTCATTGACGGTGCCGCGACTGGTAACATAAAAGCTGAGACGCTCTGGGGTGGTAGCAAGAATGCGATCGCCAATGATATCTATTGCCTCATCCCAGGTAACACGGCGAAAACCTTTGTCTCCCCGTTGACGTATCATGGGGTAGGGAAGCCTTCCTAAGTCCCGCAATTGGGCACTTTTTTGCTTTTGCAATTGGGAAACATCCCCCAGCAGCATAGGATCAAAGGCTGACATAGTATTCATCTGTAACAGCCGCAGACGGACATTGCACAAATGGATACCATCCAGCGTCCAATCTTTCATCCCCGTGGTTCCCAAGGCGCAACCATCACAGACACCTTTATTGAGGATATTCCAAGCATAGGGCAACTGGTCACGAGATTTCCAGATAGCGCGAAATACCTCCCAGTAATTGTTGGGGTATTGTTCGCCAATACCGAAGGGTTTCCAACTCGCCCAGTGTTTAGGCGTCCAGTATTTCTTGGGTTTAGGTAACATGATGGGTGTGCAAGTGATAGGGGGATGATTTATCCACTAGTTTAAAACTACTGCTTACTGCTTTCAGCAAGACTCATAATTCATTAAGAGTCTAATAGGAAAAGTTGAGTCCAATACACTCGCAAGGGCACGGCACTGCCGTGCCCCTACACGCTATAAAGATGACTAAAAATTCTCAACAATTCTCATAAAAAACACATCTGTCGTAGGGGTTTAGCACTGCTAAACCCTTCATAGTATTGATCTATAGCGATTATCGGTTGAGTCCAATACACTCGCAAGGGCACGGCAGTGCCGTGCCCCTACACGCTATAAAGATGACTAAAAATTCTCAACAATTCTCATAAAAAACCATCTGTCGTAGGGGTTTAGCACTGCTAAACCCTGCATAGCGCGGATCTATTTACTTTTCTCCATGCCCTAAAACTCCATCCCGCAAGTGGAGTTTTTTATATCCCACTCCATTCCCTGAAAATGGGTAAAATAAAGGAGATAGCCGATCGCTCTTCTACTGTCACCCTTACTGTTGTCGTTGTTCCTGGGGAAATTTCTAACCTTGGCCCAGTTGAAGATGACCATTTATAGCCACTGAAGGTTTTGGGGTCAAGTTTTAATTGGGCGATCGCTTCTATTTTACCACCCCCCTCACCCATAATTTTTTGCACTACTTCCGGGTTTCCCACCACAGATGTTGCACCTTCCGAGGTGACGGCAAAGGGAGAAACATGGGTAATTTTACCGTTGATTCCCCCAAATCTTGTCCGTTTTACCGTATCTGGTGTAATTAAAATCTCCATTCCCGGTCGGATTTTTTTACCATCTTCCACAGCAAAATAGGTAACGCTCGTCATTTCCCCGGCTGACCCTGTTATTTGCAACCTTCCTAAACGGGTTCCAGGGTTGAGATATTGTCCCACAGTCGCAGTGATTTCGACAATACATCCAGCGTGGGGACTTTTAATAGTGCTGTTGTCTGCGACTTCCTTTTGCAACCGGGCGATTCCTTGCTGTACTTCCTGAATTTGATTTTTAGCGGTATTTGTAGCTTGGAGATTATTCTGTTCGAGTTGTTTACTACTAGTGTTCAATTTTTCTAACTCAGTGTTAGTTTGAGTAATATTATTGAGATTTTCTAAATTTTTTTGTTGTAGTTCCGTTTCCTGTACTCGCAACTGCTGTAACTGCGCTTGAGTCGCCGATATATTCTCATGGATTTGTCGGTATTCTTGTTCTGCTTGTAAAACCTGTTCTCCAGAAATTGCGCCTTCTTTCTGCAATTCTCGTTGCTTGCTGAGTCGTTTTTCTAGTATGGGAGTTAATTCTTCTGCATCTTTGAGCTTTTGTTGGAGACTGCGACGCTGTTGAGAAATTGAATTTAATCCTTCATCCTTGATGCGGGGAATCAATTTTTGCGTATCTTGCAACCGTTGTTTTAAACTTGTGCGTTCAGCAATAATTGCTGCTGTTTCTAGCTGGGTTTGTTGTTGTCGCAATAAAGTAGTTTTTTGTGCTTGTTGGTTTAATTGAGCGAGTTTATCCCGTTGTTGTTGTAACTGCTGTTTTTTATCTGAAGGGTCGATGATTCCCAGGATGTCACCCTTTTTTACACATTGTCCACCCCTAACATTGAATGATTGCAACTGTCCAGATATGGGGGATTGAAACTGCACCAGCCGACGGGAACTAATTAGCACTCCCTTACCTGTGACTGTGATGGGAATGTTGCCAAATATGCTCCAGAGTACACCTAAAATGCCGAAAATAGCCAATGCACTCAAGGGTAGCCAATCGGTGGGGCTAATTACTTGCATTAACTTATCTAGCCGTTCTGGGGAAGATAAGCGATTTAGTGCTTGTTGACGAAAGATACTGCGTTTTTGGTCTCAGACATTGATTAGCCTTGTCAGAAAGTTAGTTTGCCAGTCGCAAAAGTTAAAATCTGAGTCAGAAAGTTAGTTTGTCAGTCGCAAAAGTTAAAATCTGAGTCAGAAAGTTAGTTTGTCAGTCGCAAAAGTTAAAATCTGAGCCAGAAAGTTAGTTTGTCAGTCGCAAAAGTTAAAATGTGCGCGATCGCATTTAAGGACTAAAGTCCTTACTACGAATTTCTTCACCAAGACTAGCTTTCTACCATCTGTCGCGCCATTAAATCAGCAAATAACCCCGGAACCGCCGCCAATTCGTCAAAACTCCCCTGCTGGACTATTTTCCCAGCTTGCATGACATAAATCCTATCTGCATTTTGAATAGTACTCAACCGATGGGCAATTACTACACGAGTCACCCCTAATTGTTCTAAACTGTGAGTCACAATCCCTTGCGTGCGATTATCCAACGCCGAAGTCGCCTCATCAAACAACAAAATCTGCGGTTTATTTACCAAAGCACGGGCGATAAATAACCGTTGTCGCTGCCCCCCTGAAAGATTACCGCCTCCTTCAGAAATAATACTATGTATCCCCATCGGCATTGCTTCAATATCATCAGCTAATCTCGCCATCTGCAACGCTTCCCACGCTTCATCTTGGGTGACAATGGCACCAGAAGCAATATTCTCCCAAATCGAACCACTCATAATTCGCCCATTTTGCAGCACTACCCCTAACTGTCGCCGTACTGCGGCAATATCCAAACCTGACAAATCCCTGCCATCATAGGATATGGTTCCCGCTTCTGGGGTTTCAAATCCCAACAGCAACCTAACGATGGTAGATTTACCACTCCCAGATGTCCCGACAATGGCAATAAATTCTCCTGCTTTCGCCTCCAAAGTGATACCATCTAAAACTAAGGGACTATTCTGGCGGTAACGGAAGCAAACTTGGTCTAATTTAAATTGACCAGAAAGCCTGCCGGGATGGTACTTGTGAGCGTCAACTTCTGTTTTCGTCTGTAAAATTGGTTGGGCGCGTTCCCATAAAATCGTGATTTCTAAGATATCAATCAGGGTATTGCTTAATCGGGTGGCGCTGGCGATAAATGTCCCAAAAGCTGTATCAAACGCCAGAAATGTACCAGTAGATAATCCTGCTTGTCCCGTAGACTGTCCAATTAAAGCCACAGTCAAGCCAAACAGCAGCATAGAACTGACTGGTGGCAGCATAACATTAAATGCCGTGAGTAAATCTTCCACTAACTGGGTACTCAACATCAGTTTTACTTGTTGAGTGTATTTTTTCGCCCAGCAAGCAAACGCCTCTGATTCAGCCGCAGCCACGCGCAGTTTGGAGACTCCACCAATTAACTGCACCGTCAGTCCAAAGATTTCTCCGGAAAGCTGCTGTAAGGGACGCATTTTCTGCCTTGTAATTATACCAGATATAGTAGTAACAATTACTGCCACCAAAGCTATGACAATTGCCACTAATGCCAGAGGAAAACTGTAGACTATCAATAGCCCCAGATTGAGCAGGGAAAATAAACTGGTAAACAAAATTCGCAAAATGCTACCGCTAAGTTTATCTCGAATCTGAGTAATCGCAGAGACGCGGTTATATAGATCCCCTGTGGAATATTGGCGAAAAAAATCAGGTTTGAGTTTGAGGAGTCGATCCCATACAGCAGCTTGAGTATCATAACTGACTTGAGTTTCCAATCTCAAAATGGCAAAGCTTTGAGCCAGTTGGAATATCATCACCCCAAAGCTAGCCGCTAACAATCCCAAACCCATTTGGATTAATAATTGACGTTTAGCGTCAGGTATTGCATAGTCGATGAGGATACCTGTGATTTGCGGCGTGAACATACCAAACAAAGTTGCAACAACTCCCACCAAGATGATTTTCACTAAGTCTGCAGTATGACCTTTGAGGGTAAATTGCAGGATATCCAGGGGTGTGATTTCTTTATCTGGGAAAGGGCGATAAAAGGTATAGGCTATCGGCGAGAGTCGGGCTGCGGTGTGGCGGTTGAGGGGAGTGCGTGTCAACTCTACTGGGTCAAGTATCTCATATTTGGTGGCTTTAACTCTGAGGAGGGCAACGGGTTGATTTTCTTCCTTAGTAAAAGCCAGGAGGGAACCACAATCTGTTTTCCACCAGTTGGGAGTGAGGGTGACTCGACGGGTGCGGAAACCGGAAGCGCGGGCGATTCCTTCTAAGGTGCGGGAATTTTCGGATTTGGCGTCAGGACGAATGTTTATCCCCAATGCTTTCCCCACAGCACCCACAGCAATTAATAGGGGGGTTTCTCCTTGGGGAATATGGTTGGTGGGATTGAGAATTGATGCGAGTTCCCGTAGGGCTTTTTCTGTCATGGGACTCTTGATTTTATCATGAAGGATAACTCATATCGCCCTGACGAATGCGCTCAATAAAGTAATCCGGAATCACACCGAGCCATTTATCCTTAATCACTCCATCTTCCAAGAGAATAGCTGTAGGAAAAAAACTGATTCCTAGCTTTTGATGTTGCTTTTGTTCCATTTCTACTATGGGATAGTTTAACCCATAGCCATCTACAAAATCTTGCCCTTCTTCAATTGTGCTTAACGAAATCGTCCCGATCACTTCTGGTAAGTCATCTCGATAGTGAACCACCTTGAGAACATTCAACCAGTTCTTACAAGCGGGACATTTAGTACTTAAAAAAACTACTAACTTGGAACCAGACATTAATGTTGAATCTGAGTCTTCATCTAACCATTCCGGTTTCCAAGTCCGGTTTGTTTGAAGTGGAGTTAAATCAATATAGGGGCGAGAATTGTTGAACAAAAATTCATAAGAACCAGAAGCTAAAGCACCACTAGTCACTAGAGTTGCTAATACTAGCATCCACTGCCACAAAACCGTAGGTTGATAGTTGCCAAAAATAGCAGCCAATATTAATAGAACAATATAAACAATATTGAGAATAATTGATTGGGTGGGAGTCACATCCAACCAACCATTATAACAGCCACAGTCCTCGGTACGCCCTGTAGAAGTACCCCACCAGGTGATAATCGTTAGCCCAATTAATAATAGAATGCTCACAGGAATTATTACTGATGGAAACACTCCTAAAATTAGAGCTACTCCTAAAGCAGTTTCAATGGCAGTAAATGTTAGGGCTACCCATCTAATTAACTGGGGTGGTAAAACGTTGAGCTTGGCAATATGGTCAATAAATTTCCAAGGTTCTATGATTTTGGCAACACCAGTGATTACAAAAATGATGCCTACTAATATTGATGTATTAAAAAATGTTTCAGTAAACATTGAACTCATATTTACTTGCTATTTACAGGATATTTAGCTATAGCGTTTTCCAGTCTAGTGAGGTACATCAGAGCAAGCTCCTCGCTTGCGGGGAGGGGGTTGGGGGTGGGGTTCTTGTACATCATTCAATTGAGAACCGCTATAGCGTCAGGGATTTTGCTCAGGTATAAACCAAAACAAAAAATAATACCCCAACCAGTGCCACTGGGGAAGTAATACCATTTCACCAAAACGCTGATACATATAGATTGCGCGTAAGGGCACGGCATTGCCGTGCCCCTACCAACGTATTTGTATCATAATTAAAGTGAAACAGTATAAGCTACTGGTAGGGGTCAAAACAGTTGGATGTTTTTTATTTGGCAGTCTCTATTAGTTCATGGACAGCATCGCTTAACACACTCTGCTAATGGTTATAACACCATTATTATTCCCGTATGAATAACAGGTTGTCTTGCCATTTATACTAGTAGACGATGAATAACTAATCAGATAACCTCCTCCAGACACTTTGTCTAATTCGGACAATGAGAGTTTGGAGAGATTCTGAGGGAATAGAAACAGATGTTGATGGGGATTCCCATTTTTTTATTTGATTTTTCATGAAATTCTCTAACTTCTGCTCACTTGCAGATTTGTATATTTCAGGAGTTACGCAAACAGAATTTGTTATGGCGACTGGAACGCAGTTTAGGAAAGCAATCCCAGGGTTTTAGGAGATTACGTTGCTATTGCGGGTAATGAAGTAATGATGTAAAGTTTGCGTTTTATACCCAAATCCTAGTATTTTAAACATCTCATTACATCTATCCTGCGGAAGAAGAAGCCGCATTTTTTTCGATTGAGCTATCCTTCCTCAGAACGAATCAACCTCTCATATTCTCCCCCTAGTTCCCACAATTCCTCGTGAGTACCGCGCTGCACCACTTTTCCTTGTTCTAAAACAATAATCTCATCACAATCCCGAATTGTACTCAAGCGGTGCGCTACCAAAATACAACTACAGTTGCGCTGACGTAGATTTTCCCCAATAATTTGTTCTGTTTGGGTATCTAACGCAGATGTCGCCTCATCCATCACCAAAATTGCCGGATTCTTCACCAAAGCACGAGCAATTTCTAATCTCTGGCGTTGTCCCCCACTTAAATTAACACCCCCCTCCAACAATTCCCCGTCATATCCCCCAGCAATCGCCATTACAGTTTCATGGATAGCCGCATCTCGACACGCCTTGATAATTTGCTCATCGGGAATTGTCCCATTCCATAACGTCAAATTATCCCGCACTGTGCCGCCAAATAGAAATATATCCTGTTCCACCAACGACAGAGAACTCGCCAACACCTCTCGCGGGATTTCTCTTCTGGGAGTCCCATCCAAGAGAATTTCCCCTTCCCAAGGTTGATAAAGTCCACAGATAAGTTTAGCCAGGGTAGATTTCCCCGAACCACTTGCACCCACCAAAGCTACTCGCTGTCCCGGTTGCAATGATAAACTGAAGTTCTCAATCAAAGGTGGGTCTACATGGGAGTAACCAAAGGTGACATTGCGTAATTCTAGATAACCTTTGAGATGTGAGATTGGGGATTTGGGATTTGGGATTTCTTCTAATTTTTCCACTTCCACATCAAGGGAATTACCCAACACATCATCTAAACGATTCAAATCTGCTTCTAATTCCTGGAGGGTAGTGCCAAAATCTACCAAGGTATTAACAGGCTGCTGAAAACTCAACATCAAACTCTGAAATGCTACCAACATCCCAATACTGAGATTTCCATCCATTATCCGCCAACCCCCAACTACCAAGATTAACATCGAGGTTAAAGAGGTGAGTAATATCGGCACAACTCCCAACATCTGGTTTGTAACTTCCAGCTCTTGCTGAGAGGTTGCGGCTTTGGCATAATAACCAGACCATCGGGAAAAGAAATCTAATTCCAAAGCCGATGCTTTTAAGGTTTCTATACCCTGAAGGGCTGCAATACCCACCCCCGCAGCTTTCCCCCAATCTTGGACTAAGCGGATATTCGCATCCACCCGCCGTCTGGCTACCCACTGCAAAGCCAACCCATTGATGGCGGCAAAACAGATACCTATTAATGTCAGTACCCCGTCATAGGCAAACATCACCGCAGCGTAGAATAATATCATCACTGCATCAATAACTGTAGTAGCCAATTGCCCAGACAGCACCTGAGCTACTTTATTATTGAAACTGACGCGGTTACTAACTTCTCCGGCATATCTTTGGGCATAAAATTTAACAGGTAATCTCAGGATATGCCACATAAAGCGAGCGGACATTTCCACCGCTAGCTTAATCCTCAGCTTTCGCAAATAGCGTAGTCGCAACAGTGTTAGTAGTGCTTGAAACACAGTGGTGAGGAACATTCCCAAAATTAGGGGACGCAGCCATTCGGTGCGATTTTCCACCAACACCTGATCCACAAACACCTGACTAAATACGGGAATTGCTAATCCTGGCAGCACTAACAAAAATCCTGCCAAAATACAGTAGATAATTGCACTAACAGAACCCCGTAAACGGTCTATTAACCCTGAAATGACGCTGGGTTTACGTCCCCCTGCGGAAAAATCATCTCCGGGTTCCATTACGAGGACAACCCCGGTAAACTTTTCGTCAAATTCTTCCCAGGAGACTCTGCGGGGACCGGTTGCGGGATCATTGAGGAATACCCAATGTTTGCTCAATCCTTCCACCACTAGGAAGTGATTGAATTCCCAAAAGACGATGTAGGGGGGAGATACTTCTTGGAGTTGTTCTAGATGTTCTGCTTTAAAGCCATCAGCTTGCATTCCGTAGCGTCTAGCAGCCAGAATCACATTCGAGGCTTTGCTACCATCACGGGAAACCCCGCACTCAATGCGGAGTTCGGCTAAGGGGACAATGCGATTATAGTAGGCGAGAATAATCGCTAAGGAAGCTGCACCACATTCGACGGCTTCCATTTGTAAGACTGTGGGGGTTTTGACACGCACTTTTGGGGGGTATATATTTAAGTTTTATCGTATCAGAAACCTTAAACCATGATCCGGTGGGCAATGCCCAGCCTACTGAGTTGAAGCAATTGCTATATTAGTGGAAGATACAGGCTCTTGAATGCACAACCAGTTTACAAAGTAAGAGAAATAGACGAGTTTAAAGGTAAGGTCATTTACTCAATTTTTGAGGAAAAAACCATGACTGCAACGCTCAAAGAAGGTAATTTTATCACATCCTTGCTAGGGAAAGAGGCAGAAGACCTGCTTACCTACAAGGCTAAGGTTTCTCAAGACTTATTGCATTTACCAGGTGCAGATTTTATTGATCGTGTTTGGCTAAATAGCGATCGCCATCCGCAAGTATTGCGTAATCTCCAACAACTTTACTCTACTGGTCGGCTAGCAAATACTGGCTATCTGTCGATTTTACCAGTAGACCAAGGTATTGAACACTCGGCTGGGGCATCTTTTGCGCCTAATCCTATTTACTTTGACCCGGAAAATATTGTCAAGTTGGCGATCGCTGGTGGTTGTAATGCTGTGGCGACAACTTTGGGTGTTTTGGGCAGTATTTCGCGGAAATATGCTCATAAAATCCCGTTGATTGTCAAAATTAATCACAACGAATTATTGACATATCCCAATCAATTTGACCAAATATTATTTGCAGATGTGGAACAAGCTTGGAATTTGGGTGCTGTGGCTATCGGAGCAACAATTTATTTTGGCTCGGAACACTCTACCAGACAAATTCAGGAAATCAGCAAAGCTTTTAAACGTGCCCATGAATTAGGACTGGTAACTATTCTTTGGTGCTATCTGCGAAACAACGCTTTTAAACAAGATCAAGATTATCACGTGTCTGCAGACCTTACTGGACAGGCGAATCATTTGGGTGTGACAATTGAAGCCGACATTATTAAACAAAAATTGCCAGAAAATAATCATGGTTACGCTGCTGTAACCAAAGCCACTGGTAAAAGCTACGGCAAAACTGATGAGCGAGTTTATACAGAATTAACCACCGATCACCCAATTGATTTGACTCGTTACCAAGTGCTAAATTGCTATTGTGGACGTGCGGGTTTAATTAATTCTGGTGGCGCTTCTGGTAAAAATGACTTTGCAGAAGCAGTTCGCACGGCTGTAATTAATAAACGCGCTGGTGGTACGGGATTAATTACGGGAAGAAAAGCGTTCCAGCGTCCGTTTGATGAAGGGGTGAAACTGTTTCACACCATTCAGGATGTTTATTTGTCTCCAGATGTAACCATAGCTTAGATCTTGGTATGTAGTCAGGACTTTAGTCCTGTCTTTGTTGAGGAATAAATGCCTCAACAAGCGATAAATCGCTGACTACATACCAAGCATTATTGATTTAATTCTGATAGGTGAATTGATTTGTTCATACTTGCGCTTAAGCGCTTAAGCGCAACTACAAACAAACCATCAAAACTGATGATTAATTAATATAAGGCTTCTACATTGTGTCGAAAGGCAATTAAGGCGTGATTACCCTGCGTCTCTTTCAATGCCCAAAATATAGCATCAGAAACTTCTAGTGATACAATAGTCTTGATTTCAATGTTAGTATTGTAGCCTGCCAAGTCTCCTAGGCGTCTTCCATGTCCGCCCTCACCCTGTGCCTCACTAATGGTGTAACCACTTACATTATGGCTTTTTAACAGCTTAAGAATCCGTTCTTTGAGTACTGTCTCACCAATAATAGTCATGAGGACAGCAGATTGGACAGGAAAAGCTAAGTTTGTCATGCAAACTCCAGATAATAGGTTTTGGTTTTTCAAGCTAAAGCTTAAATTCTGATCCGCAGTCTAAATATTGAATCAAAAAGGCTCAAGCAATAATACTTGAGCCACTGCTAGATAAAATTTAATTTTCTAGATTAATGCATTAGCTCAAAGAGCTAAATTTGTCAAGCTTAATAACGATTGCGTCCACCGCCACCGCCGCCGCCGCCGTAACCACCGCGCCCGCCGCCGCCACCACCAAAGGAACCTCTATCTTCCTTGGGTTTAGCTTTATTGACTTTTAAGTCACGTCCCATCCACTCAGCGCCATCGAGAGCTTCAATAGCAGCATTTTCTTCTGCTTCTGTACCCATTTCCACGAAACCAAAGCCGCGTAAACGACCTGTTTCACGATCTGTAGGTAGCTGAACCCGTTTTACAGTACCATATTCTGCAAAAACTTGATTCAGACTCTCTTCTGTAACTTCGTAAGAAAGATTTCCTACATAAACTGACATAGATTGTCTCCGAAATCATAGATGTGTAGAGATTTAAATTTCGGAGAAAAGTCTGTAAATACCAAAAACAAAAAACCTGTCAAGACTAAAAACAAACGAGGTCACCGAATTAACTCTCACATACCATGATTACACAACTGTCAACTTTTAGGGAGGAAGTTAGAAAAATTGTTATATAACGTTATATAAGCAATGGATCAGGGGCTGCCAAATAAAAAAATACCCAAATTATTTCTTGTGGGACTGGCTCTCTAGCCTGTACTAGATAAGGGCGGGCTGGAGAGCCAGTCCCACAAAATTGAACAATTTATTTCTTGGAAGTCACTCAGCTAAGTACAATAGCAATATTTTCCAGCCAGGTCGGCGTAAAAAAATATCCCTCCTTGTGGGGGTAAGTTTTTATGGATCGCCAAAATTGA
Source organism: uncultured cyanobacterium (assembly GCA_963772205.1). Classification (GTDB taxonomy): domain Bacteria; phylum Cyanobacteriota; class Cyanobacteriia; order Cyanobacteriales; family Nostocaceae; genus Gloeotrichia. The sequence continues at coordinate 12,913 of CAVYXS010000303.1, forward strand.
GGCAGGGTGAGTCTGTAACCCACCCTGTGAGATTATCTACTTAACACTACTTTCGGCGTGTGTGCTAATCATTTTTGCAGCATTTTCTTCGCTTTCGAGAATACCGAATTCAATCAACAAATCTTCCAACTCTTCCATTTCAATGGGTGTAGGAATAGTCAGATTCTTGTTATTGATGACTTTATTGGCTAATGTCCGGTATTCGTTACCTTGTTTGCTGTCAGGTGCGTACTCGTTCACTGTCATTCGACGCAACTCAGCGTGTTGAACAATGTTGTCGCGAGGTACGTAATGAATCATGTGGGTATTTAAGCGTTTTGCCAGAGTTTCGATCAGTTCGATTTCTCTGTCAACGTTGCGGCTGTTACAAATCAGACCCGCCAAGCGCACACCACCTGTGTGAGCATACTTAAGAACACCACGAGCGATGTTGTTAGCAGCGTACATCGCCATCATTTCACCAGATGTGACAATGTAGATTTCTTGTGCTTTA